>NZ_JBHXLU010000056.1:0-79319 GCF_042720695.1 Streptomyces sp. NPDC058457 | reverse complement strand
TACCCCCGCGGGGGGGGGGGGGGGGGCGCCCCCGCCCCCCCCCACCCCTCGACGGCATTCACGGTATTGACTTCACATGACGATCGTGAAAAATACGAGATACCAGCTCCCGGAAGGAGACTTCTTTGGCTTCTCCGGCTCCTGAACCCGCTGCAGAGGTCCGAGCCGTCCACCGGTGCCGGGTGGAGTGGCCGGACACCGACGCCTCCGGGCACTACCACAACTCGGCGGTGGTGCGGTTCGTGGAGGCGGCCGAGGCGGCGCTGGTGCGTGAGCGGGGCGTCGCCGGTTATTTCGGTGCCGCGCCACGGGTGCGCTATGAGGTCGACTTCACGGCTCCCCTCTGGTTCCAGCAGGAGGTGACGACGGTCCTGGCCGTGGAACGCGTCGGCACCTCCTCGATGACGTTCCGGTTCGAGGTGTGGGGCGAGGAGATCGACGGCCGTCCCCGGCAGCTCGCCGCGTCCGGCCGCTATACGGTCGTGCACGTGCCGCAGCGGGCGGACCGGGCGAGTGCTCCCTGGCCCGCCGAGTGGATCACCGCCCTCACCCCTGCTCCGGCCCCGAGGGCCGGGACGGGCGGGGACGGCTCCCGGCAGCCGTAGCCGTGCGCGGCGGGCCGGTCACGGGAGGCGGCCCGCCGCGCGGCGGTCGCCGCCGGTGCTACGCCGCGAGGGCGTGCCCGGGATGCAGGACGACCTTGGTGTAGCCCTCGATCCGCTGGTCGAACTTCTCGTAGGCCCTCGGCGCCTCCTCCAGCGGCAGTTCGTGGGAGACCACGAAGCTGGGCTTGGCCCGCCCCGCGATGATCAGGTCACGCAACTGGCGGTTGTACTGCTTGACGTTGCACTGACCGGTGCCCATCCGCTGCCCCTTCTCGAACATCCTGCCGATGGACACCAGCAGCTGGCCGTGCCTGGCGTGCTCGTCGGGTCCGCCCGGGTCGGACGGGACGTACAGGCCCGGTACGCCGAGCATGCCGGTCGGCCGTACCGTCTCGACCAGGGTGTTCAGGACGACGGCGGGTTCCTCGTGGCTCGCGTCGTGCGCCTGGGCCTGGTAGCCGACAGCGTCGACGCCCTTGTCCGTTCCCTCACCCCGCGTCTGTTCCTTGATCTGGTCGGCCGGGTCGCCCTTGGTGAAGTCGATCGGTATCGCTCCGATCTGCTCGGCCTTGGCGAGCCGCTCGGGCACGCGGTCGACCGAGAACACCCTGGCCGCACCGCGCAGCAGCGCGGAGTACGCGGCCATCAGCCCGACCGGGCCGGCCCCGAAGACGGCGACGCTCTCGCCCGGAATCACCTGGGCGAGCTCACAGCCGTGGTAGCCGGTCGGGAAGATGTCCGCGAGCAGCACGAAGTCGGTCTCGAACTCGTTGCCCGGCGGCAGCTTCAGGCAGTTGAAGTCGGCGAACGGCACCCGCAGCAGCTCTGCCTGGCCGCCCTTGTAGGGGCCCATGGCCACATAGCCGTAGGCTCCGCCGGCGAAGCCCGGATTCACCGTGAGGCAGAAGCCGGTCCTGCCGGCCAGACAGTTCTTGCAGAAACCGCAGGCGACGTTGAAGGGCATGACCACCCGGTCGCCCTCGGACAGCGAGGTCACACCGGAGCCGATCTCCTCGACGATGCCGAGGTTCTCGTGTCCGAAGACGATGCCCGACTCGGCGGCCGTACGCCCCTCGTACATGTGCAGGTCGGATCCGCAGATGGCGCTCGACGTGACCCGTACCAGCACGTCGTTCGGGTGCTGGATCCGCGGATCGTCGACGTCCCTGACCGTGACGCTGAAGGGCTTCTCGTAGACGACGGCTTTCACCTGGCTCACCTCCGCGTCGAGCGCGGGGCGACGCGGACCGCGCGGACCGAGGCCTGGCCGTGGGAAACAGCCGGGACAGAGCCCCCGGTCCGTGCCGCAACCCTGGGCGCTCTTGTTTCACCATCGGATACTTCCAGAAAACGCCGATCGCACAGACGTTGCAACCCCGATCCCGACGGCGCCCTCCTACGGGGAAAGCGCCCGGCCCAGCGAGCCGAGGACGTCTGCGGTGCGGTCGGCCGTAGGCTCGCCAACGGGGACGGGCGGCAGGGGTGTTGGTACCAAGGGGGAACCTGGTGGGAATGACGGGGGCGTCGGATGTGCGGCCCGTTGCGGAGTTGCTCGTCGAGAACTCCGTGCGCTACGGCGGGAAAGTCGCCTTCGCCGATGACCGGCGGACGGTGACCTGGGCCGAGCTGGAGCACAGGACCGGCCGGTTGGCGGCCCGGCTGGGGGTAGGCCGCACGGCACGGGTGGCCTTCTGTCTGGGTGACGGCGTGGACCTGGTCGAGGGACTGCTCGCCACGGTGCGGGCCGGCGCGGTGGGGGTGCCGCTGAGCTCCCGCGCCACGGACGCCGAGCTCGCCGAGCTGCTGGCCGACTGCGATCCGGCCGTGCTGGTCACCGACCGGCACCACCTGCCGCGGATCACGCGGCTGACGGCCGGACGTCCCGTCCTGCTGCTGGTCACCGGTGCGGGACCGCTGCCCGACGGAGTCACCGCCTGGGAGGCGCCGGCCGCGGCATCGTCGTCCGCTCCCCCGGACGATCTCGGCCTGGACGAGCCCGCCTGGCTGCTCTACACCTCCGGGACCTCCGGCACCGCCAGGGCCGCGATCTCCAGCCAGCGGTCCGCGCTGTGGTCCTCGGCCGCCTGCTATCTGCCCCGGCTCGGGCTGTCGGCGGCGGACCGCGTCCTGTGGCCGCTGCCCCTCTCGCACACCTACGCCCACTCGCTCTGCGTCCTGGGCACCACCATGGCCGGGGCGAGCGCCCGGATCACCACGGCCCGGGAACCGGCCGCACTGGCCCGACTGGTCGGCGAGTACGCGCCGACCGTGCTGGCCGGGGTGCCTCTCACCTACCGGCAGTTGCTGGACGCCGGCCTGGGTGCCGTGCCCTCGCTGCGACTGTGCGTCACGGCCGGCGCGCCCAGCAACCCCCAGCTGCGGGAGGAGACCGAGGCGCGGTTCGGCGCCCCGCTGCTGGACGGCTACGGCAGTACCGAGACCTGCGGCAAGATCGCGGTCGAGTCGCCCACCGGACCGCGGGTGCGCGGCAGCAGCGGGATGCCGCTGCCCGGTATGGAGGTGGAGGTACGGGCCGTCGCGCCGGAGCGGGCCGGTGGGGCCGAGCGAGCCGGTCGGGCCGAGAGGGCCGGTGGGGCTGAGAGGGCCGGTGGGGCTGAGAGGGCCGGTGGGGCCGAGAGGGACCGCGGTGACGGTGGCGGCGGCGGTGACGGCGAGATCTGGGTCCGCGGCCCCGGCGTCATGCTCGGCTACCACAACCGGCCCGAGGAGACCGCCGCCGCCCTGCGCGACGGCTGGTATCGCACGGGTGACCTGGGCCGGCTCGACGAGCACGGTTTTCTGACCGTCACCGGCCGGGCGGGCGACCGTATCGTGCGCGGCGGCGAGAACGTCGACCCGGCCGAGGTGGAGCGGGTGCTGTGCGGCCTGCCCGGGGTGCGGGACGCCGCCGTGGTCGGGCGGGCCCATCCGCTGCTCGGCGAGGTTCCGGTGGCGTTCGTGGTGCCGGACCGCCCGGACCTCGATCCGGCGCCGCTGCTGCGCGCCTGCGCCGCGGTGCTCTCCGCGCACAAGGTGCCCGAGGAGGTGCTGCTGACCCCGGCGGTACCGCGCACCTCCGGCGGCAAACCGCGCCGGGCCCTGCTGCGCCGGGCGCTCACCGACCGCCCGGCCGATCCGGGGCTGGCCGAACTGGCCGGACGGACGCCCGGTGAGCGACGCACCGCGCTGACCGACCTGGTGTGCACGGAGACGGCTGCGATCCTGGGCACGGCCGCCGATCCGGGCACGGCGTTCGCCGATCTCGGTCTGACGTCGATGGACGCCATGACCCTGTGGCACCGCCTCGGCACCCGCACCGGGCTGCGGCTGCCGGCGACGCTGGTGTGGGACCACCCGACCCCGGCCGCGGTCGCGGCCCACCTGGACACCCTGCTGTACGGGGCGACCGGGCCGGTACCTGCCGGGACGGCCGGGACCGCCCCGGGCGGAACCGCGCCGGACGGAACCGCTCGGACCGGGCCGCGGCGTGGTCCGCAGGCCGAGCCGGTGGCGATCGTGGCGGTCGGCTGCCGCTTTCCGGGCGGCGTGAGCTCGCCCGAGGACCTCTGGCGCCTGGTGGCCGAAGGGCGCGACGCCACCGGAGAGTTCCCCACCGACCGGGGCTGGGACCTCGCGTCGCTGCACCATCGCGACCCCGACCGGCCCGGGACGACGTACACCCGCCGTGGCGGGTTCCTCGACGGGGTCGCTGACTTCGACCCTCTTTTCTTCGGCATGTCGCCCCGCGAGGCGCTGGCCACCGATCCCCAGCAGCGGCTGCTCCTGGAGGTCGCCTGGGAGACCTTCGAGCGGGCCGGTGTCCCGGCGCCGGAGCTGCGGGGCACCGACACCGGCGTGTTCGTCGGTCTGATGCATGCCGGCGGCTACGGCGGCGGACGGTCGGCGCACGAGCTGGAGGCCCAGCTCGGCGTCGGCTCGTCGCCGAGCGTGGCGTCCGGCCGGATCTCCTACGTCCTCGGGCTGCGCGGTCCGGCGCTGACCCTGGACACGGCGTGTTCGTCCTCCCTGGTGGCGCTGGACCTGGCGGCCCGGTCGCTGCGGTCCGGGGAGTGTTCGCTGGCGCTGGCGGGCGGGGTGACGGTGCTGTCGAACCCGCGGCCGTTCGTCGTGTTCAGCAGGCTGCGCGGGCTGTCGCCGGACGGGCGGTGCCGGTCGTTCGCCGCGGGTGCGGACGGCACCGCCTGGGCCGAGGGCGTCGGTCTGGTACTGCTGGAGCGGCTGTCGGACGCCCGCCGCAACGGCCATCCGGTGCTGGCGGTGCTGCGCGGTTCCGCGGTGAACTCGGACGGCGCGTCGAACGGCCTGACCGCCCCCAACGGCGAGGCGCAGCGCGACCTGATCCGGCTGGCGCTGGCCGACGCGGGGCTGGCGGGGTCCGACGTCGACGCGGTCGAGGGGCACGGCACGGGCACCGCGCTGGGCGATCCGATCGAGGCGGGCGCCCTGCTCGCGACCTACGGCCAGCGCCGTGACCCGGCCGACCCGGTGTGGCTGGGCTCGGTGAAGTCGAACCTGGGGCACACCCAGGCCGCGTCGGGGGTGGCGGGCCTGATCAAGATGATCGAGGCGATGCGCCACGACGAACTGCCCGCCTCGCTGTACGCGGAGCAGCCGTCGCCCCACGTCGACTGGTCCGGCGGTGCGGTACGGCTGCTCGACCGGGCCCGCCCGTGGCCGCGCCGCGACCGTCCGCGCCGGGCGGCGATCTCGTCGTTCGGCATCGGCGGCACCAACGCCCACGTGATCATCGAGGAGCCGACGGAGGTCGGTCCGGCGGCCGATCCCGCGGTCAGTCCGGCGGCCAGTCCGGCGGCCGATCCGGCAGTCGGCCTCGCGGCCGATCCGCCAGTCAGTTCGCCACTGAGTCCCGCGGCCGGTGCGACGGTCGATCCAGCGGTCGCTGGGGCGGTCAATCGGGTGGTCAATGGGGCGGTCAATGGGGCGGTCATCGGGGTAGTCGGCTCGGATTCGGCTGCGTCGGCACCCCGTCGGCTGCCGCTCCTCCCCTGGCTGGTGGGCGGGGGTGACGAGGCCGGGATGCGTGCCCATGCCGCGAGGCTGGCGGCGGAGCTGGCCGGCGTACGGGACGACGCGGACGCCCTGGACGTCGCGTTCTCGCTGGCCACGACGCGGGCCCCGCTGTCACACCGGGCGGCCGTGCTGGCCCCGGACGCCGAAGGCCTGCTCAGGGGGGTGCGCGAGCTGGCCGCCGGCGCCGACGGTCCGGAACTGCTGCGAGGCACCGCGCGCCCACGGCCGAAGGTGGCGCTTCTCTTCCCGGGCCAGGGGGCCCAGCGCCCCGGGATGGGCAGCGAGCTGCGGGCGGCCTTCCCCGCTTTCGACGCCGCGTTCTCGGATCTGTGCGAGGAGTTCACCCCCTGGCTCGACCGCCCCCTGCTGGAGGTGATCGACGAGCCGGGCCTGCTGGACCGCACCGACTACGCGCAACCCGCGCTCTTCGCCTACGCGGTGACCCTGCACGCCCTCCTCGCCGGATTCGGCGTACGGCCGGACCGTCTGGTCGGGCACTCGGTCGGCGAACTGGCCGCCGCCCATGTCGCCGGGGTGTTCTCCCGTGCCGACGCGGTACGGCTGGTCGCCGCCCGGGGCCGGCTGATGGCGGCCCTGCCCGCCGGCGGCGCGATGATCGCGGTCCGGGCGCCGCTGGCCGAGGTGACGACCCTGCTCGACCAGGTTCCCGGGCGGGCCGTCGCGGTCGCGGCGGTCAACGGACCGGAGTCGGTCGTGCTCTCCGGGCCCGAGGACGCGGTGACGGCGCTGGCCGCCGCCGTCGGACGGCCGCAGCGCCGGCTGCGGGTGAGCCATGCCTTCCACTCGCCGCTGCTGGACCCGGTGCTGGCCGAGTACCGCGCGGTCGCCGAGTCGGTGACCTACCGGCGGCCGACCGTGCCGGTCGTGTCCACGCTGACCGGGCGCGCGGAGACGGACGCGCTCGCCACCGCCGAGCACTGGGTGCGGCAGGCCCGTGAGACGGTCCGGTTCGCCGATGCCGTGGGCGTGCTCGCCGAGGAGGGCGTCACGGCCTTCGTCGAGGCCGGGCCGTCCCCCGCGCTCGGCGTGGCGGCCGAGGAGTGCGTGGGGCCGGACACGGGTGCGGTGTTCGTGTCGTGCGGCGACGCCCGGACGACGGTCGAGGCGCTGGCAGCACTGCATGTGCACGGGGTCGGGGTGGACTGGCGGTCGGTGTACGCGGACTCCGGTGCCCGACGGCGTCCGCTGCCGACCTACCCCTTCCGGCGGCAGCGCTACTGGCTGGACGCCGTCCGGCCGCAGAACGGGTCCGGCCACCCCCTGCTGGGCGAGCCGGTGCCGGATGCCGACGGCCCCGGGATCCGGCACACCGCCGTGCTGTCCCTCGACCGTCAGCCCTGGCTGGCCGACCACGTGATCGGCGGCCGGGTGGTGGTGCCCGCGACCGTCTTCGCCGAGCTGGCGGCCGGCGCGGACGGCTCCGCCGGGCCGGTCCGGCTGGCCGAACTCGCTCTGCACGCCCCGCTGGTCCTCGCCGCTGGGCAGGGGGTGCAGGTACAGGTGGTGGCCGGGTCGCCGGACGGGACGGGCGGGCGGCCGGTCACCGTCTGGGGCCGCCGGGCCGACACGCTCGAGCCGTGGACCCGGCACGCCACCGCGACGACCGCCCCGGCGGATGAACCGGCCGAGGCACCGACCGAGGCACCGACCGAGGCACCGACCGAAGAGACGCACGGCGAGACGCACGGCGTCTGGCCGCCGGCGGGCGCGGATCGGATCGCCGTCGACTACGAGCGCCTCGCCGACCACGGCCATCGCTACGGGCCCGCCTTCCGCGCGGTCACCGCGCTGTGGCGCCGGGACGGCGAGACCTTCGCCGAGCTGGCGCTGCCGCCCGGGGAAGCGGCGACCGCGCGGTCGTACACCCTCCACCCGGCCCTGTTCGACGCTGCCCTGCACGCCGCGCTGCTGGCCGAGGAACCGGGCGAGCCGAAAGCGCCGGTGACCTGTTCCGGGGTGACGGTGCACGCGACCGGCGTCGCCGCGGCGCGAGCGGTCGTACGACGGCTCGGTCCGGACGAGTTCCGCGTCACCCTCACCGACGGCGCGGGGCTGCCGGTGGCGGCCGTGGAGTCCGTGGTCACCCGGACGATCCCGGCGACCCACCCGCCGGCCGAGACGTACCGGCTCACCTGGCGGCCCGTGACCGCGGCCGACACCGCGAACCCGGACGCCACCACGAATCCGCACGACACCGCGAGCCGGGCCGACGCCGCGACTCCGCCCGGCATCGCGAGCGCGGAGCACGAGTTGCTCGATGTGGCCGGGCTGGCCGCCGCCCTGCCCCCGGACACGCCCGTGCCCGACCGGGTGCGGGCGCTGCTCGGCGCCGTGCTGGAGCGGGTGCGGGACTGGACCGCCGACGCACGGCCGGGCCGACTGCTGGTCCTCACCGGGAACGCCACCGGAGACACCCCCGACCTGGCCGAGGCCGCCGTCGCCGGGCTCGTCCGCAGCGCCGGGTCCGAACATCCGGGCCGGATCGTGCTGGTCGACCGGCGGGGCGCGGCAGCCACGACGGCGGCCGTGGCGGCGGCGCTGCGCTCCGGCGAGCCGGAACTCGCCCTGCGCGCCGGTGTCGCCCTGGCGCCCCGGCTGGCCCCCGCCGATCCGCCGACCGCAGAGCCCCCCGAACTGGATCCCGAGGGGACCGTCCTCGTCACCGGAGGCACCGGCGCACTCGGGGCGAGCCTGGCCCGGTACCTGGTCGCCGAACACGGGGTCCGGCACCTGCTGCTGGCCGGCCGCGGCGGAAAGGTCCCGGACTGGGCGGACGAACTGGCCGCCGACGTACGCGCGGTGGCGTGCGATGTGAGCGACCGGGCGGCCGTGGACGCGCTGGTCGCGTCCTGCCGACCGCCGCTCACGGCGGTCTTCCACCTGGCCGGGGTGGTGGACGACGGCGTGACGGATGCCATGACGCCCGAGCGGATCGCGGCCGTGCTCGCGCCGAAGGCGGACGGCGCCTGGCATCTGCACGAGGCGACGCAGGACCTCGGTCTGGCCGCCTTCGTGCTCTACTCCTCGGCCGCGGGTGTACTCGGCAGGCCGGGGCAGTCCAACTACGCCGCCGCGAACGGGTTCCTCGACGCACTCGCCCGGTATCGGGTGGCCCGCGGCCTGCCCGCGCAGTCGCTGGCGTGGGGGCCGTGGACCACGGCGGGCGCGGCGGGCATGGCGGGCCGGGTCGCGCCGGACCGGCTGCGCGAGGGCGGGGTGCTGCCCGTCGACGAGCGGGAGGGCATCGCCCTCCTCGATGCCGCGCTGCGCCGTGCGGAACCGGTCCTGGTGCCGGTACCGCTGGACCTGCGGGCCGCGGCGGGACCGGGCGCGCCGCCCGTCCTCGCCGACCTGGTGCCGCGCAGCCCGGCCGCGGCCGACGCACCGCCCTCGGCCGACGTCGCACGAGCACCCGGCTCCTGGCGCGAGCGGCTCGCCGCCGTCGCGCCGCCCGAACGCCCGGCGCTGCTCGCCGGGTTGATCCGCGCCGAGATCGCGGCGGTGCTGGGCTTCCCGGACCCGTCCGCCCTGCCCGCCGAACGCTCCTTCCCCGAGATCGGCTTCGACTCCCTCTCCGCGGTCCAGGTCCGCAACCGCCTCAGTGCGTTCACCCGGGTCCGCCTGTCACCGACCGTAGTACTCGAGTACCCGACGCTGCCCGAGCTGACGGCACACGTCCACGGGGTGCTGCTCGACGAGGACGCGGCACCGGGACCGGAAACGGCGCCTGCCGACGGCCTTCGACAGCCCCCGCCCGAGCCCACCCCCACCCCCGCACAATTGCCCTCCTCCCCCTACCGGTTCAGCCCCCTCTACCATCGCGTCCTGCGCGAGGAAGGGCCGAAGGAGGCGATGACGCTGCGCTTCCTCGCGTCGTACGCCCTGCCGGTCTTCTCCGACGAGGGACGGGCCCGGCACACCGTGCCGCCGCTCCAGCTCGCCCACGGCGACGGCACCCCGCTGGTCTACCTCCCCGACTACCTGGCACCGCAGCTGCGCCTGCCCACCGGCCTGGCCCGGCAGTTCGACGGCGAGCGGGATCTGCAGGTGCTGGAGCATCCCGGTTTCGGCACCCGGCGGGCCGTGCCGGACAGCGTGGCCACGCTGGTGCGGGCGCACGCCGACACCGTGCGCTCGCTGCCGGTCGAGAGGCCGCCCGTCCTGGTCGGCTACTGCGCGGGCGGTGCGATCGCCCATGCCGTGGCGCGGCAGCTGGCGGCGGAGGGAGAGCCGCCGGCCGGGGTGGTCCTGCTCGACTCCCATGCCGGGGTGCTGCGCCGTGGGGACGTCCGCGGGCAGGCGCTGATGTCCGCGGGTGCCGCGCTCGACGCCGAGGTGGTCGACCGGCTGGACGACTCCCTGCTGATCGTCGGAGGCGGGTACGTCCGTGTGATGGAGAGCTGGCGGCCCGAACCGTCCCCGGTCCGGGCACTGTTGCTGCGCGGCCGGCCCACCGCGGAGATGCTGCGCAGCGCACCCGGCGAGGACTGGCGACCGCACTGGCCGCTGCCGCACGACGGCGTGGACGTGCCCGGCGACCACTACTCCATGCTCCACCAGGACGCCGACAGCACGGCCGCGGCGATCCGCGCCTGGCTGCCCGAGTGACCACCGCCCCCGCCCCGTTCAGAAGTGGAGCTACCGCATGACATCGCGGCACGAGGAGTACGACCTGATCGTCGTCGGCGGTGGGCCGGCCGGCTCGACCGCCGCGACGGCCGTGGCCCGGCGCGGGCACCGCGTGCTTCTGCTGGAGCGGGAGACCTTCCCCCGGTACCAGATCGGCGAGTCGCTGCTGCCCGCCACGGTCCACGGCCTGTGCCGCCTGCTCGGTGTCGCCGACGAGGTCGCGGCGGCCGGTTTCACCCTCAAGCGCGGCGGGACCCTGCGCTGGGGCCGGGACCCGGAGCCCTGGCAGTTCTCCTTCGCGACGACGCCCCGGCTGCCGGATCCCACCGCGACCGCCTTCCAGGTGGAGCGCTCCCGGTTCGACGAGATCCTGCTGCGCAACGCGGCAAGGACGGGCGTCGACGTCCGCGAGGGCTGCCCGGTGCGCCGGGTGCTGAGCGAGGGCGGGCGGGTGCGCGGTGTCGAGTACACCGGCCGGGACGGCACCCCGCGCAGCGCGCACGCCCGGTTCGTCGTCGACGCGTCCGGCAACACCAGCCGGATCCACGGCCGGGTGGGCGGGGCACGGGTGTACTCGGACTTCTTCCGCAACCTCGCCGTGTTCGGCTACTACGCGGGCGGCCGCCGGCTGCCCGCGCCGAACGACGGCAACATCTTCTGCGCCGCGTTCGACGCCGGCTGGCTCTGGTACATCCCGCTGCGCTCCGACCTGACCAGCGTCGGTGCGGTGATCGCGCCGGAGCACTACGCGGCCGTCCAGGGCGACCCGCGGGCCGCGTGGCAGGACATGATCAAGGCCTGCCCCGAGGTCGACCGGCTGCTGACGGACGTACCGGTCGCGACCGAGCCGCCGTACGACCGGGTCCGGGTGCGCAAGGACTACTCCTACTGGAAGACGTCCCTGTGGATCCCGGGCATGGCGCTGGTGGGCGACGCCGCCTGCTTCGTGGACCCGGTGCTCTCCTCGGGCGTCCATCTGGCCACCTACGGCGCCCTGTTGGCGGCCCGTGCGGTGAACGCGGCCCTGGAGGGCAGGGTGCCGGAGGAGCGCGGCTTCGCCGAGTTCGAGGCGCGCTACCGCCGGGAGTACGGGGTGTTCTACGAGTTCCTCGTCGCGTTCTACGACATGGAGCGGGACGAGGACTCGTACTTCTGGTCGGCGAAGAAGATCACCCGGGTGGACGTCGACGAGGCCGCCGCCTTCGCCGAGCTGGCCGGGGGTGTGGCGTCGGGGGACACCGGAATACCGGGCGCCGGCGGGCTCGGCGCCCGGTGGAGCATCGCGGTGACCGAACTGGAGGGCGCGGTGGGCCGGTTGGCCGCCTCCGGCGACCGCACGAACCCGCTCCTGACCACCCGGGTCGTCACCGAGACCTTCCGCACCGGCAAGGACCTCCAGGAGCAGGCTCTGTACGGCGCCCCGCTGGACGACCCGGCTCTGCCGCCGTCCGCCTCCGGCCGGCTCGGGGTCACCGAGGACGGTCTGTCCTGGCTCCCGGCGTGACGCCGACGGACTCCCCCGGCGGCGAGGGCCGTTGGTGAGCAGGCGGCCGCTCACCGGGCGAAGGGCCGCACCTCCGGTACCCGGCCCGGCAGTCCGGTGTCGTGCCGGCCGCGCAGCCGGCGGTCGAAGAAGGATGCGAGGCAGGCCCGTTCGGCGGGGATCGCGCGGGCCGGGGCGATGGTTCCGATGTTCTTCACGACCGTCTCGCGGGGCAGGCCGAGCCGGCGGGCGAGCTGCGGGATCATCGCCTCCTCGTCGGTGAACGTGGCATGTTCGGCGCCGCGCAGGGTCAGGCCCTCGCGCGGGCCGTGGCTGTGCCGCCACAGGGCGTTCCAGGACGGGACCGTGCTCAGGTCGTTGCCGTCCTTGCCGATCAGCAGGAAGGGGCGGTCCAGGCCGTCGACGGCGACGGTCGAGAGGTGGCCGGGGTCGCCGTCGTCCTGGACGTAGGCGACCACGCCGTCCAGGTTGGCTCCCGCCGCGATCCGCCGGTCGTCGTGCATCGCCTGGAGGGCGGTGAAGCCGCCGGCCGACTGACCGAACATGCCGATGCGGTCCCGGTCGAGCGTGCCGTGCAGTTCCCGGGGCAGCGCACGCGGCAGTTCGTCGAGCAGGAAGCGGGTGTCGGCCACCCGTACGTCCATCGTCTTCTTCAGGAGGGCCCTGATGCGCTTCTTGTCCGGGTAGGCCTTGTCGTACTCCGCGGGCAGCACGGTGCGTTCGACGCGGCCGCCGGGGAACTGGACGGCCGTGGCGTCGTAGGTGTGGTCGAGCATCACCACGACGTAGCCGCGGGAGGCGAGGTCGTCGCAGAGGGTGGTGCCGAGGGAACGCGGGTCACCGGCACCGGGTGAGTAGCAGACGACCGGGTACGGGCCCCGGTCCCGGTCGACCGGGGCGCCTTCATGCGCGTGGGTGCGGGTGGCCGCCCAGTCGACCTTGTCGGCGGGCACGTCGGCGAGGTTGTTGACGGCGGCGAAGCCGGCGGCCTCCCCGGGCAGCATCTGCGGTGCCCTGGGGTGGCCGCCGACGGCCCGCGCCGGGTAGCGGACGCTGATCATCAGCTCGCGGTACGGCTGTGCGCTGATCCAGGGATCGGCGCGTGCGGTGTCGACGAGGCGCAGAGAGACCGTGCCCACCGGACACGGCCCGCTGGGCGCGGGCAGGGTCAGCCGCACCTGCCCTGCCGTGCGCGGCGCGGCCGACGCGGTGCGCGCGGAGACGGCGGACAGGGTGGCGGCGGCGACGGCCGACAGCAGGGCGGTACGGCGGGTGAGCAAGGCAGGGGCCTCCATGACTGCGCGTGTTCAGCGGCTCCTCTCAGCTTTGTGGAAGGGCCCCGGCCGTCACCATCCGGCATGCCGGTTGTCACACCCGGGGGTTAGCCCCAGGAGCGTCAGCTCGTCTTGTCGTGGGCGGCGGTGGCGGCGCGGCCCTGCCAGCGGTAGGTGGCGAAGGAGCCGGCCGGTACGGTCGTCACGAAGCTCTGGCCGCCGACGGTGACCCGGACCTTGCTGTCGGTGGCGTTGCCGTTGCCGAGGACGGTGACGTAGCCGCCGTCGCGGGTGCGGTAGACCACGTTGCTGACGCCGTGTTCCGTGGCGCTGGACTCCAGGCGGACGTCGCCGTGCGAGAGGTACTTCGCGAACTGCCCGAGCCCGTACAGCTCGTCGCGGACCGTGAAGTCCTTCGTCCCGGTGTCGACGGTCACCAGCCGGTTGGTCCACTTGGTGGTGGCCGCGACCTGGTCCCAGTCGATGTTGTTGTCCCGGGCCGGCGTCCAGTGCAGGGTGCCGCCGTCCTGGTCGGTGGTCTGGGCCCACAGGATGTAGGAACCGGCGTCCAGGCGGAAGTCGTTCAGCACGGTCGAGGGCGACAGGTCGCTGGTCTCCGTGAGCTGGACGGGCTTTCCGAACTCCTCGAACGCGTCGCGCATGACGGTCGGGTCGCCCCAGTAGGGGTGGAAGGCGATGGCGTCGGCCGCCTTGCGGACCTGGGCGCCGGTCACGGAGCCGTCCGGGGCGTCCTGGAAGATGCGGTGGTAGTTCTTGGTCGCCGTGCTGTTGGGGTCGTGCCAGTCCCAGAAGTTGAAGTCGTGCACGTAGAGCTGGGTGTCCAGATGGGCGGCGTGCATTTCGCGCTTGATGGCAAGGGCCAGTTTCTGCTGCTGCGCGATGCTGATGTCCATGGCCGGGTAGACGACGTCCATGCCGGGCTCGTTCAGCAGGGTGAGCGCGTCGACGGGGATGCCGTGCCTGGCGTACGCCTGGACGAACTTGACGTAGTACCGGGCGAACACCTCGATGCAGTCGTCCCGCAACTTGCCGACCTGGTAGTAGTCCGTGCTGCTTCCGGGCTTGAGGGCGACCTCGCCGAGGAAGCGGTTGTTCGTCTTCATCCAGGCCGGGGCGCTCCATGCCGACGCGAAGAAGGTGGCGTGCGGGTTGTAGTGCTGGATGAGCTTGATGGTGTCGATGATGTGCAGGTCGAGGTCCCGCTGCACGGAGAAGTGCTTGAGGCCGAAGTCGTCGGTGACACCGGCGGGCAGGTCGTCCTCCGACCAGAACGGCAGGTGCTCGATGAGGTCGGGGCTGCCGATCGTCAGCCGGAACCGGTCGAGTCCCGCGCCGTGCTTGGGGTCGACGAGCAGCCGGATGGCCGCCGCACGCTCGGCGGGGGTGAGCTTCCACAGGTTGGAGACGCTGGTCTCGTCCAGGGAGAAGCCGATGCCCGTGTACTTCTGCCGGAGGGCGGTCGGGTCGGCGACCACGGTGGCGTCGACGGAACCGCCCGGGTCCGCGCCCGTCCTGACGATCGGCAGGGACTGCCACGCCTGCGTACCGCCGGTGGAGTAGGTGCCGGTCACGACCTGGCCGTGCCCGGCGCTGCCGCTCCCGGCCCTGCCGGTCTGCGCGGACGGACTCGCGCCGACGAGTGGCAGGGTCATGACAGTCACAGCCGCGATCGCGGTGATCGTACGTCTCACAGCAAACTCCTCAAGTGGACGACGACTAGCGATCCAAGCAATATCCGTGATGTTAAGTCAAGGTGTGAAGAAAGGGTTTCGCGAGGAGCGGTGCCGGCGCCCGGCAGGCTGCCGGGCGCCGACGGGCCGTCAGCTCAGGGCCGCTGCCGGTACGGACCGGGTGAGGTGCCGGGCGAAGAAGCGGACCGCACTGTCGGCCTCGAACCTGGGGTGTTCCTTGTGCCTGCCCGTGTTGGCGTGCAGGGTCTTCTCCTCGGAGGCGAAGGCGTCGAACAGCGCCAGACCGGCCTCGCGCGGGATGTGTTCGTCGTCCCACTGGAGATGGAACTGGACCGGGACGGTGATCCGCCCTGCCGTCGCGGCCAGGGCGTCGGGCCAGTGCAGGCCGAAGACCGCGGCGGTGATCCGGGGATCGGCCGCCGCCAGCGGCACCCCGATCGCGGTGCCCATGTTGAGTCCGTAGTAGCCCACCGGCCCTTCGGCGCCGATCTCCGGAAGGGCCTGGAGGGCGTCCAGGGTAGCCTGCCACTCGGGCACGGCGCGCTCGGCGAGGTGGGCGTTGTAGCGGACGACGATCGGGCCTTCCGGCTCGCCCGCCTCCCGCGCCCGGTAGAGCGCGGCGATCTCCTGCTCGTCGTATGCCGTGCGCGGCCGGTCGCCATGGCCGGGCGAGTCGATGCAGGCGACGTGGAACCCGCCGACGTCGACCAGTCGGTGCGCGCGGCCCGGCATCGCCGGCCACTTCTTGTGGGTGCCGCCGCCGTGGCCCATCAGGACCAGGGGGGCGCGCTCGGGGCCGGACGCGGGCGACCAGAGCACACCGGGGATCCCGTCCACGGTGAAGTCGCGTTCGACGACGCCGTTCGAGGTCGTCTGGGCGGTGAACTGCATGGAATGCATAGGTTGTTGCCTTTCGGGATGGCCTTGTGGTTCAGGCGCTCCCGGCGACACCTACGTCAATCGCCCGACCGTGACGGAGAGAGGGAGCACCCACTCGAATACAGCGTTCATAGGTCGTCTCACCTCCTCGCGGATCAGCACGGCCCCACGGACGTTACGCATCGAACGCCCGCCCGTCCACCGGGTTTTCCCGCCGCCCGCATCCGGTTCCCGAAGTGG
Organism: Streptomyces sp. NPDC058457; assembly: GCF_042720695.1. NCBI lineage: Bacteria > Bacillati > Actinomycetota > Actinomycetes > Kitasatosporales > Streptomycetaceae > Streptomyces > Streptomyces sp. NPDC058457. The sequence continues at coordinate 63,403 of NZ_JBHXLU010000056.1, read as the reverse complement.
TTACGGCCGTCTGGTCACGCGCATCGGGAGTCGGGCGGGGCTGAGCGTGGCGCGCCGTGGTGCCGGCTCGACCGGGCCCCGGAACTCCGGGGTCAGGGTCCAGCGGGCCGCGATCGTGGCCAGCGCCAGGGTCGCCTCGGTCATCCCGAAGGTGTCGCCGATGCACTTGTGGACACCGCCGCCGAACGGCACGAACGCGTCCTTCGACACGGCGGCGGCCCGCTCCGGCAGCCACCGGTCCGGGTCGAAGGTGTCGGGGTGGGCGAACACCTCGGGGTCGTGGTGCAGCAGGTAGGGGCTGTACGCGAGGCCGGTGCCCGCGGGCAGCAGGTGCGGGCCCAGCTCCACCTCCGCCGTGGTGACCCGGGTGAAGATCCAGCCCGGCGGGTACATCCGCAGCGCCTCGGTGATCACCCGTCGGGTCTCCGGGAGCGAGCCGATGTCCTCCCAGTCGGCGGAGCGGCCGCCGAGCACCGAGTCCACCTCGGTCCGCAGCCGTTCGGCGGCTTCGGGATGGGCGCCGAGCAGGTACAGCGACCAGGAGAGGGCGGCGGCCGTGGTCTCGATCCCGGCCAGGAACAGGGTGATCACCTGGTCATGGATCTCCTGCGGGCCCAGGCGTTCGCCGTCGTCGTCGGCGCCGGCGGCCAGCAGCATGGACAGCAGGTCCCCGTGGTCCTCGCCGGACGCCCGGTACGCCTCGATGATCTCGTCGACGGAGGAGTGCAGCAGCCGCACGGCCCGGTCGTATCGGAGGTTGCCGGGGGTGGGTATCCGGCCGAGCACTCCGGTGGGCTCCATCATGCGGAGGAACAGCCCGTGCAGGTAGACGGAGAGGGCGTCCACGACCCGCGCGGCCGCCGGTCCGGCGACATCGGCGGCGAACATGGTGCGGGCCGCCGTACGCGAGGTGATGTCGTAGGCCGCGGCCGCGACGTCGATCACCTCACCCTGCTCCCACTCCCCCAGTACCGCGTCGATCATGGAGTTCATGACCTTGGCGTAGCTCTGGACCCGCGCCCGGCCGAACGCGGGCTGCATCAGCCTGCGTTGCCGCCGGTGCGTCTCGAACCGGCTGGTGAGGAGAGAGTCCCCGGTGAGTTCCCGCACCTTGTCGAACAGGGCGCCGCCCTTGTCGAAGGTGCGGCTGTCGGTGAGCACCTGCCGGGTCAGCCCGGCGTCGGTGATCACCACCATCGGCAGCGCGCCGATGTCCACCCGGACCAGTTCGCCGACCTGTTCCAGCGAGCGCAGGAAGTGCAGCGGGCGGCGGAACAGTGCGACGGCGTGCCCCAGCAGCGGCAGCCGGCCGGGCGCCACCGGCACCGGACGGAACGCGGCAGACGTCTGCTCGCGCGTGTTCAGTGACTGCGTCATGTCGATCACGCCCACCAGGAGTCGATGCAGGCCAGGGCCGGCAGGTCGGTACGGACGGCGCCGGGTCCGGGGGTGTCGGCCACCGTCCAGCCGGGACGGGCCGGATCGGCCACGGCCGCGTCGTCGGGGTTGGTGGGGTCGGTGTAGCGCGGGGAGCGGCCGCTGTAGTCGAGGTAGCCGCGGATCCACTGGCCCAGCCCCTGGGCGTACCGGGCGAGTTCGGGACCGCCGGTGGCCACCGTCTCGTCCCGCAGCGCCAGGAACTTCGCCATCGCACGGTCCCGCATCGCCCCGGCGAGTGTGACGGCCTCCGCCTCCGGCAGGGCGAACTGCGCCGCCAGCACCGACACCAGGTTCTGCACCACCGGGAAGTTCCGTTCGGCGGCGCGGGCGACCTCCTTGTCGTACGAGGTCAGGTCGTTGTCCCAGCCGATGAGGACCGAGGTCATCTCGCGCAGGGTGCGGGCCCGGGGGCCGGCCCAGTCGGCCGCGGGCACCTCGTAGCCGCAGGCGATGTCCGTGAAGACGATGCAGGGGTAGACCCCGGACTGCTTCAGCCACATGCCCACGTAGTCTTCGAGGGACGGGATCCGCCCCTCGGCACGGTTGACGGCCTCCCAGAGCAGCCCGTCGAAGTACTCGGCGTTGGCCTGCACCCAGCGTTCGGTCTGGACGTCCGTGGCCCGCTCACCGACGTCGAGCCGCAGGTCGCGCAGGGCCTGCGCCCACGGGTTGTCCGGCAGCAGCGGGGCCTGCGGGTCCTCCATGATCCTGGTCAGTCTGGCCAGCAGCGGAATGTACTCCTCGGGCGGGGTGGCGCCCGGCTTCTCGTCGCTGTGCACGTCGTCGAACGACTGGAGCCACATCACCTCCTTGCCGGGGAGCACCAGCAGTTCCGGGTCGGCGTCCGGCAGGGACCGTCCGGGGAAGGCCGGGAAGTGCGAGCGGGCGAAGTAGTCGCGCTGGGTGGGGCTTTCGAACAGCTCGAACTTGTCGAGCCATTCCACGACCGTGCGTTCGGCGGCCGCGGTGTGCGGGGACTTCGCGGAAGGTATCGGACAGTAGAACGGCGGCACGGCAATCATGGGAATTCCACTCTCTTTCCGAGGTGGCGCACCTGCGATCGGCTGTGATCGACAAACCTCGCCAGGCTACGACGGCGTCGCCGCGGCAGCAGTGCCGGTCAGCGTCAATTGCCTTGCCTGCAGGCTGAGTTGGCACAAAAGGGCAACCGGGACGCAATCGCACCCGCGTCGATTCGTCCAAGTCCCGTCGATCTTTGTCCATGGACGGGGCCGCCGTCAGCGGCGAGGGTCGGTTCATGGGTGGATTCGGAGCGCGACGGATGCCGAGTGGCCTGATCGCGCTGGCCCTCGGCGGTTTCGGCATCGGGCTCACCGAGTTCCTGATCGCCGGGCTGCTGCCACAGGTCGCGTCGGGTTTCGCGGTGTCCGAGGCGACCGCGGGCCGGCTGGTCTCCGGGTACGCGCTGAGTGTCGCCGTCGGCGCGATCGCTCTCACCGCGGCCACGGCGCGGCTGCCCCGCAAGCAGGTCCTGGTCGGTCTGGTGGCACTGTTCGTCGTCGGCAACCTGCTGTGCGCGGTCGCGCCCACCTACTCCGTGATGCTGCTCGGGCGGATCGTCGCCGCCCTGTGCCACGGCTCGTTCTTCGGCATCGGCTCGCTCGTCGCCCGCGCTCTGGTCGCGCCGGAGCGGAAGTCCCGCGCGGTTGCGGTGATGTTCGCCGGGCTGACGCTGGCGAACGTGCTGGGTGTGCCGTTCGGTGCGCTGGTCGGCGAGCGCTGGGGCTGGCGGGCGGCGTTCTGGGCCGTCACCGCGATCGGCGTGCTGGCGCTGGCCGGCATCGTCGCCCTCGTCCCCGGCCGGGCGGGCACGGTATCGGAGGGCGGGTCACGCGGTGGCCCGCGGGACCGGTTCCAGGCGTTCCGGTCCTCGCAGGTGTGGCTCACGCTGGCCGCCACCGCGCTCGGCTACGGCGGGATGTTCGGGGCGTTCAGCTACATCGCGTACACCTTCACCGAGGTCAGCGGGTTCTCCTCGGGGGATGTCGCCTGGTTGCTGATGGTGTACGGCGTCGGTCTGGTCGTGGGGAACCTGGTCGGGGGCCGGGCGGCGGACCGGGACCGGGACCGCGCCCTGCTCTTCGCGCTCCTCGGACTGACCGTCACCCTGACCCTGTTCGGCCTGCTGGCCGGCAGTGCCGTGGCGTCGGTGGTGCTGGTGTTCCTGATGGGGGTGACCGGGTTCGCAGCCGTCCCCGGCATGATCACCCGGGTGACCGACGCCGCCCACGGGGCGGCCCTGGCCGCGAGCGCCAACGTGTCCGCGTCCAACGTCGGCAACGCCCTCGGCGCCTGGCTCGGCGGCCTGGCCATCACCGCGGGCCTCGGCTACGCGGCGCCGCTCTGCACCGGCGCCGCGCTCGCCCTGGCGGCCCTGCTCGTCATGCTCGTGGCCGCGCGCCGGGCCACGTCCTCGGTACGACAGTGAACCGTCAGGCGCCCAGGCGGTTGATGTCCTTGCTGTACAGCACCCTGCTCTCGGTCACGCCCGGGCGGGTCACCGCCAGCATGGCACGGCCCAGGTGTTCGGTGGTCGTGGTGTGGGCGGGGACGAGGCGGTGCAGCAGGGGGTAGCACCAGGAGGTGAGGGTGTACATGACTCGGTAGGAGCGGGTCCGGGAGACCGCTCCGTGGCGGGGCTGGATGTAGCCGGGGCGGAACATGTACGCGTTCATCGGCAGGGCGAGCAGGGCGTTCTCGGTGCGGCCCTTCACGCGCGCCCACATGGTGCGGCCCTGTTCGGTGCTGTCGGTGCCCTCGCCGGAGACGTAGGTGAAGGTCGGTCCGGGACTGGCGGCGAGCACCGCGTGGGCGGCGGCGAGCGTGAAGTCGTGGGTCACGCGGGTGTATTCGGCCTCGTTCATGCCGGCGGAGGAGACGCCGAGGCAGTAGAAGCAGGCGTCCAGGCCGGTCAGCCGGTCGCCGATGGCGGACAGGTCGGTGAAGTCGTCGTGGAGGATCTCGGTCAGTTTCGGGTGGGTGATACCGAGCGGGCGGCGGCCGACCACCAGGGCACCGGACACCGTGGGGTCCAGGAGGCAGGCGCGCAGGACTCCTTGTCCGACCATGCCGGACGCACCGAACACGACGACGTTCACGAGGATCTCCGTTGCTGGGAGGCGGCGTCCGGTTCGGGGCCGGACGTCCACCAGGCGGGGGCGCAGGCCACGGCCGCGTCGACCAGGTCGTCCTTGGTGACGGACGGGTCGTCGAGCCAGGCCTTGATGGCCCCGGCGAACCCGTGGGCCATGAACTGGGCGATGACCTGGCGGTCGGCGCCGGGGCGGGCGGACCGCCCGGTGCGGGCCAGGAACGTCAGGGTGTACTCGCCGAAGTGCCGTACGAGTGCCTCGTAGACACCGCTGTCCGCGGGGTCGGCCAGGGAGTTGCGGTAGACGTCCATGAACCGTTCGACGTGGTCGGCGACCCCGGCGGTGGCGAGCCGGAGCAGTTCCTGGGCGGAGTGTCCGCCCTGGGCCCGTAGCTCGTCCTCCTCGCGGTGGGCGCGTTCCAGGTCGTCGTGGAGGACCTGGATGAGCGGGTCCAGCGGAGTGCTGTAGCGGTTGTAGAAGGTCGCCCGGGTGACGCCGGCCCGGTCGGCGAGCTCGGCGACGGTGATCTGGGAGACGGGACGCTCCGAGGCCAGCTCCACGACGGCCTGCTCGAAGGCGCGGACCGTTCGGGTGATGCGCGGATCGATCCGGTCGTTCAGAGCACTGCCCTCCTGGACTTCCTGTGCGAGGCCGTTGCGTGGCCACACCGGCAATGCTTTTATACCTCCGTCAAATAGACATCTGTCAAATAGACGGGTGCAGCAAAGCGGAAGGAACCCCTCATGGCCGCCCATACCTATGTCTCCCCGCAGGAGGCCGCCGACCGGCTGGCCATCCGCGAGCTGGTGGACGCCTACGCCCACTGTGCGGACCGGCGGGACGCCAAGGGCCAGATGAGTCTGTTCACCGAGGACACACGCTTCCTGGTGTTCATGGACGCCACGGCGGCACAGCCGACACAGGAACTGCACGGCCGCGACTCCCTCGCCCCCGTGTTCGACAACCTCAACACATATCGGACGACGACCCACTTCAACGGCCAGAGCACGGTCTCCCTGGACGGGGACCGCGCGACCGGCGAGTCCTACTGCCTGGCCCACCACGTCTCGGTGGCGGACGACGGCCGGCGCACCCTGATGATCGCGTCCATCCGCTATCTCGACGAGTTCGTCAAGCAGGACGGGGAGTGGCTGTTCGCCGAGCGCCGTCTGCTGGTCGACTGGACGGAGACCCGCCCCTCGACGCCCTGAGCGGCGCGGGGAGGCAGAGCGGGCAGCTCAGGGCGCCGCGTTTCCGGGAGATTTCCGGGTGCTATGAGTGCCCAGAACGATGGTCACGACTTGGGACCGACCGCTTGTGTGCTTGTGCGGTGCGGCGGATCATTGGCCGAATTCCGCCCCTCACCCGAGCATGCAGGAGTTCCTGGTGACAGCTGGCCCCATCGCATCCGAGCCGGTCGACGCGCCGGCCGCTGCCCAGGCGGAACGGCAGAAGCTGCGCAAGCACTTCGGCCGTTTCGACATCCTGTTCTTCCTGCTGTGCACCATCGTCGGGGTGGACACCATCGGCGCCGTGGCCAAGAACGGCGCCGAGGCGTTCACCTGGCTGATCGTGCTGGCCGTGGTGTTCTTCGTGCCCTCCGCGCTGCTGATCGCCGAGCTCGGGGCCGCCTTCCCCGACGAGGGCGGACCGTACATCTGGACCAGCCGGGCCTTCGGGCGACTGGCCGGTGCCGTCAACAACTTCCTGTACTGGATCACCAACCCGGTGTGGCTGGGCGGCACCCTCGCCGTCTCCGCCGTCACGGCCTACACCACCTTCTTCAACGACGGGAAGGACCTGAGCACCCCCGCCTTCTACGTCTTCACCCTCGTCTTCGTCTGGGTGGGCGTGCTCGCCGCGATCCTCTCCTTCGACGTCGGCAAGTGGATCCCGACCATCGGCGCCTGGAGCCGGTTCGTGCTGCTGGGCCTGTTCACGGTCACGGTCGTGGTGTACGGGATCCAGCACGGTCTGCACGGCTTCGGCATCGGCGATTTCTCGCCGACCTACGCGGGGTTCGTCGGCCTGGTGCCGGTCCTGATGTTCAACTACGTCGGTTTCGAGCTGCCCAACACGGCCGGCGACGAGATGACGGACGCGCAGAAGGACGTCCCCTACGGCATCTTCCGCAGCGCCGTCCTCTCCGTCCTGCTCTACGCACTGCCGATCCTCGGCATCCTGCTCGTCCTGCCGGTCAAGGCGATCACCGGCCTCGGCGGCTTCGTCGACGCGATCCGGCAGGTCTTCACGGTGTACGGCGGCCATGTCGCCGCCGACGGCACGCCGACGCTCAGCGGGTTCGGCAGCGTGCTCGGGGACCTCGCCGCGATCATGTTCATCCTCACCGTGCTGTCCTCGGGCGTCACCTGGATCATGGGCTCGGACCGCGCCCTGGCCGTCTCCGGCTACGACGGCGCCGCGCCCCGCTTCCTCGGCGTGATCTCCAGCCGGTTCGGCACCCCGGTACGGGTGAACATCCTCAGCGGCCTGGTCTCCACCGGTGTCCTGATCCTGGCCCACCAGCTGACCAACGGCAGCGCGGCCAAGCTCTTCGGCGCGGTCCTCGGCCTCGCCGTGTCGACCACCCTCGTCAGCTACCTGGGCATCTTCCCGGCGCTCCCGTTCCTGCGCCGCAAGTACCCGGACACGCCCCGCCCCTACCGGGCCCCGTTCCCCTGGGTCATCAGCATCGTCCTCACCCTGCTCATCCTCTTCGCCAGCGTGCAGCTGATCGCGCCCGGCGCCGGTGACCACTGGTTCGGCGCCGACTACGTGCCGGACGGCTGGACCCACGCCGAGCGCGGGAAGTACCTGCTGACGGAGCTGGTGCCGCTCGTCGGATTCATGCTCCTCGGCGTCCTGTTCTGGGCGCTGGGGCGGCCGACCCGCCGGGCGGCGGCCGACGCGAAGTAGCGTCGGCGGCCCGTTGTCACAGCGGGTCGGTCCACCTCGCGTCCGAGCGGGTCAGGACGAACGCGTCCAGGGTGCAGCCCGCGAGCAGCACGGTGGCGAGCAGCAGCGGCAGGGCCGGGTCGCTGTGGCGGACGGCGAAGGCGCCGGCGAGGGCTCCGGCGAACATCGCCAGGATCGAGAGGGCGCGGCGGCCCGTCCTGCCGCCCCTGCCGCCGGCGGCCCTGCTGTCGGCGGCGATGCCGGTGATGGTCAGGGTCAGGACGGTCGTGGTCAGGTCGGGTACGGCGAGCGCACGGGCCGTCGCGTTCTGGATGCCCAGGGCCAGGCCGAGGAGTGCGATCAGCGAGTACCGGGTCCCGGCCGCGTCCAGCGGTCCGGTGTACCGGGCGACGACGTAGGCCGTCAGGACCAGGGCCGTCTCCAGGACGAGCGCCAGGTGCAGGACGCGGCCCCGGTGGGCCCGGCGGGCGTGCGCGATGCGGCCGCCCACCAGGGCGCCGGCTCCGAAGGCCGCCAGCGCGGCCAGCGAGGCGGCCAGCGAGAAGCCGGCGGCGCCCGCGACCGCGAAGCCGGAGAAGACGACGTTGCCGGTCATGTTGGCGACGAAGACATGGCCGAGCGCCAGGTAGCTGTAGGCGTCCACGAGGCCGGTGACCACGGTGAGGGCGAGCATCACCGGGGGCAGGGGGCCGTGCCGGTCGGCCGGGTCGGGCAGCACGGTGGCCCGCGCGTCACGCACTACGGGCCGGACCGCATCCTTGATCGACATGGTGGTCCATTCGGGTCGGGAACGGGGGCGCGCCTCGTGCGGTGCGTCCCCTCCAGCCTCCGGCCGACCCGGTCCCGCTGTCCAACATATGGATCCGCACGCAGCGATCGCTCATGCCGATCGATGGGCGGCGTGCCGGCCGAGCACGTCGAGGAAGGCCGCGCCGGCCGGTGCCAGCCGGGTGCTGTCGTAGACCACGCAGATGTGGTGCACGGCCTCGTCGTCCGTCAGGCGCAGCATCCGGGCGCCGCGGGGCAGGTCGTCGGCGGTGTCGAGGCCGAGCAGGGAGCCGGGGCCGACGACGGTGGAGCGGGGGACGACGGTGACGCCCACCCCGCGTACGGCGAGCCGGATCATGTCGTGGATCTGGCCGACCTCGAAGTGCCGGCCCGCCTCGACTCCCGCGCGGGCGAAGGCCGCCTCGACCTGCCGGCGCAGGCCGCTGCCGCGGGAGAACTGGATCAGCGGGTGACTGTCCGGCAGTTCGGCGAGGTCGATGGTCTCGCGGTCGGCGAGGGCGTGCTCGCGGGGTACGACGGCGACCAGCGGGGCGCTGCCCAGCATCCGGCGGTCCAGCCCCTCCGGCACCTGCCCGGGGCCGAGGCCGACCACGGCGACGTCGAGGGTGCCGGCGAGCACCGCGGCGGCCATCCGGGAGCTGGGCGCGTTCGTCACGCGCAGGTCGATGCCGGGGTAGCGGGCGCGGTACTCGGCCGCCACCTCCACCATGTCGAAGGACACGGCCATCGTCTGCACCAGGCCCAGCCGCAGCCGTCCACGGTGCAGCCCGGCCAGCGCGTCGAGGGCGGCCTGGGCGTTGTCGACGTCGGCCAGGATGCGCCGGGCCAGCGGTTCCAGCAGCTCGCCGGCGGCGGTGAGCCGTACCGACCGGCTCGTGCGGTTGAACAGCGGGACGCCGACGTCCTTCTCCAGCCGGGCGATCTGCTGGCTCAGCGCCGACTGCGCCACATGACAACGGGCGGCGGCCTGGGTGAAGTTGCGGGTGTCCGCGACCGCCAGGAAGTACTTGAGATGCCGCAGCTCCATGACATCAATCTCTCCCGGCGATGAATTCCCGTCAATCAATGCGCATGACAGATCCACCTCGGACGGGGTGCTGCACCCGGGCCCGCTGCTGGTCTTCCAGGGCGGCCAGGGCCCTCGCCGCCCCGCTGTGGGGCGCGCTGGCCCAGGGCACGGGGCTGTCAGCCGCCGCCCAGCACCACACCCGCCAGACGGTGACCGACCGGCGTTTCGAGGAACTGGCCCGCTCCTTCCTGCTGCCCGGCACCACGCCCGAGGCCACGCACGCCTTCGACGCCGCCGCCGTCGCCGCGGGGAAGGGCCACATACCGCCCGCGCCACCACCGCCGGCTCCGGAAGTGTCCCCCGCGTCCGGCGCCGGGCAGGACGGGTAGCCGAAGATCATTGCGCGTACGCTCGTGCACATGGTTCAGCATCGAATGGTCGACGTGAACGGGATCCGGCTGCACATCGCCGAGGAGGGTTCCGGCCCGCTGGTCGTGCTGCTGCACGGCTTCCCCGAGTCCTGGCACTCCTGGCAGCACCAGTTCGGCCCGCTGGCCTCGGCCGGCTTCCACGTGGTCGCCCCCGACCAGCGCGGGTACGGCAGCAGCGATCATCCCGCGGACGTCGAGGCGTACAGCATCTTCCACCTGGTCGGCGATGTCGTCGGGCTGATCCGGGAGTTGGGCGAGGAGCAGGCGTTCGTCGTCGGGCACGACTGGGGCGCGCCGGTGGCCTGGCACACCGCGCTGCTGCGGCCGGACCTGGTGCGCGGGGTGGCCGGGCTGAGTGTGCCGCCGCCGTTCCGCGGGGCGCAGCCGCCCCTGCAGACGATGGACAAGAGGTTCGGCGGCCGCTTCTACTGGAACTACTTCAACCGCCCGGGTGTCGCCGACGCCGAGTTCGGCCGCGACCCGCGCACCACGCTGCGGAAGTTCTTCACCATGGCGTCCGGGGAAGGCGCCGGCGGCGGTGAGGTCCGGCAGCCGCTGGTCGACCCCGAGCGGGGCTGGCTCGCGGACATGCCGGATCCGGAGACCCTGCCGGAGTGGTTCACGGAGGCGGACCTCGACGCCCTCACCGAGAGTTTCTCGCACGGTTTCACCGGCGCCCTCAACTGGTACCGCAATCTCGATCGCAACTGGGAACTGACCGCGCCCTGGCAGGGCGCCGTCGTCACCCCGCCCGCGCTGTACGTCTACGGCGACCGCGACCTGGTACCGGCGTTCCCGGGCACGCCCGAACTCATCGAGCGTCTCCCGGCCCTGATGCCCAACCTGGTGCGCGAGCCCCTCAAGCTGGCGGGCTGCGGGCACTGGACCCAGCAGGAGCGTCCGGACGAGGTGAACGCGGCGCTTCTCGACTTCCTCAAGTCCCTTTCCTGAGCCCCCTCGGCGGCCGGGCTCCGCTGTCCGCGGATACCTCTACGATCATCTGGTGAGCGCGTGGAACAAGACCCTGACCGCGGCCGGCATCACGGACCCGGAGCTGCGCCGGGACTACGGCACCCAGCGGCGGGTGGTGCGCCAGTACCGGCGCAGCGCCTACCTGGCCTGCCGAGTGCTGCTGCCGCCTGCCGTGCTGCCCCATGTGGTGGCCGCGACGGCCGTGATGCACCACGGGGACACTCTCCTGGACAGCGGCCCGAAGCCGGAGCGGGCGGTGGCCTGGGCCGCCTGGGAACGGCGGGTGCGTACCGCGCTGGAGACCGGCGCCAGTGACGATCCGCTGATCCGCACCCTGCTGCACACCATCGCCTCGTTTCCCCGGCACCGGGCGGCCGTGGAGTCGTATCTGACCACCGCCGCAGCCGAGTTGGACTTCGACGGCTTCGCGACGGAGGCCGACTACCAGGCCTATGTGGACGCCTACTCGTTGCCCGCCTTTCTGCCGATCGCCGGGCTGCTGGGGCCCGAGAGCGACACGGACGGGCGGTTCCGGGCGGGTTGCCGCACGCTCATCGACGGCAGCCAGCGGCTGGACTTCGTCAACGACCTGGCCGAGGACCTGCGGGAGGGACATCCGGGGATCCCGGCGGAGACTCTGAAGCGCTTCTCGGTCACGGTGGAGGACCTCGAAGCGGGCCGGGCCTCCGACGGGCTGCTCTCCCTCGTGGAGCACGAGGTCGAGACGGCCCGGACCGATCTGCGGTCGGGGCGGGAGGTGCTGGCTCTGATGCCGCCGCCCCACCGGCCGATGGTCAGCGCCCTCATCGAGATCGAGCTGATGACCGCCGAGGCGGTACTGGCCCGCGGTGCGGGGGTGCTGCGGGGTTCGGCGTCACCGTCCACGGCGGGCACTCTCAAGCTGTTGCTCGGTGCCCGCCGGGCGGCGGTGCGCGCTCAGCGATAGGGCGGTGCGCGCTCAGCGGTAGCAGGTGGTGACGCCCGGGTGCCAGGGGCAGGCGATCCCGGCGAAGCCGCCGTTGGCGACCACGTCGACGCTCAACTCGTCACCACCGCGCAGTACTTGCCGGTCCTGGACGAGTCCGTCGGCGCCGTCCCGGACCGTCTCCACCAGCCAGCGTCCCCGGCCGATGGTCAGCGGCACGGTGGCGGTGTGGGCGGCACCGGCGTACACCCCGCCGATGAACCAGCGGTCCCCGCTGCGGCGGGCGAGCACGGCTTCCTGTCCGGGGCTGCCGGCGAGCAGCCGGGTGTCGTCCCAGGCGGCGGGCTCCTGGTCCATGAAGTCCCGGGCGAGCGGCCGTTGGTTGTACGACTCGGGGGTGCCCGCGAACATCTGGAGCCCCGACTCGTAGACGACGGTGAGCCCGGCCTCGGCCGCGTCCGAGTTCGGGCGCAGGCCGACGCGCTGGAAGCCGCCGGGGGTGAAGTCCATGGAGCCGATGACGTTGCGGGTGAAGGGCAGGGTGGTGAGGTGGGCGGCGGTGTTGGTGCGCTTCTCCTCGCCGCCGACGGCCTCCATGCTCATCACCTGGGGCCAGGTGCGCTGGATGCCCTTGGGCAGGGTGGCGCCGTGGAAGTCGACCATGAGGTGGTGTGCGGCGGTGTCCGCGAGGATGGTGTCATACCACTGGAACATGGACTGCGCCTCGGAGTTCATGAAGTCGATCTTGACTCCCTTGACGCCCCAGCGCTCCAGCGTGGGTAGCCACTGGGCGCGTTCCTCGGGGGTGTCGAGGTCGCGCTGGTGGATCCAGACGATGATCCCGACGCCCTTGGCCCGTGCGTAGTCGACGAGTTCGGGCATCCAGCTGTCGGTCTGCCAGTCGGGATCGGTGACGTCCCACTCGTCCTTCTTGAAGTACCAGCCGGAGTCCACGGCCTCGTAGGGCCAGTGGTGTGCGGCCGCGTAGTCGACGTAGGCCTTCTGCGCGTCGAGGCTCTGCCCCGCGGTGCGGCCGCCGGCCAGCCAGGTCCACAGCACGGTGCCTGGGCGGATCCAGGAGGTGTCGGCGACCTTGGAGGCGGGGGCGAGGTCGTCGGTGAGGGTGGACCGGGTGACGGTGGCGAGGTCGCCGGTGATCACGGCCCGCCAGGGGGTGGTGAGGGGCCCGTCGGTGTGGACCTGGCTGTCGGCGAGCTTGATGCGATACGTGCCCGTGCCCTGGGTGTGGGCGAGCCGGGCGCCGGAGTAGGTGCCGGCGAGGTCGGACTCGGCGAGCAGGGCGTAGCCGCCGTCGGTGGCGAACAGGGCCTGGTCCGAGTACTCGCCGGTCGGAGCGGTCGCGGCGGTGTAGTGGTTGAACTGACCCTCGTTGTCGACCCGGTAGGTGCTGAGCCAGGCGCCCGCGTCCGCCGGCAGGTTGAACGCGGAGGTCTCCCCGAGGACGTCGCCGTACCCGGCGGGCAGCACGTACCGGTAGGCGATGCCGTCGGCGGCGGCGCGGACGACGAGGTCGAGCCGGGCGCCGGCGGCGGTGGCGAAGGACAGCCGGGTCTCGTTCATGCGCACCCGGCGGTCCAGGCGCTTGCCGGACTTCGCCCGGTAACGCTCCTCGACCGTACGGTCCTTGCGGTGCAGGAGGCGCAACCCCTGGGAGAGATCGGCCTGTTGGGTGACGATGCCGACGGGCGACGGCTCGATGACGGTACGGCCGTCACGGGAGACCGTGAGGCTGAGACTGCCGGTGGTGTCGTCGAGGGCTATCCGGGCGCGGGGCGCGTGCGCCGCCTCGGCCACGGTCCAGGCAGACGGCTGCCGCGGCTCGGCCCGTGCGGGCGCAGTCGCGGTCGCGGTCGCGGTCGCAAGAAGGGTGGCCGCCAGCCCGGTACAGAGGGCGGTGGCCATGGTTCTGGTGAGGGGAACGGCCATGAGAACCCTGCCTTCCGGTCGGTGGTTACGGCAGTCCCCACGCCGCGCCCGGTTCGCTGACGGCGACGGGGGCGATCACGAGGTCGGGGCGGGAGCCGGAGTGCACGAGGACCTCGCGGCCGCGGGGCAGGTCGATGGCGAGGGTGCCGTCACCGAGGTCGTGGGTGCGGGCCGGGGTGCCGTCGTCGAGCAGGACGGTGAGGGGGCCGGTCAGGCCGTGCCGGAGTTTGAGCGGCTCGCCGGCCAGGCTGCGGATCCGGATGAACCGGGTGGTGCCCGCCTTGCGCACCGCGCTGACCAGGAAGGCGCCCTGGGTGCGGAAGTCGTGCAGGGTGAGGTCCGCCCAGGCGGTCGGAACGGCCGGGAAGACCCGGATGATCCCGCCCCAGCTCTGGCAGAACATGTCGTGCAGGGACTGCGAGGCGGACAGCGGGGTCTCGATGACCGGACCGGCCTCGGTGTAGTGGGTGTTGGCCCGGCAGGGGTAGCGGGTTGTGGGGTCGAAGAACTTCCGCAGGTAGCCGATGGCGGTGTCGCCGTCGCCGGTCATCGCGTACATCGAGGCGGCCCCGGTGTAGCTGTAGCCGCGGTGGGCGCCGGTCAGCGCGTGCCAGCGGACGACGGACCTGGTGATCAGGTCGCGGTTCTCGGGCTGGTCCCAGTTGACGAGGTACAGCGGGTACACCATCAGCAGATGCGAGTAGTGCCGGTGGGACTGGTCGTACGGGGTGTCGGCGCCGATCATGAAGCCATTGGCGTCGACCGGGTACGGGGTGAGCCGGGCCAGCACCTCCTGCCAGCGGGGCTTCAACTCGTCGTCGACGCCGAGCAGTTCGGCGGCGTCGAGGAGCGTCTGGCAGCCCCAGCGGATGAGGGCCAGGTCGTAGTTGGTGTCCTGCGGCGGGACGACCGGGTATTCGGGTGAAAGCGTGCTCGGCAGGTGCAGCTTGCCGTCGCTGCCCGGGGTGAGGAAGTGCCAGTAGTAGTTGATCGTGCGGCGCAGCAGCGGGTAGATCGTGTCGCGGAGGAGGGACTTGTCCATGGAGTGGCGGTAGGACAGCCAGACGTTGTGCAGGGCCCAGGTGAGGTCGCCGGTCTCGGCGCCGGTGCCCGGTCGTCCCACCTCGCGGTTGGCGAACATGTCGGAGCTGCGGCCGACGCCGGAGCTGTCCGAGCGGTAGGCGGTCGGCACGTTGGCGGTGAGCTGTTCCTGGTTCTGGCGCAGGGTGGTGGCGAGGGAGTCCAGTTCCGGGTGGTTGAAGGCGTGGATCAGCCAGTATTCGAGCTGGACGTTGAGGTTCCACCAGACGGCCGGCCAGGGGGTGGGCTCCAGCCAGGGGCCGGAAGTGGCCATGACCGGGCCGTCGGCGCGGCTGGCGGAGGCGACCTTGTAGAGCTGGATCCAGTGGAAGCTCTGCAGCCGCTGGTCGGGGAAGGAGACGAAGCTCTTGCGGTAGAAGGCGTGCCACCAGCGGGTGTGGCGTCGTCTGAGGGTGCTGTATGACATAGCACTCCCCAGGTTCCGCCGGGAGTCGGCCTCCGCGGCGGTGTCGGAGGGGAAGCTGTGGCCGACACTCAGCAGCAGTTCGTCGCCGGTACGGCGACAGGAGGTGGCCGTCTGGCCGCCGCCGGTGAGAGGTTGGAGGACCTGCTCGGTGCCGTCGGCCGTGGTCCGGGTGGTCCAGGGCGGGTTGGCGGTGTAGCCGGCGGGTGGTGACTCCTGGATCTTCCGGGGGCTGATCGCCTCCTCCGGGTGGAAGGTCCAGGTGACGCGCTCGCCGCCGGCGGCCGTGGCGCGTACCGCGAGGACCTCGTCGTGGATGAGGGCCGCGAGGGTGAGGGTGCCGGCGGTGGTGGTGACGGTGCCGGTGAGTTCGGCGTTCCACAGGCTCAGCCGCCAGTCGACGGCGGTGATGGTGCCGGCCGGTTCGAGGGTCAGGTGTCCGACGGGCAGGCGGGCGGTGCCCCAGCCGCTGCCGAACTCCGGGCGGTGGTCCTGGACCCGGCCGTGCTGGACGGTGAGGCGGATCTGGTTGGCGCCCGGTTCCTGGTAGACCATGCTGCCGAGCAGCCCGTCACCGAGGAACGGCCCCTCGTACCAGAGCGTCGGCAGCCTGCTCCACAGCAGGTCCTGGCCGCGCAGGAAACGGTCCCAGGCGCGGTCGGTGGTCATGGTGTCGCGGAGTTTCCAAGGGCGTGCGGCGGCCCCGGCGTCGGCCGGTCCTCCCGCCGGTGCCGCGTGGGCGGTGCCGGGCAGGGCCGCGACCGCCGCGCCGCCCAGGGCGGTGCCGAGCACGGCTCTGCGGGGCACCGGTAAGCGGTTCTCCGGGTGCGAGGTCATCATCGTCCTCCATACCTGACGGATCATCGATACATCGGGTGTATCGGGGAACCTAGGCACCCAACTTGCACCTGTCAACAGCTCCAACATCGCCGAGATCGCGCCGACTTGGCTTGCCCAATGGGTTTGAGCTTCGTGTTCACATCAATAACTTCGACCCAAGTCCTTGACTCATCCGATGTATTGGAGTTGCCTGCGGTCGCGTCATCTCTCTCGGC
Source organism: Streptomyces sp. NPDC058457 (assembly GCF_042720695.1). Taxonomy (NCBI): domain Bacteria; kingdom Bacillati; phylum Actinomycetota; class Actinomycetes; order Kitasatosporales; family Streptomycetaceae; genus Streptomyces; species Streptomyces sp. NPDC058457. The sequence continues at coordinate 47,302 of NZ_JBHXLU010000056.1, read as the reverse complement.
TCCACCACCGGAAAGGACAGTCGATGAACCGGAGATCCTTCTTACGGGCCGGCACCGGAGCACTGGTCGCCCTCCCCCTGACCGATGCCGTGGCCGTCGCGGCCGTCGCCCCTACCGACGGGTGGACGCAGACCTCGTTCACCTACAGCTGGCAGAAGCCCTGGAACCTGGACCTCGGCGACCGGCACAGCTCCAGCGGGGGCGCCGAGCGCATGTGGGTGTACGCCACCGACGAGCCTTTCGAGGAGGGCAGCGACACCGATCCGCGTACCGAGATGCGCTGGAAGGTCGACTACAGCACGGGCGACCACATGTGGGACGCCGACGTGTATCTGCCGTCCGGCACCGACGGCGCGACCTTCGTCCAGATCCTGCGCACCGTGCACCCCTCGGGCACCCCGGCCACGGACATCATGCTCGACGTCTACGACACCGGAGGGGGCACCGTGCGGCGCTACGACGGCACGGTGCTCAGGACAGCCGCGTACGACGCCTGGTTCAACGTGAAGATCGCCCACCAGGCGAGCACCGGGACCGGGACCCTCAAGGTCTACTTCGACGACTCCCTGGTCCTGACCGTCGCCGACCGGGGTCCGGCCACCCGCTACTTCAAGAACGGCGTCTACAACCACGGTTCCGGCCGTGCGGAGGCCCGTTTCCGCAACCTCCGCTACTGGACCAGGTGACCGGCCGCGGCCGTCAGCTCTTGTGCCACTTCTGGTTGGGGGTGCCGGCGCAGGTCCACAGCTGGAGCTTGGTGCCGTTGGCCGTGCCGTTGTCGGTGACGTCCACGCACTTGTCGGCCAGGGCACTGACCAGGTCGCCCTGCGCGCTGAGGTAGAACAGCTGGGCGCGGTTGCCGCTGCACTTGGCGACCTGGATCGCGGTTCCGTTCGCGGTGTTGGCCCAGGCCAGGTCCATGCACAGGCCGAGCGAGCGGATGGTGCCGTCCGACTGGAAGACCCACTTCTGCTTGGCGGCGCCCGAGCAGTCCAGGATCTCCAGCCGGGTGCCGTCCCCGCCCGCGTCGGTGACGTCGATGCACCGGCCGGATCCGGTGCCGACGAGCTTCACGCCGGGGACGGTGGTGCTCTTCGTACCGCTGCTTCCCGACGAGGAACTGCCGGACGAGGACTGTCCGGACGAGGAGGACTTGGAGCCGCCGGACTTCGAACCGGAGGACCCGGAGGACGTGGAGCCCGAGTCCGAGTTCGAACCGGAGCTGACGGAGCCCCCTCCCGACTGCTGCCCGGTCGAGCCGGTGCCCGTGCCGCCGGCCGACCCGGAGCCGCCGGAGGTGGTCTTCTCGGGCTTGTGGGAAGGAGTCTGCGACGGCGTCGGGGACGAGGACGGCGACGGGGACACGGATTCGGTGGTGCCGGCCAGCGTCGTCGGCTCGCCCGCCGCCACCACGGCGGCCGGTGTGGTGTCCGGGTCGGGGAAGAGGTCCACCCGGCTCAGCAGCGGCACGGCCAGGGCGGCGACGACGGTGAGCCCGGCCGCCGCGCCGACGGTCGCCCACACCCGCACGCCCGGCACGAGCCCGCGGCGGGGCACGGCGGGACGGCGGGCGAAGGTGTCGCTGAAACGTCCCGCCGGAGTGCCGGGCCGTTCCGCCGAGGGCCGGGGTTTACGAAGGGGCGGCACGTCGTCTCCTGAAGGTCTCGTGAAGGTCTCGGAACACCCGGAACATGCAGGGCACAGGAACAGTAACCAAGGCACGGCACCGATCCGTCCGCCCGCCCACGAAGATCCCGCCGAACGTCACCTTCCGTCCACCTGCGCGGAGTTGCCTGTGACGAATCTGTTGAAGTCCGGGGCAGGCGCGACTTCGGGAACTGGCGTTATTCGCGCTAGCGTTCGTGCCTGACACGATTCACAGTGACACAGAGCAACCCGGCAAGACGGCAGAACAGCACAACAGCAACACCGACACCGGAAGGCGGAGGCCGTGAGCCTCATCGACCATGAACGTGCCGACGGCGCGGACCGGACGCTCGGCCTCCTCCTCGCGGAGCGCGACAGCCTGCGCCGCTTCGTGACTGGCATGATGGGGCGCGACCCCCACGGCGCGGAGGACGTCGTCCAGGAAACCCTGTTGCGAGCCTGGCAGTCGGCCGGACGGCTGGACTGGCGGGACCGGCCCATCCGGATGTGGCTGTTCCGGGTGGCCCGCAACCTCGTGGCCGACGGCCGGCGCCGGGACCGGAGCATCCCGGTGGGGATCACGGCGGCGGACTTCGGCAGCGCCGCCCCCGCGCCGGTGCCCGACCACGCCGAACAGGTCGGTGACCGCCGGGTGCTGGTCTCCGCCCTGCGCACCCTCGCTCCCGCACACCGGGAGGCCGTCGCCCGCGTCCATCTGCTGGGCCAGCCGGGCCACGACGTGGCCCGCCAGCTCGGGCTGCCCCCGGGCACCGTCAAGTCCCGTACCCATCACGGCATCCGCGCGCTGCGCGCCACCCTCGAATCCCACGGCTGCCGCCCGGCCGGGACCGAGCATCTCCGGGGAGAGACGCGATGACCTCCGACACCATCACCACCTTGCTCGGCCTCGTCGGCGTCCTGGTGCTGGTCCTCGCCGTCACGCACTGGCTGGTCCGGCGCGGCGGCGGCTGGAAGGCCCTGTGGCGCCGGCTCGGGCGTGAGATCGGCCTGACCGTGAAGGCCTTCACGGGTCCGGTCCGCACGGAGCTGCGTTACCGGCGCGGTCTGCGCCTGCTGGTTCGGCTGCTGCGCGACCCGGCCGTCTGGGCCGACGCCGAGCGCGCCACGGCGCTGGCCGCGGCCGTCCGGCCCGGGGTCCGGCCCTACGGCGTGCTGGCCGGTCCGGAGTGGATGGCCGTGCTGGTCGCGGCGGACGGCGACGCGCTGCGCGAGCCGCCGGAGCCCTGGGCGGCGGACGAGAGCGACCGGCGGCTGTGGTGGATCGACCGCGCCGACCTGACGGACGACGGCACGGAGTCCGCCGTGCCGCTGCTGGTGTGCGTGGGGCACGACATGGGCCATGCCGTGCTGCTCGACGTGCGTTCCGGTCCGCCCGCGCTGTCCGTGTACGGCCCGCCGCGCGCCGCCCGTTCGGCCCGCGCCGTGCTCCAGGCCCTGGCCGCGCAGCTGGACGCCCGGCTGCCGGAGGGCCGGGTCGCCATCGCCGCCGGGGTGCACCCGCGGCATCCGGGGATGCCGGCCGCGGCGGCGGTCGGACAGCCCGGCATCGAGGTCGCGGTGTGCGCCGACCCCTTGGAGCGGCCGCTGCCGTCCGGTGTCCGGCTGCTGAGCCTGGGCGTGGCCCGGGGCCGGACCCGGCTGCTGGAGATCGCCCCGGACGCGGTGCTCACGGTGCACGGCGCGCCCGCCGCCGCCCGGGTCGACGTGCTGCCGCTGTCGCGGGCCGTGGCCCGGACGCTGGCCGCGCTGCCGCCGTGCCCGGACCTGCCGTCCGACGAGGCCGTGGGACAGGCGGACACCCTGGCCGTGACCGACCCCGATCTGCTGCCGGACGAGCCGGACCTCGACGCCGGCGCGGCCCCCGTCGCCGGGCCGACCGGGGTCTCGGCGACCCGCCCGGCCCCCGCGCCCGAGCCGGCCGCCGCGCCGGTGCCCGCTCCGGCCGCCGCCGTCGAGAGCGACGACGACTTCGCGGAACCGAGCACCTCCGGGGCGGCCGGGGTCTCCGCGACCTCGCCGCAGGCTCTGTGACGGCCTGACCGCCGTACCCGTCCCCCGATCCCGTACGAACGAACGCCCGGCTGGGAGCCGTGAACCTCACCATCACCACCGTGGACGCCACGGACGGACAGCGCCGCGACCACCAGGTCCGGCTGCCCTCGAACGCCACCGTCGGCGATCTCGCCGCCGCCCTGACCCACGACGAGGCCGCCGCCACCGGCGGCGCGGACTGGGCGGCGGCCGGTGCGCCGCCGGCCCGGAACCTCTACGCCGGTGACCACCGGCTCGATCCCGGCACGCCGGTGTCCGGCAGCGGGATCCGGGACGGCGGACTGGTCGGGCTCGGCGGCCCGGCCCGCCCGGCCGACCTGGTCCGGGTCCAGGACGACGGCGAGCAGGACGGAGTGCTCGCCGAGGTGCACCTGGTCTCCGGGCCCGGTGCCGGGCGCACCTGGCGGCTCGGTCCCGGCAGCCACGAGATCGGCACCGACCCGCTGTGCGCCCTGCGGCTCGACGCCGCCGACGGGGTGCCGGAGAACGGGCTGTGGGTGACGGTCGGCGCGGACGGCACCGCGGCCTGGCAGCGCATCGACACCGACCCCGGGGCCGCCGTGCGGGCCCGGCTGGCCTCGCCGCCGCCCGATGACGTCATCACCCAGCTGCGCCGGCCCCGCCCGCAGCCGCCGCGCGAACGCCCGGCGGGGCCCGGCCCGGTACCGTGGCCGGCCGGTGAGGACCTGACGGTGGGTCCGGTGCTGCTCCGGATGAGCGGCCCGGTCGAGGCGGACGCGGCCGTCACGCCGTCCGCCGACGGCTATGGCGTGGACTACAACCGGCCGCCGCGGATCGCCCCGCACCTGGACGCCGAGCGGGTCCGGCTGCCGCAGCCGCCGTCGCCGCCGCAGAAGCGGCCGTTCCCGACCGTGATGATGATCTCCCCGATCGTCCTCGGTCTGTTCATGGTCAGCATCTTCAAGTCGTACTACTTCCTGGTGTTCCTGTTCCTCAGCCCGATGATGATGCTGTCGAACTGGGCGACCGGCCGCCGTGCGGCCCGCAAGCAGTTCCTGGAGTCGGAGGCGGCCTACGAGCGGCGCCGTGAGGTCCTGGAGGAGCAGGTCCGGGACGCGGTGGTGGGCGAGCGTCGGGTGCGGGACAAGACCGGCCCGGACCCGGCGGCCGTGGCCCTGATCGCCACCGGTCCCGGCGGCCGGCTCTGGGAGCGGCGCCGCCGCGACCCCGACCATCTGGTGCTGCGCCTGGGCACGGTGGACCAGCCGTCGGTCCGGGAGCTTGAGGACCCGGCGCGGGACGAGAACCACCGCTCGATCCGCTGGAACATCCCCGACACGCCGATCGGCGTCGACATCACCGCGCACGGGGTGGTGGGCGTCGCGGGTCCGGCCGCCGAGGTGCAGCCGCTGGCCCGCTGGCTGGTGGCGCAGGCCGTTGTGCTGCACAGCCCGCGCGACCTGAGGATCGTCGTCCTGACCGAGCCGGACCGGGTGGCGGACTGGGCGTGGACGCGCTGGCTGCCGCATCTCAAGCCCGGTACGGCCGGTGGTCCCGTCGTCCTGATCGGCAACGACCCGGAGTCCACCGCCGCCCGGATCAGCGAACTCGTCTCCCAGGTCCAGTCGCGCCGCCGGCAGGCCGGCAACGAGCGTGACGTGGTCTTCACCGACCCGGACGTGCTGGTGATCGCGGACGGGGCGCGGCGGCTGCGCGACGTGCCCGGCATGGTGCAGGTGCTGACCGACGGCCCGCGGGTGCGGATCTTCAGCTTCTGTCTCGACGAGCAGGAGCGGCTGCTGCCCGAGGAGAGCACGGGCGTCGTGCTCGCCGCCGACGGACGGCTGACCCTGCGGCGGCCCGGCGCGCCCGACCTGCCCGCGGTGCGCGCCGACCGGGTCTCCCCCGAGTGGTGCGAGCAACTGGCCCGTGCGCTGGCCCCGATCCGGGACGTCAGCCCCGAGCACGACGCCGGACTGCCGCAGCGGGTGCGGCTCCTGGACCTCCTTGACCAGGAACCGCCCAACGCACAGGCCCTGTTGGACCGCTGGCAGACCGACCCCGCCTCCACGTCCTTCCTCATCGGCACCGGTTTCGACGGCCCGCTCTCCCTGGACCTGGTGCAGGACGGACCGCACGGCCTGGTCGCCGGTACGACGGGTTCCGGCAAGTCGGAGCTGCTGCAGACGTTCGTGGCCTCGCTGGCCGCCGCCAACCGGCCCGACGAACTCACCTTCGTGCTGGTCGACTACAAGGGCGGCAGCGCCTTCAAGGAGTGCGCGAGCCTGCCGCATACCCTCGGCATGGTCACCGACCTCGACGCCCACCTGGTGGAGCGGGCCCTGGAGTCGCTCGGCGCCGAACTGCGGCGCCGGGAGCAGGTGCTGGCCGCCGCCGACGCCAAGGACCACCCCGAGTACCGGGCCAAGCGGGCCGCCGACCCCTCGCTGGCCCCGCTGCCGCGACTGCTGCTGGTCATCGACGAGTTCGCCACATTGGTCCGCGAAGTCCCCGACTTCGTGCCCGGGCTGATCAGTATCGCGCAGCGCGGCCGTTCGCTCGGCATCCACCTGATCCTGGCCACGCAGCGCCCGGCCGGTGTGGTGACGGGTGACATCCGCGCCAACACCAACCTGCGGATCGCACTGCGGGTCACCGACATGACCGAGAGCCAGGACATCATCGACGTCAAGGACGCCGTCGACATCTCGTCCGGCACCCCCGGGCGGGCCCTGGTGCGGCGGGGGCCGAAGCGGGCGGACCCGTTCCAGACCGCCTGGGTGGGCGCGGAGCGGCCCCGGGAGACCCCGGCCGCCGCGGCCGAGCCGGAGGTCGGTCCCCGCAAGCCGGTGCGCGCGGTGGACGTGGGCTGGGACGCGCTCGGCCGCCCCGCCGAACTGCCCGCCGAGACGCGGACGGTGACGGTCGCCTCCGCGCAGGGCCCGGCCCCGACCGACCTGCAGGTGCTCGTCGAGGAGATCCGCACCGCGGCCGACCTGCTCGACGACTTCACCGCGCAGCCCAGCCCCTGGCTGCCCCCGCTCCAGCGCGAACTGACCCTGGCGGACCTGGACGAGCTCGGCGCCACCCGCGAGGGCCGGCTGGTGATCCCGTACGCCCTGGAGGACGTGCCGCAGCTCCAGCAGCGCCGGGTGGCCGTGGCCGACCTGGCCACCTTCGGGCACCTGTACGTCATCGGGGCGCCGCGCTCGGGCCGTACCCAGGTGCTGCGGACCATCGCCGGGTCGGCGGCGCGGGCGGCGAGCACCGCCGACGTGCACATCTACGGCATCGACGCGGGCGGCGGCGGACTCACCGCGCTCGGTGCGCTGCCGCACTGCGGTGGCGTGGTCTCCCGGCACGACCTGGAGCGGCTGGGCCGGATGCTGCACCGCCTGAACCGGGAACTGACCGAGCGGCAGGACCTGGCGCAGACGCACAGCGCGACCGGCATCGCCGAGCTGCGCAAGCTGCTGCCCAAGGCCGAACGGCCCGCGCACATCCTGCTGTTCATCGACGGCTGGGACTCGCTCTCGGTCATCATCGACGAGCACGACCACGGCCAGCTGGTGCAGGAGGTGACCCGGCTCATCCGCGAGGGTGCCGCCGCGGGCATCCATGTCATCGCGACCTCCGAACGCTCGCTGCTGGGCGGGCGGATGGCCGCGCACAACGACCACAAGCTGCTGCTGCGGCAGGGCGACCGCAGTGACTACCAGGCGGTCGGCATGATGCCGAACAAGATCCCGGCCGACATCCCGCCGGGCCGTGGCTGGCACGTGCTCAGCGGCACCGAGACCCAGGTGGCGCAGCTGGCGGCCGGCGGCGGCACCGAGCAGGCCGAGGCGCTGCGCACGATCGGCGAGGCCGCCCGCAAGCGGGACGCCCAGGTGCCCGAGGCCCGGCGGCCGTTCCAGGTCGCGGTGCTGCCGCGCTCGGTGGAGTTCGCCGAGGCCTACGAGAAGGTCGCGCAGACCGACCGGCGGCCGATGTGGGGACTGCTCGGCGTCGGCGGCGACGAGGGCGGCCCGGTCGGCATCGACCTGGCGGGCTCCGCCTCGGCGTTCGGGGTGTTCGGCCCGGCCGGGTCGGGGCGCAGCAACACGCTCGCCTCGATCGCGGTGTCCCTGCTGGCCGGCGGTACCTCGCTGGTCGTGGTCACCCCGCGCGAGTCGCCGCTGCGCGCCCTGGAGCGGCACGCGACGGCCACCGTGCTCACCGAGAACGACCCGTCGGCGGACACCGTGCAGGCGGCGCTGGACGCGCTGCCGGGGCCGAAGGTGGTGGTGATCGACGACGCCGACCTGATCACCAACTCTGCGGCGGACAAGCTCCTCAAGGAGATCGCCGTCTCGGGCCGCGACCGGGGTCTGGGGCTGGTCTACGCGGCTTCGGCGGAGGGGTTCCAGAGCGGGATGAGCGGCTGGACGCTCGCGGCCCGCCGGGCGCGGCGCGGTCTGCTGCTCGCGCCGAAGAACCTCACCGAGGGCGACCTGGTCGGCGTACGGCTGATGCCGAGCGTGGTCCGGGCGACGACGCACCCGGGCCGGGCGTGGACGGCCGGTCCGAGCGGTGCGCTGCTCGCCCTCCAGGTCCCGCTCACCCCGCTGCGGGCCTGACCACGCCCGCCGCACCGCACGAGAAGGGGCCCTCCCGGGAAGTCCGGGAGGTCCTCTTCTCGCGTACGGGCGTTACGAGTTGTTCTGCAGGCTGCTGCTGATGCCCTGGTCGAACTGGATCGCGTTCTCCTTGATGCCGTTGAACATCTCCGAGAAGTCGTTGATGCCCTTCACGGCGGCCAGGAGGCTGGTGTCGAAGTTGTTGTAGGTCGTGCGGATGACCTCGCTGGACTGCTGGAAGACCATGCCGTCGTCGACGAGGGTGTTGACCCGGTTGCGCAGGTTGCTGAGCACCGGCAGCAGGTTCTCGTGGGCGTCGTGCAGCAGGCTCACGACCTCCTCGATCTTGTGGTAGTCGAGGTTGATGCCGTTGTAGCTGGCCATGGGGGTCCTGTCCGTTCCTGTCGGTCTCGATGCGGTTGTCGGGTGGTCACCAGGCGGCGGGTGTGGAGTTGTAGTCGTCGTTCCCGCCGCCGCCGTCGTCGTCGGTGTTGCCGCCCACCTGCTGCCAGTCCGGCTGGTTGCCGTTGGCGTCCTTGGGGCCGCGGGTGTACTCGGTGCGGTCGCCGTCGCTGCCGGTGGTCACCATCGTGCCGCTGCCGTCGGAGTTGAGGTTGGTCTCCGAGTGCACGGTGCTGCCGTCCGGGTACGAGGTGTCCGTGGTGTAGTGGTTGCCGTCGCTGGAGTAGTTGGTGACCGAGGTGTAGGTCTTGCCGTCGTAGGTGACGGTGGACTCCTCCTTGATCACATGGCGCTGGTCGTCGAGCGTGAGGTGCGTGTGGACGCTGCCGCGGTCGGTGGTGATCGTCTGGTCCAGCGGCGGGGCGCCGGGGTCGGTGGCGGAGCAGAAGTCCGGCATCTTGCCGTCCGGGCCGGGCACGCACTGGTCGAGGTGGGACTGCTTGTAGTCCCACAGGTCCTTGTCCCGGAAGTAGTTCTGCAGTCCCAGGTTGCTGCCGGTGATGCCCATGCCCTGGGCCAGTTCGGAGTCGAACGACAGGAACGCCTCGCCCACCGAGCCGAAGGCGCCCGCCAGTTCCTTGAGGCCCTTGTCCGCGTGGGACATGGTGCTGCTCGCGTTGGAGTAGAAACCCGAGAGCGCGTCGGCCAGGGTCTGGTCGCCGAGGACCGTCACGGCCTCGGTGGAGGTGTATCCGTCGTAGTCCGTCTGGCCCAGCCGGGAGAACGTGCTGTTGTCGAGGAGCGGACCGATGTCGCCGGCCAGGTTCTCCAGGTCCCGTTTGGCGTCGTTGAGCACGTTGTATTCGATTTTCAGGCCATCGGCCATGCATGGGCCTCCCAGTCGTGACTCCGGTCAGTTGGACCACGCCGCACGCGCCCCGCCGGTTCACCCGGGACGGCGGCTGTAACCCAGATCACGTGAACCGCGGCGGCCGCTGTGGCGTGGTCAGTTGGGGAGTGACCGCCCCGAGCCCCGCAGCTTCCGGGAGGAACCCGTATGCCACGCCCGAGCGACTGGAACGCGATCGGGCTGGACAGCGATCCCACGCCGGGCGAGCCCGACCAGATCCGGACGCTGTCCACCGAGCTCAACCACCTGGGTTCCGAGGCCCGGCGCATCAGCACGGCGATCGACGCGGTCATGAACACCGCCGGTGACAGCGTCTTCGTCGGCGAGGCCGCGGACGCCCTGCGCGGCAAGGTCAACGACCGGCTGCGCGGGCACATCGAGGACGTGGCGCAGTCCTTCGAGAGCGCGGCGACCGCACTGAACACCTGGGCGGACAAACTGGTCGACCTCCAGTCCCGTGCCGACGGCGCGCTCAACTCGGGCCGCGGGCTGTCCGAGGACGACCCGGACCGGGAGACCTACGCCTCCACGGCCCGGCAGGCCGGCACCGAGCACGGCGAGGGTGCCTCCGCCGCGGCAGGCAGCATCTCGGGGGTCTCCAACATCCAGCTGCCGATCTCCGAGTGCCAGATCTTCTGGGAGGCGTTCCAGTGGCTGGCGATCATCCTGATCATTCCGGCGCTGATCTTCGGCGGCCCGATCGCGCTGCTCGCCCTCGGCGTCAACCTCACCCTCTTCATCAAGACGATCGTCGACTTCGCCAACGGCAACGCCAGCTTCCTCGACCTGTTCCTGGCCGGGCTGGGCATCCTGGCGCCCACCACCAAGGCGCTGCCGATCTTCCAGATCATCAAGGGCGTCGCGACGAGCGCGTTCGCCAAGGGCTTCGCCAACATCGCCCGCGGCACCTTCCAGGCGCTGCGGAACCTGTTCACCAACGGCTTCCGCCCCACCACCCTGCTGCTCGGGCTCAAGGACCTGGTGCGGCTCGGCAGCACCTGGGTCTACAAGGGCGGCCTGTGGGTGCTGGACGGCATCCACAACCTGCCCAACGTCATCAGTCACGGCGTCAACTCCCTGAGTCTGACGGTCGTGCAGGGCTTCAAGGCGATCCCCGGGTTCGTGCGGGGGCTGCCCGAGACGCTCTCCCGGGGCTGGCAGGCCACCAAGGAGTGGGTGGGCCAGGAGTTCGGTGGCACCAAGTGGCTGCGGATCCTCCTGCCGGTGGACGCGGCGGAGATCGGCGAGTACGGCTTCGCGCGCGCCCTGCGCATCGGTCTCTTCGACCGCGGTGTGCTCGGCCAGCACGTCTTCGGCGCCCCGATCACCAGCGGCATCGGCCGTACGATCAGCTCGGTCCCGGTCGACCCGCGTACCGTCGACGCCTTGGTCGACATGCCCCGCATCCAGCTGAACGAGGTGCGGTTCGGGGCGGGTTCCGGGCAGAGCAGCATCCGCAACCTCGACCTCAACATCCCGAGCACGCATCTGGACGTCACCTCCACCCTGCGGCCGCCGTCCCTGAACCTCGGTGACGTCGGCGCGATCGCCCACCGCGGCAACTTCGGCGTCCACGCGGCGCGCACGGTGGACGCGCTGGTCGACATGCCGCATGTGCAGCTCGGCAGCGTGCGCGTGGAGAACTTCGGCGCGCTGGGCGGGCACGGGGAGCTCGGGGTGAGTGCCGGCGCCATGCCGACCATCACCACCGCCTCGGGCCTGCACGTGCCCGCCTCGGCCGGGGTCCCCGGCGCCACCCACGGCATCACCAACACGCCGGTCACCACCGTCTCCGGGGGCGCCCACACCACGCTCACCGGGCTGCCCCCGACGCCCACGAACCTCACCTCCCACGCGGACGTGCTGCTGCCGGGCGGCGCGCACAACACCACCCACGGGCCGACCGGCACGGTTCTCACCGGCACCCACGGCACGCCGCCGCCGGTGGCGGCCACGCTCGGCGACCTGTCGACCGCCAACCCGACCGCGGGCACCCTGCACTCGGCGTTCACCGGCACCCCGGGCGTGGGCACCGTGCACGCGCCGGGCACCCCCGGTATCGGCGCCGCCCACACCACGCTGACCGGCACCCCGGGCACGAACATCGCCCACACCGCGCTCGACTCAGCCCCGGCGCCCGGCGCCCCGCACGACGTGACGGCCCCGCACAGCCTGCTCACCGGCCCCACGACGGTCGCGCACCCCTCCCCGACCGGCCTCGGACACGGCGGGCCGGGCAACGTCGACGCCGGGGTCTCGGCCTTCGACCTGCTGGCCGGAACCCGTCACAACACCCCGCACACCCCCGTGTCACCCGGCACCGGCGACGCCCTCGCCGAGCGCACCACCAGCGCCCTCAACGCCAACCAGACCCGCCTCCACCTCGACGAACTCGTCCACCAGCCGGGCTCGCCGCGTCCCGGCACCCCGGCGGAGCGGCTCCCGCACGGCTCGCCGTCCCCGACGCCCGGGACACCGGACCGGCTCACGATCACCCCGGCCACCCCGGACCGCCTGACGACGAGCCCGGCCACCCCCGACCGGCTGACGACGAGCCCGGCCAACCCCATCACCTCCGACCGGCTCCCCGTCAACGGCGGCACCCACGAGCCTGCCCCCACGCCCGTCGGCGGCTCCGGGCACCTGGGCCCCGACGGCGACCACAGCCGCTCGGCCCTCGACCTCGTCGACACCGGCCGCAGCGCCCGCACCACCGACGGCCCCGCCTTCGCCGGCGCGCCCGCCCACACGGACGCCGACAAGGGCCTGGCGGGCTCGGCCAACGGCACCTCCGCGCATGTCCCCGAGAACCTGCCGACCCACGCCGCCCCCACGCCGCCCGACACCCGCACCCCGCCGCCGGGCCACTCCTCTCCCACGCCGGCCGCCCACACCGCCGACACCACCGGCGCCTTCGACGACCTGCTCAAGGACCGCGACGTCGTCAGGGTGCCCGGCGACCATCAGCTCGCGGTCAGGACACCGAGCGGCGGCACGCCCGAACTCCACGGCAGCGCGGTCGAGTCGGGCCTGTACACCGTGGAGAAGCAGGGCACGGGCTTCGTCGTACGACAGTTGGACGCCGTCGGCGGCACCGTGGCGCACAGCTGGACGTTCAAGCGGCTGGGCCGCTTCCGTCTCGCCGAGGAGACCGTGCGGTTCGGCGACGGTCCGTTCGGCGGGGTGAGCGTCAAGGTCGCGGGCAGGTCCGTGGACTCAGTGAGCGACGGCGCCGGCACCTGGCCGGCGAAGCTGGGCGGCGAGGACGAGATCGTCGTCGCCTCCACCTCCGGCACCCATGTCTACAGCCGCTCCACCGGCGACCTGCTGCGCTCCGCCACCCCGGACGTCACGCTGCCCCCGCGCCCGGCCGGCCTCACCGGCACGTCCGCGGACAGCTGGGACGCCGCCGCCCACGCGGCCCGCGGCCACATGGGCAAGGCCGCCGCCGACAACGAGACCAAGCTGTTCATGCAGGGCGTCATCGGCGGCGCGTTCACCTCGAAGAAGGGGTACGGCGGCTTCGTCAACCCCAGTGCCCTGGAGGCCAACCCCGGCCTGGTCGGGAAGGTCAAGCAGTTCAACAAGGTCGCCGGCGACCTGATGTTCGAGGGTCCCAACCAGCGCATGACCGTGTGGCGGGGCGTGTCCATGGACCCGCGGGCCGCCCAGGCCGACGTGTTCGTCGAGCGGCTGCCCGCCTCCACCTCCAACCAGCTCGGCTTCCAGGCGGAATGGGCGAAGAACGGCGTCAACAGCAACCGCGTCGTCTTCGAGATCGAGGTCCCGGCCGACCACGGCAAGCTCGCCATGGCCTACCCGCCCGGCTACACCAAGGCCGCCGACGACGCCCTCGCGCTCAACCAGGACCAGTGGGAGATCACTCTCTCCCCGACCCGGCTGCACCGCACCGGCCCGGCCCGCGTCGAGGACGGCATCACCGTCATCCCGGTGCGAGCCGAGCAGATCCCGGAGGGCCAGCTCGACAGTCTCATCAACGAGAAGTGGTCCGGGCTGCCCTCGGGCGAGGCGTTCGAGGACTTCGGCCGCGCCTTCGGGCAGGACGCGATGCGCCGCTGGGAGGGCCTCGGCGACGCGCTCGTACGGGAGGGCGGTGACGGCCCGAACGTGAAGACGTTCACCGTCGGCCGGCCCGGCCACGCGGACGAGATGACCATCACCGTCACCCACAAGGTGGACGACAACGCGGTCTCCGTCACGATCACCGGCGGCGACCGCACCTTCACCAGAGAGTGGAGCGGCACCGGCTTCAACGACTTCGCCGCCGACCTGCGCGGCCACGTCCTGCACAACAACGAACTGCTCAGCTCCCTGCCGACGCCCACCTCATGGGGCAGGGAGCTGCCGAGCCCGGCCCACCCCACCTCTGCGCACACCGACACGCCCGTCCCCAGCCCGACCCGGTCCACCCCCGACACCACACCCACGCCGCGCCCGGACACCGCACACGCCGGTGGTCAGGAGCTGCCCGGGCGCGGGCCCCGGCTCACCCCGGCCGAGATCGAGCAGGCGTGGTTCCGGGACGGCGAACGCGTCGACGCGCTCTTCGGCCACCTGGACGACCCGTTGCGCGGGGCCCGCCGCGAGGCCTGGCGGGACCATGTGCAGGCGCGGTACGACCTGGGCCGGGCCGAGGATCTGGTGCCGCACAACGGGCACGCGGGCAGCTCCCGCGGCCCGACGCCCGACGAGATCCGCGCCCGCGAGAACGTCGACGCCGCCCAGCAGCGGTACGACGCCACGCACCACCGGCTGACCGAACTCGGGGTCGACCCGGTGCGGATGGAGGCCGATCTCGGCGCCCTGCGTCAGCTCAGCCTGCAGGAACGGCCCCGGCTGCTCGGCGGCATGGTCACCACGGCGAACGACGCGCCTCCCCCGCCCGCGACCGCCGCCCCCGCCGTCCACGGCGAGGATGGCGCGGCCTCCGTGACCCCGCCCAGGCGGCTCAACGAGATCCTGGCCGACCAGACCAAGGCCCATCAGGAACTGCAGCAGGCGGAGATCCAGCACGCGCAGCCCGCCAAGGGCAAGATCGCGGAAGCCAAGACGAACCTGGACGCGGCGGACACCAGGTTCAAGGGCGTCACCCGCGAACTCGACGAGGCGCTCCAGCACGAACTCGACAACCGTCTGCTCTCCCAGCGTGAACTGAACCTGCTCGTCGACCAGTTCGCGGGCGCCGGCGACATCGACCGGGCCCTGAAGCTGCAGACCCACGCACGGAACCTGGACGCCGCCTCCCGCGGCGCGGGCGACGGTCCGGTCCGCGCGGACCAGTTCATCCGGACCGGCGAGGAGATCCGGTCCCAGTCGGTCACCGTCCGGCGGCTCGCCAACGAACTCGAGTCCCTGGTGAAGGCGGGCAGGACTCCGCACAGCGAGCTGAAGGGCCTGGCCGAGGGGCTGGAGCAGGCCGCCAAGGACCTGGACGCGGCCCTCCAGGGCCATGTCACGGACGCCGCCCGCTTCGGGGGCACCTACACGCTGCGCAACGAGCACACGCCCGTCTCCGCCGTGGCCCACCACCTCGCCGAGCTGGTCGACGACGCCGTCAAAGCGGCGAAGCCGGGCGACAACCTCGTGCTCAAGGGTTTCCTCGGCACCGACGCCTCCGTCGAGCGGATTCAGCGCGGCATCCCGGACCTCCTGCGGCGCTATCGCGCGAACCAGGCGTTCGGCGAGGTGCACACCGGAGAGCAGTGGAAGGCGGTACTGCCCGGGACCGAGGCCCAGTGGCGGAGGGTGTTCGAGGACTTCGACGGCTTCGACAAGCTGTCCAGGTCCCAGCAGCACGACTTCGTTCGCAAGCTGTCCGAGAAGAACATCACGGACCTGCGTGCCGACTTCGACAACCTGCTGAAGGACCTGCCGGAGGCGGACCGCCTGAAGTTCCGGCAGCTGCGGGACAGGCTCCAGGACCTGCCGTACCGGATCAAGCACGCCACTCCGGCCTACCACGCCATCGCCAACAGCGGTGTGATGTCCTCCCAGGGCGACCTGGCCCGACGGGGCGTCAGGTTCCTCGCGTCCGGGAAGAGTTCGGCGAAGAACATCTCCAACCTGGGCAACGACGACTTCGTGTTCTTCCGCATGGAGGTCGGCGACAAGCCGATGGCGACCCGGTACGGGCCGACCACACTCGTCTTCGACGCCAAGGTCCTGGAGGAGAAGGGCGGCTGGGTCTCGCTCCACGACCAGCTGCACCCGCTGGACCGCGACACGATGAACCAGCTGAAGTTCGGCGACGACGTCGTCCGCCGCGCGAAGTACGACGACGGCTTCGACGCGGTGGGCAAGCGGGGCCGCTGGACGTACGAGTACCCCGACCACAGCACTCGGCAGGTCTCCTTCGAGCAGGAGGTCTTCCACGGCGAGCACGTGCAGGAGGCGCTCGCCCTGTCGGTGGTGCGCGAGGTCCATCTCATCGGGGGTGCCTTCAAGGACGACGTCTTCAGGCTGCTCGCCGACGCCGCCCGTCCGGAGGAACTGGGCTCGGTCGTCTCCAAGCTGTACCGCCCCGAGGCGAAGTTCGGCTCGGGGCTGCCCATCAACCCGCTCGGCAGCCATGCGACGAGCGAATGGCCGTCGCCGCTGGCGGTCCACGACGCGGAGGGCGACGGACGCTATCTCGCCGACGGCACGGTCGACCCGGCCGCACGGGCCGCCGGCAAGGCCTTCGACGAGGCCTCGGACCGGATGCGGCAGGCGGAGAACGCCGTCAAGACCACCAACGACAAGGGGCTGCGCTACAACCTCAACAAGGCGAAGCCGCACGCCGAGCAGTCGGTCAAGCTGACCCAGGACTTCCACGCGGCCGCCGTCGGCGAACGCAAGGACATGGCGAAGACCCTGCTCGACCAGCGCGAGCAGCTCCTCAAGGACATCAACACCCGCCTCGACGACCTGAAGTCACAGGCCAAACCCGAGGGCGCGACGCCGCAGCCCCGGCCGGGCAAGAACCAGGGCGCCGGGACCTCCTCGTCGACCGCCGGGGCGAACGGCCCCAACGTCAGCGAACTTCCGCAGTCGGCCGAGGACGCGCTCAAGTCCGTAGAGGGCATCACCGACCATATGAAGAAGATGATCCGGGCGCTCGGCAACTCGGACGGCTTCCGGTCCCTGCCCGACTCCAAGGTCGGCGCACAGACCACGGCGGCCGTCGACCTGGGCAGAACGGCCTTCGACAAGGCCTTCAAGCACCTCTTCAGGGCAGGACTGGTCAAGGGTGACACCACAGGCCTGCACTTCACGGACGAGGGCCGCCGGCTGTTCCTGCCGCCGGGCGGCGACGCCAAGACAGCAGCGCCGTCCGGGTCCGGTGCGACCGACGTTCATACGGCCCCGGCCGACGTCCGACCTCAGCTCCCCCACACCCAGTTGGGCCCGGACACCAAGGCCCCCGCCGTCACCGGCGACAGCCTCCCGTCCCACAGCCAGGACACCAACTCCCCGGCACCGCACAGCCTCGGCACCGACTCCCCGGCACCCCACCACGCCGAGCCGGACACCATGTCGCCGACGTCCCACGACCTGGACACCAAGTCCCCGGCGCCGCACGACCTCGACACCAAGTCCCCGGCACCCCACGGCACCGACACGCAGTCGCCGGTACCGCCCCGCATCGCCGACAGCGAGACGCGCACGCCCCACCTCACGGACACGGACACCACCCCGCCCCACCCCACGGAAACCGACAAGGCCGCACCTCACCTCGACGACGTCCACCCGGCAACGCCCCACCATGGCGACGACGGCGACTTCGCCTCGATGCCCCCGAGGGACGACACACGGCTCGGCGGCGGGTCCACGCGGCCGCTCGGTGACGCCGTCCTCGATGACGTGCTCAGGCCGCCCCGGCGGACCGGCGACACCACCGCGACACCGGCGCCCGGCACCGCTCACCAGACCGCGCCCGACCTCCTCGACCGGGCCGCGTTCCGCCGAAACACGTACCGGGAGCACGGCATCCGCGCCCGCTCGCAGATCCGGCACGTCGATCGCGCTCTCGACGCCTTCCACCGCGTCCCCGCCGACCAGTTGGCGCAGCGGGCCCAGTCCCTCGACAACCTGGGCGACGCCGCACAGCGCTTCCTGCGGGACCGCCCGGACTCCGTTCGCCGCGCCGGAGTGGAACAACTGCTGCACCAGGTGCGGGCCGAGGCGAACGCCTACCGGCTGCTCGACGACTTCCGGCGGCTCGGCGGCGACGGGGACGGGTTGGCCGGCCGCGTCCGTACCGCGCTCGCCGACGGCGGCACGACCCCGCACACGCAGACCAGGCTCCAGACGATGCTCGACGGCATGGACAGGTCCGCGCAGGCCCGGCGGCAGATCGACGCGCTGAGTCTGCTGGACGGCACGCCGCCGCTCCGGAACACCGGTGACACCACCCTCGCCGTACCCTCCCGGCAGCCCGGGGAGACGCCGTGGGCCGCGGAGTCGGTGCGGATCGACGAGCTCCTGGGCGGCGACGGCAGGCCCTTCCGGGAGGCCTGGGTCGAGCTGTCGTCCGCCCGGGTCGAACTGAACCGGGTCGAGGATCTGCGCGGCGCACCGGGTGGAGCCGGCACGTCGCGGGGTCTCAGTGAATACGACGTGCAGCTCAACCACGAACTGACCTCCGCCCAGGAGCGGTTCCGCACCGCCTACACGAACCTGGAGGACCTCGGGATCCATCCGACCGAGATCGAGGCCCGGATCCAGGAGATCCAGCTGGGGGCCACCCGCCGCGGCGCGACGCTCGGCGCGGGCCAGTTCGACACGCTGCCCGACACCGCCCCACCCGGGGTCAACCACATCGCTCTCAACAACTCGGGCGTGAGCGGGCCGAACGGCCTGAACATCGAGCGGAGCGTGGGCCAGGACAACGCGGTGACGCTGCGGGTGGTCGACACGCAGTTGCACCCGGACCCGGCGCGCACGGTCGTCGCCCGGCCGGACGGCGGTTTCGACGTCCGGCACACTCAGTCGGACACCGTCGACACCTACACCGCCAACGGCGACCGGATCGCCTACGACATCCCGCTGCACGGGGCCGACGGCAGGCCGACGGGGCTGCGTCTGCACACGGACATCAACGGCCACGGGACGCCCCAGGCCCTGACGGTGCACGGTCCCGGAGCGGAGCGGCTGACCGCCTTCCCGCTGCCCGGCGACGCGACGCGGATCACCCATCTGGACACCGGCGTCACGCAGCGCGTGGACGCCCTGGGCCACCGGCTCGACGAGGGCATCCAGCTCACCGGCCGGGACGGCGTCCCCGCCCCGGCCGACCGGGTGTGGGTCACCGACGGCGCCGACGTCCATGTCACCGATCTCGCGGGCAACCGTCTGGACCTGCGGGTGCAGGACCTCGGTCACGGGAACGGCGTCAGAGTCACCGACGAGACGACCGGGGTGTCCGTACGCCACGACGGTCAGGGCCGTCTCCAGGAGACCGGTGTCTCGCTGACCGACCCGCGGGGCACGCGCGGGGAGCGGTTCCTGGCCGACGACGGCGCGGGCCGCTTCACGCTGACCGATCCGTCCGGTGTCCGGCAGCCCCAGACGGTCACCGTGCTGCCCGGCGGATCCGGCTTCCGGGTGACCGACGAGGCGAGCGGCGCGACCAGCAGGTTCACGGCCGACGGCCGCTATCAGGACACCGGCCTCGCCCTGTTCGACCCGGCGGCGAACGCGCGCAGCGGGCGGATCGTCGTACCGGACGGCGCGGGCGGTCACCGTCTCACCGACGCGGCGGGGCAGCCGCTGCCCCAGCGGGTGGTCGCGGTCGGCGGCAACCGGCCCCGCACGATCGACCACGTCACCGGCGAGTCCGTGCTGCACGACGCCCAGGGCCGCCCGGTGAGCACCTCGACCGCGCTCGCCGACCCGGCAGGCGGACCGCGCGGCACCCGGTTCGCCGAGCCGGACGGGGCCGGCGGCCACCGCCTCACCGACGCCGACGGCCACCGCCTGCCCGGCACCGTCACGGCACTCCCGAACAACGGCGGTTTCCGCACCGTCCACGACGCCGGTCACCGCACCTTCGCGCCCAATGGCGACCTCGCGGGCGACGGGCTGCGGCTGACCGGACGGGACGGCGCGCCGGCCGGGCATCTCGACCGGCCGCTCGGCGCAGCTCCGCACTGGCTGGACGACGCGTTCGCGCCGGACCCGGCACGGGCGGTCACCTTCGACCCGGCGGGCCGCATCGAGATCGCCCGCCCCGGCGGCGGCCGGCAGGTCTTCGACCAGAACACCGGACGGTTCGCCGAGGAGACGGTCCCGCTGCCCGGCGGCGGTCACCAAACCACTCTGGCCGACGGGACGTTCACCCGGTACGACGCCCAGAGCGCCGTCACGGCCACCGGCACCCCGCTGCCCGTGGGACACGGCGGACGCCACCTCGTCGTCGCTCCGCCGACCGCGCAGCACCCCGGCGCCTGGCTGGAGGACGCGGCGGGCGGCAGGCTCGCGCGCTGGGGCGCCACCCAGCGGGGCGACGGCACCACCCGGATCGTGTTCGACGACCGGACCAGCCCGCGGCACGGCGAGTTCGTGCACCTGGCCGCCGACGGCAACGTGGCCCGGCAGGGCTTCAACGTGCTGGACAACGGGCGGCGCACGGACTACCGGTACGTCGTCGACCACGCCACGGGCACCTGGGAGCGGACCACCAGGTCAGGCGCGCCCGTGGCGGCCGGGTCCTTCCATCACGGCACCGCCGACCTGTCCGGCGCCGCGGGCGGCCACATCAAGCTGCTCAGCTCGACCAAGAAGGAGGTGCCGGTCTTCGAACGCCGGGTGCTGCCCGGTGCCTCCGGCGACGTCGTCGACTCCTTCCGGCGGACCGACACGATCGACTTCGCTCGCACCAACCCCCGTACCCACTGGGTGCGCTGGGACGACACCGGCACTCCGGTCGGCACGGGCAGCCGGCACTACGACACGGCGGGCACCGGCTGGCGCGACACCGACGGCTGGGGCCGCACGGTGCGCGAGTACCGCGACGGGCTGCAGAAGTTCAACGGCCGGACCGGCCACACCCTGGGCATCGACAACGGCAACGGGGCCTGGACCTGGCACCGTTACGACGGCGACGGCAAGGTGATCGCCTCGGGGCCGCGGACCCGGGAGCGCATAGGCAGCGGCTGGACCGACCGCACCGCGGACGGCCGGATCGCCCAGCAGCAGTGGGGCATGGCCGAATGGCCCGAGCGGGCCGGCCAGTACCAGGAACACGTCCTGAACCCGGCCGACGGCTCGCTCCGCGCCACCTGGGAACGGCACTCCCCGCACGGCAAGGAGGTCGGCAAGCACGAGGCTTTCGGCGACGGTTTCCTGACCACCGACCGCTGGCGCGAGCAGCGCCCGCCCACCTGGGTCCGCACCCGCTGGCTGGCCGGCGCCGAGCACACCCGGCCGCCGTACGCCCATGTCAGGGGCGACGACACCTACCAGCTGTTCACCTGGACGAAGGAGGCGGGCGACGGCGCCACCACCTCCGGGGTGCGGTACGTCGGGATGGACGGGAGCGCGCTGGACCTGGCGGCCGACGGCACCTTCGCGCGCTTCAGCGGCAAGCTGCACGACGGCACGTCCCTGAAGGTCGGCGACCACGCGGCGCGCCCCGGCCATCCCCCGGCCAACCCGGGCGACCACCCGTGGCAGGCCGGCGACCTCAGGGGCTACCGCCAACCGCTCGCGAACGACCCGCAGGGCAGGCTCTGGCAGGACGTCCACCAGGACGCCGACGGGGTCACCCGCACCGCCCGCGAGGGCCGCCCGGACGGGGTCGTGCGGGAGTTCACCGGTGACCGCACCTGGGTGGACCGCGACCCGCACGGCAACCTCGTCGGGCAGAGCCACGCCAACCCGGACCGCACCGCCGGACGCGTCATCCAGGGCTCCGGCCGCGCCGACTCGGGCCGCTGGACCTGGCGTGAGCTGGATGCCCAGGACACCGAACTCGGCCACGGCCGACGGGAGTTCTTCCGTGGCTCGAACGACTCGCGGCTGCCCTGGGACGACTCCTACCGGGACTACGACGGCAACGGGAACCTGGTCCGCGAGCGCCGGATGCTGGACTCCGGCCGGTACGTCGACGCCTGGCGGGACAACCAGGGCGACTGGCACGTCAGTACGCACGAACGCAACGGCACGCCCGTCGCCGTGGGCAACGGCGAGCAGGTCCGCCGCTGGTGGAACGGCCACGCCTGGCAGGACCGGTGGACGGACGGCGCCCGCCACTTCCGTGACGAGCTGCGCGTGCCCGGCCAGGCCGCGCCCACCGTCCTTCGCGAGACCCCGGTGCACAACGGCGGACCGCTGCGGGTGCGGGCGTACAGCACGACCGTCACGCAGAACACCCCAGCGGGCTCGGTCTGGAAGGAGTTCGACCACGGCAGTGTGGTGCGGGAGCGCAAGGCCGACGGCGGCGGGTTCCTGGAGACCGACGCCTGGCGCGGCCAGTGGAACCGTTACAACAGGAACGGTGATCTGATCGCCCAACGCACCGACAGCGGCCTGGTGTTCGAGCGGGACACGTTCAACACCTGGCGGCTGGTCGGCAACGAGTACGACTTCCGAGGCGCGCTGACGGAGATCCGCGGCTGGGGCCGTACGACCCGTGAGGCCCAGCGCATGCCGTGGTCCGGCACGGTCCTGCCCGACGGCGACGCGGCGCTGCGCGAGGCGCGTTACGAGCCGTACTGGCAGTCCGTGGCCAAGAAGGCGGCGCTGGAGTTCGGCCAGGAGTTCATCCTGGAGTTCGGCGCGAACCTCGCCGTCAACGGGATCGTGGCCGCCGTCCAGAACAAGCCGTTCACCGGCAAGGACGCACTGAAGTCGTTCGCCAACGCGGCGGTCGGCGCGACCATCAAGACCGGTCTGAGCACCGCGGTGCACGAGAACCGGGCCCTCGGGTTCGAGAAGCTCGGCCAGTTCAAAGCGGGCATCGCCAACATCGACGGCGGAAAGCCGTGGACCCGGCGTCCGCTCAACCACGACAAGACCTGGGTCAACGAGTGGGCGGGCAACGAGACGCCGACCCGCTGGCGGGGCGGCATGTACGACTTCTCGTTCGGTGTCATGAGCAGTGCGCTGTCCGGCTGGGTCAACGGCAGCATGAACGCGGCCGTGTGGGGCGTGACCGACGCGGACGGGCAGACCGTGAAGCTGCACGGCGGGGACGCGGTCTGGGAGGGCGGGATCAACGCCGCCGCCTCGGTCACCACGGCGGCCACCACCGGACTCGTCAAGAACGTCTTCGTGATGAGTACCGGCAGCCGGCTCTTCCACCGCCAGGGCTTCGCCGACTTCTGGATCCAGCTACCCTTCAAGATCTTCGAGAAGACGATCCAGTCGCTGTACCTGACCAGTACGTATCGTGCGAGCATCAACCCGACGTACTACCAGGCACCGTGACCGGGCAGCGGCGAGCACCGAGGACTGAGGAACGTAGATGACCACCCGTCACACCGTGGCGCCCAAGGGGCAGGGCGGCCGGGGCGCGTACCGGACCATCGGCGAGGCGATACGCGCCGCCTCGCCCGGCGATCTGGTGGTGATCGCCCCCGGCACCTGGACCGAGAACCTGGTCCTGGACCGCGCGGTGGTTCTCACGGCGGAGCACGGCCGGGGCAGCGTGGTGATCGCGGCGCCGCCCGGTGAGGCGCCCGCGGTGACCGTGGACGGGCCGGACTGCGCCCTGCACAACATCACGGTGTGGGGCTCGGACGCCGGCCTGCCCGCCGTGAGCGTGTCGCCGGGCGCCGGGCTGGTCCTCGAGGAGTGCTCGGTGGAGGGCGGCCGGGTCCAGGTGAAGGGCCCGGAGGACGAGGAGGGCGGTACGACGGCCGTCGTGCTGCGCCGCTGCCGCCTGGAGGGGGCCAGGCTGGCCGGTCTGCACCTGGCGGGCGGTGTCCGCGCCCGTCTGGAGGACACGGCGGTGACCGGCGTCGACGGCACGGGCGTGGTGCTGTCCGGCACGGCGAGCCTGGACGCCGTACGGTTGCGGCTGGAGCGTACGACCGGGTCCGGGATGCGGCTGCGCGGCCGGTC
This sequence comes from Streptomyces sp. NPDC058457, assembly GCF_042720695.1. NCBI lineage: Bacteria > Bacillati > Actinomycetota > Actinomycetes > Kitasatosporales > Streptomycetaceae > Streptomyces > Streptomyces sp. NPDC058457. The sequence goes on along the minus strand of NZ_JBHXLU010000056.1, from coordinate 23,623 downwards.
CCGGCTGCGGCTGACCGACTCGGTACTGGCGGGCAGCGGCCGGGCGGGGCTGCTCCTGGAGGACTCGACGCAGGCCACGGCCGGGGAGTCGCGGATCGAGACCCCCGGGGCGGCGGGGGTGCATCTGACCGGTTCGGCGCGGGCCGAGCTGACCGACTGCCGGATCCGGGGGGCGGCCGCCAGCGGGCTGGTCGTGCAGGAGACCGCGCGGCTCAGCGCCTCGGGCTGCTCCGTCGCCGACGCGGGCGCCAACGGGCTCCTGGTCACGGGTTCGGCCGAGGCGGACCTGGCCGACTGCCGGATCGACCGGAGCACCTTCAGCGCGGTGCACCTGGCCGGTTCGGCCGTCGGGCGGCTCGCCGACTGCCGGGTGCGGGGCGGCTCCGAGCACGGGGTGCACGCCACGGGCGAGGCCCGGATCGAGCTGACCGACTGCGGGATCACCGACGTCGCCATGACCGGGGTCAGCGTCCTGGAACGGGCGGTGGCCACGCTCACCGGCTGCCGGGTCGCCGGGTCCGCCGCCGGGATCGGCATCGGCTCGCCCGCCGGCAGCACGGTCGCGGACACCACGGTGACCGGAACGAAGGAGATCGGCGTGCAGGTCGCCAAGGGGGCGGCCGTCTCCCTCGCCGGAATCCGGATCAGCGGCGCGGGGGCGGCCGGCCTGGTGGTCGACGAGGGTGCCGAGGCGACGGTGACCGGCGGCCGGGTCGAGGACTGCGCGGGCTCCGGCGCCGTCGTGTGGACCGGCGCCAGGCCGGAGGTCACAGGTCTGCACATCGACCGGCCGGGCAAGAACGGGGTGTTCCTGGCCGAGGGCGCGGGCGGCACGTTCACCTCGCTCGACGTCACCCGGGCGGGTTTCCCGGCCCTGCACGTCGCCAAGGGCGCCGACCCTGTCTTCCGGCACTGCCGGATCCGGGACTGCGCGGAGGCGCTGGGCACCGACGAGGGCGCCAAGCCGGTCCTGGAGGACTGCATGGCCGACGGCATCCCGCTGACCTTCGGCACCCCGGCCGCGGCCCCGGCGAACGGCAGACCCGGTGCCGCCCCCTCCTCACCTTCCGCCGCCAAGACGGCCGGCGACTCCGACGAGCCGGAGGAGGAGAACCTGGAGGACCTGCTCGGCGAGCTCCACGAGCTGGTGGGCCTGGACCGTGTGAAGCAGGACGTCGGTTCCCTGGTCAAGCTCATGCAGACGGTCCGCCGCCGCGAGGAGGCCGGGCTGCCGGCCCCGCCGCTCAGCCGCCACCTGGTGTTCGCCGGCAACCCCGGCACCGGCAAGACCACGGTCGCCCGCCTCTACGGCCGCCTGCTCAAGGCCCTCGGCCTGCTCCGCCGGGGCCACCTGATCGAGGTCGACCGGACCGCGCTGGTAGGCGAGTACGTCGGCCACACCGGCCCGAAGACCACCGCCGCCTTCAACCGGGCGCTCGGCGGTGTGCTCTTCATCGACGAGGCCTACTCGCTTGCCCCGGCCTTTGCGGGCAACGACTTCGGCACCGAGGCCGTGGCGACCCTGGTCAAGCTGATGGAGGACCACCGCGACGACGTGGTGGTCATCGCCGCCGGCTACCCCGGTGACATGCACCGCTTCGTCGGCTCCAACCCGGGCCTCGCCTCCCGTTTCGGCCGCACCCTCCTCTTCGAGGACTACGAGCCGGGCGAGCTGGTGTCGATCGTCGAGTTCCAGGCGGGCCGGCACCGCTACGAACTGACCCCCACGGCCCGTACCGAACTCTTCTCCCTCTTCCAGGCCATGCCCCGGGGCGAGGGCTTCGGCAACGGCCGGTCGGCCCGCCAGATGTTCCAGGAGATGACCGAACGCCAGGCCCAGCGCGTCGCCGAGCTCACCGCACCGACCGCGGAACAGCTGATCAGCCTGGAGGCCCACGACCTGCCTCACCCAGCCGCCCACTGACTGACGGCACGCTGCGTTCCGTACAATTTGAGGCCGAACGAGAGTCGAGAAGGAGTCACCCGTGCCCGGTCAGCGGTCGATCACCGAAGCCGAGAAACTCGCCTCGGCGAAGCTCGGCGGCATCCCGGTCCGCCGGGAGCAGATGGCGGCCGTGGCGAACATCCACCGGGCCGCCTCCGCCGTGCGCCAGCACCTGGAGAACTCCGTGCTGCGCGGCTCGGATCTCACCTGGACCGCGTTCGTGGTGCTGTGGGTCGTCTGGGTGTGGGGCGAGTCGGAGACCCGGCATGTGGCGGAGGAGGCCGGGATCTCCAAGGGCACGCTCACCGGCGTGGCCCGCACCCTGGAGTCGCGCGGGCTGCTGGGCCGCGCCGGGCATCCGGGCGACGGCCGCCTGGTCCTGCTCAGCCTCACCGACAAGGGCGAGGAGCTGATGCAGCGGGTGTTCCCGGCGTTCAACGAGGAGGAGGCCTTCGTGACCTCCGGGCTCAGCGACGCCGAGTGCCGGACCCTCGCGGAGCTGCTGCGGCGGGTCGTGCTCCAGGTCGAGGACCACGGCGAGGAGCGGCGGCGGGAGCTGCTCGGCGGCGCCGAGCCCGCACCGCGCCGCAGCGGGCGGCGCCCCAAGGCCTGATCAGGACGCCTGATCAGGGCGCCCGGTCAGGCCCCCTTCGCTACGCTGCCGCCCGTACGAACGCGTCGAACAGCCGCTGCTGCACCGGGTCTTCGTGTGCGGTGTCCTCGGGGTGCCACTGCACGGCGGTGAACCAGCCCCGGCCACCGGCCAGTTCGAGTCCCTCGACCGTGCCGTCCGCCGCGGTGGCGGTGACGGTGAGGCCGGTGCCGAGGCGGTCCACGCGCTGGTGGTGGTAGCAGGAGGCGTCCACCTTCTCCTCCCCCAGTGCCTGTTCGACGCGCGAGCCGGGGCGGACGGTCACCGGATGACGGAGGTGCCGGTGGGTGCGGTCCGGACCGCCCATGTCCTGCTCCAGTGTGCCGCCCAACGCCACGTTCACGGCCTGCAGCCCCCGGCAGATCGCCAGCAGCGGCATCCCCGACTCCACTGCGTGGCGGGCGACCTGGAGGTCGAAGGTGTCCTGGAGGTCGTCGACGTCGTAGACGGTGTCGTGGGTGTCCGTCGCTCCGTAGCGGTGCGGGGCGAGGTCGCCGCCGCCGGGCAGCAGCACTCCGTCGAAGCGGGCGAGCCGGGCGGGCACGTCGGTGTCGGCGGGGTGGATGCTCGCGGGTTCGCCGCCGGCCCGCCAGACGGCCTCGATCAGGGCCCGGGCGTTGACCTCGGCGGCGAAGCGCAGCGCCGAGGTGGTGGCGGAGAACCGGGCGGGTACGGCGATGAGCGGGCGGGGCGGGCGGTGCGGACGGGTCACAGCTGGATCCAGGTCGTCTTGAGTTCGGTGTACTTGTCGATGGCGTGCGCGGACTTGTCCCGCCCGTTGCCGGACTGCTTCATCCCGCCGAAGGGAACGGTCAGGTCGCCCTCCTCGTAGCAGTTCACCCAGACCGTGCCGGCCTTCAGGGCCCGGGAGACCCGGTGCGCGGTGGACAGGTCGGAGGTCCACAGACCGGCCGCGAGGCCGTATTCGGTGGCGTTGGCGAGCCGGACCGCCTCGTCGAGGTCGTCGAAGGCGAGGACGGAGAGCACCGGGCCGAAGATCTCCTCCCGGGCCAGCCGCATGCCGGGGCCGACGCGGTCGAAGACGGTCGGCCGCAGATAGCTGCCGCCGCTCTCCGTCAGGGCGCGTTCGCCGCCGGTGCGCAGCCGCGCCCCCTGCTCACGCCCGGCGGCGATGTGCCCCTGCACACGCTCCAGGTGTGCCTCCCCGACCAGCGCACCCATCTCGGTCGCGGGGTCGAGCGGGTCGCCGATACGGAGTTCCTCGGCGCGGCGGACGATGGCGTCCGTGACGCGCTCGGCGATCGAGGAGTGGACCAGGAGCCGGGAGGGCGCGGTGCACATCTCGCCCTGGTTGAAGAAGATCCCCCAGGCAGCGGTGGCGGCGGCCCGGTCCAGTTCGGGGGCGTCCGGGAGGATGATGTTGGGCGACTTGCCGCCCAGCTCCAGCCAGACCCGCTTGAGGTTGGAGTCGGCGGAGTAGCGCAGGAAGTGGCGGCCGACGGCGGTGGAGCCGGTGAAGGCCAGTACGTCGATGCCGGGGTGGAGGCCGATCGCGCGCCCGGCCGTGGGGCCGTCACCGGTGACGACGTTGAGGACGCCGGGCGGAAGTCCGGCCTCGGTGCCGATCCGGCCGAGGAGCAGGGCGGAGAGCGGGGAGGACTCGGAGGGCTTCAGGACGACCGTGCAGCCGGCCGCGAGCGCCGGGGCCACCTTCCAACTCGCGAGTGTCAGGGGGAAGTTCCAGGGGACCACCGCGCCGACGACGCCGGTCGGTTCACGGGTGACCAGGGCGAGGGCGTCGGCGGCGGTGTGCGGGGACTCGTCGGTGAGTTTGTCGGCCAGCTGTCCGTACCAGCGGAAGGTGGTGATCGCGGCGCGCAGTTCGATGGCGTACGCCTCGGTGATCGGCTTGCCCATCTCCAGGGTGACGGTGAGGGCGAGCTCCTCGCGATGCTCTTCGAGGAGTTCGGCCATGCGCAGCAGGATGCGACCGCGGTCGGCGGGCGCCAGGCGGGGCCAGGGTCCGGAGTCGAAGGCGCGGCGGGCGGCGGCCACGGCGTGGTCGACCTCGGCCTGTCCTGCGTCGGCGACCTGGGTGAGGAGCTGTCCGTCCCGGGGTGAGACGACGTCGAAGGCCGCTCCGCCGCCGGGCTCGTCGGTGCCGTCGATGTGGTGCTGTGCGGGCAGGTCGAGGGCCTTGGCCCGGCCGGTCAGCTCGTCGGGGGTGAGGTCCAGCATGGTGTTCCCAATCGGAAGGCGGGGGCCCGGCCGTGCGGGGGCCGGGCCCGGCGGGGTGCGTCAGCGGCGGTGGACGAGCCGTGCGGTGCCCGCCCCGAGAAGCAGTACGGCGGGGACGGCGAGGACGAGCCAGACGGCCGTGCTGGTGGCGCCGCCGATGAGGGTCGTGAAGTTGGCCAGGATCACCCAGATCATGGCGGCGATGCCGAGGGCGCCCAGGGCCGGGGCGATCACCGTGTTCCAGGGCCGGGTGTCGAGACGCTCGCGTCGGAAGAAGACGATCACCGAGACCGAGGTCAGGAAGTACAGCAGCATGCAGGCCAGGACGCCGACGCCGCTGAACCAGGAGAAGAGGGTGAGGACCGGGTCCTTGCCCGCGAGGGCGAAGGGCATCACCAGGAGCACCGCGATCGCCGTCTGGACCAGGCCCGCGACCCACGGCGAGTGCCGGTGGTTGAGGGTGCGCAGCCGGCCCGGCAGCAGGCCCTCGCGGCTGAGGGAGAACAGGTAGCGGTTGGCGGAGTTGTGGAAGGCGAGGATGCCGGCGAAGAGGGAGGTGGCGAGCAGGATCGGCAGGACGTCGTTGACCCAGCCGCCGAACTGGTCGGCGATGGGTGCGAAGACGAACACGGTGGAGTCACCGCCCGCCAGCGCCTTGCCCGCGGCCGCGGTGACCTTCGAGGGGCCGTACGAGGAGACCAGCATCCATGACACGAAGGCGAAGAAGCCGGTGACCACGGCGACCGAGAGGTAGGTGGCCCGGGGGACGGTCTTGCGGGGCTCGCGGGCCTCCTCGCCGTAGATGGCGGTGGCCTCGAAGCCGAACATCGAGGCGACGGCGAACATCAGGGCCACGCCGGGCGCGCCCTGGAGTACGGCGCCCGGCGAGAAGGTGCCACCGAAGTCGAGGCCCTCGGGCCCGCCGCCCTTGAAGAAGGTGACCAGGGCGAAGACCAGCAGGATGCTGAACTCGGCCAGCACGAACACCGCGAGCACCTTGGCGCCCAGCTCGATCCCGGCGGCGCCCAGCACCTGGACCACGACCATGGTCAGCAGGGCCCACACCCACCAGGCGATGTGCGCGCCGGAGTAGTGCTCGACGAGCCCGCTGACGGTGTACCCGTACAGGCCGTACATCGCGGCCTGGACCGTGCAGTAGGCGAACAGCGCCACGGCGGCGCTGCCGCTGCCGGTCGTCCGGCCGAGCCCCTTGCCGATGTACGTGTAGAAGGCGCCGGCGTTCACGACGTGCCGGCCCATGGCCACGAAGCCCACCGAGAACAGCAGGATCACCGCTCCGGCGAGGGCGTAGGCGGCCGGTGCCCCGGCGCCGTTGCCGACGGCGACCGCGATCGGCACGGCGCCCGCGATACCGGTGAGCGGTGCCTGGGCGGACAGGACGAAGAAGAGGATGCCCAGGACACCCAGGGCGTTGCGTTTGAGGGTGGCCGCGGGCTGGTTGTCCGCTCCGGCCTGCGGAGAGGCGTCGACCGTCTGACTGTCCACTCGGATCACCTGCTGAGGGGAAGGGAGAGTTTTCGTTTTGAGCCAAACGAGTTGCCTCATGGTGGGCCGGAACTATCCATCTGGCAAGGGGGTGGGAGGGGGAATTTACGCCAGGGAAACCGCTGGGCCCAGGGCATGGCAAACCCCCCGGCGCGACCGCGACGGGGGGTTCCGGGACGGGCACGCTCAGTCGCGGTTCTCCGGCGGCCGCTCACCCAGGGTGCGCAGGAGGGCACGCAGCTCGGCCAGGGCCGCCTCGGTGTCCGCGCGGTCGCCGATGCCGGTGAGCTGGTGCAGCACCAGGCCGTCGAGGGCGGCGAAGACCAGCCGGTTGAAGGCGGGGCTCGCGTCGCCGGGCAGTATGCGGTCCAGCTCGCGCTGGGAGGCGCCGAAGTACTCGTCGTAGAGCGCGCGGACCTGCGGGAGCAGCTCGGGCCGGCGGCGGGCCTCCAGGAGCAGCTCGTACTGGTATGCCTGGCCGTCCGCGTCGTCCTCGACCATGTCCGTCAGACCGGCCACGAAGTCCTCGGGCTTCCCGGTGCCGGGCTCCAGCAGGCTGCTGCTGAGGCTGAGGCGCACGGCGTAGGCGAGGGACTCCTCGATCAGCGCGTCCCGGGAGCCGAAGTGGTGGACGACCAGGCCATGGGTGACCCCGGCCTCCTCGGCCACGGCACGGTAGGTGAGGTGCCGCAGCCCCCGCGCGCCGACGACCCGGACCGCGGCCCTGAGCAGCGCCTCGCGCCCCTCGCCGTAGCCGAGCCGCCTGCGCGACCGGGCATCGGGCTCGTCGTCCGGCAGGTGGGAGGTCTCGGCGGGTTCGGTCATGGTCGCGACCCTACCCGCCGGGTCCCGGCGCCTGCCGTGGTGTCTACCTGCGGGGCGCGCGGATGCCACGGAACTCCCAGTCGCCGCCGAGCGCGGTGGACAGCACTTCCTCGGACTCGGTGGGCTGTGCGCCGACGTCGGTGCGGACGGGGGTGGGCCCGGTGACGATGTGGTTGGTGAGGCGCCCGAGGCCCTCCACCTCGACCTCGACGACGTCGCCGGGCTGGACGGGCCGCGAGTTCGCCGGGGTGCCGGACAGCAGCACATCGCCCGGGTACAGGGTGATCGTGCGGGCGATGTCGGCGACGAGATAGTGCATGTCCCACTTCATCTCGTCGGTCGAGCCGTCTTGCACCACCTCGCCGTTGACGTACGTGCGCAGCCGCTTGCCGTGGAAGTCCCAGTCGGTGACCAGACCGGGGCCCAGCGGGCAGAGCGTGTCCGAGCCCTTCACCCGCAGCATGGAGCCGGCGTCGGTGTCCCGGAAGTCGTGCAGACCGTAGTCGTTGGCGACCGTGTACCCGGCGATGTACTCCCCCGCCTCGGCCGGGGAGACGTTCCGCGCGGTCTTCCCGATGACGATGGCGACCTCGCCCTCGTAGTTGAGCCACTTGCAGCCCTCGGGCCGGACGACGGCGCCCCGGTGGGAGTTGAGGGCGGAGGTCGGCTTGTGGAAGTAGGTCGGGGTGTCGGGCAGCCCGATCCGGAACTCCTCCACGCGGCTGCGGTGGTTGAGGTGGACGGCGATCACCTTGGACGGCACGACCGGCGGCAGGTGCTGCGCCTCCTCGGTCCTGACGCGGCGCCCGTCCCCGGCGACGAGCTCGCCCCCGTCGACGGTGACCTGGACGGCGGCGCCGTCGAGGAGGATACGGCGATACTCGGAAAAGACAGCCATGGCGGCCTTCCTAGGGACGACGGTGCGGGTGGTGGGGCGCGGCGCTCGCGGGCGTGTCGGTGCCGGTCCAGCCGTCGGCGGGCCGGTCGAACCAGAGGTGGACCTGGCCGGTGCCGATGGAGTTCTCGTACTCGCCGTACTGCCGGGCCGGGGCGGCACAGGACTGCTCCCCGAGGGCGCCGGCCAGCATCAGGTAGTGGGAGAACCTCGCCTCGGGCTTGAACTTCCAGAACTCGTCCATGGTGTCGAGAACCTTGTCGTGCCGGCCCTCCTTGAACCACTCGATGCGGTCGTGGTCCGCCTCACCCGCCTCGGGCGTACGGATGTGCACCGGGTCGCTGGCCTCGTGGTCACGCAGCTCGCGCAGCGGCCAGAAGGTGTGCGAGAGGGCGCCGGAGGCGATGAGCAGGACCCGCCGCCCCGGCAGGGCGGCGATACCGTCGGCGAGCGCCCGCCCGAGCCGCAGATGGTCCTCCATGTCCCCGGTCTGGCACACCCCGATGGTCACCCACCGCTTGTCCGGCAGGCCCTCCCCCAGGAACTTCCAGAGGTTGACGGTGGCGTAGTAGATCGGCAGGTACTCGTCGTCGATCGGGGTGATCCAGGTGCCGTGCCGGTCGGCGAACGAGGCGATGCTGTGGGCGAGTTCCGGGTCGCCGGGAAAGTCGTACGGCATCCGGCACATCCCGCGCGGCAGTTCCTCGGAGGTGAACAGTCCCGCCCTGCGCTGCTGTGCCGTGACGACGAACTCGACGGTCGTCGCCCAGTGGGAGTCGAGGACGACGACGGTGTCGTAGTCGTCCCGTTCGAATACGTCCTTGCGGAGCTGCTGCAGGCCGGTGACAAGGGTGATCTCCTTGCCCTCGTTGAGCTCCAGCCGGTCGGCCTCCGGCAGCACGATGGTGGGGACGTGGGCGAGGAGCCCCGCCCCGACGATCTCACCCATGGTCCTTCCATCCCTTCGGTGCGGTGACGGTGTTCTTCAGGTCGCAGTAGAAGTCGAAGCTCCAGGTGCCGCCCTCGCGCCCGACGCCGGAGAGGCGGGAGCCGCCGAAGGGGGCCTGGAGGTCGCGGACGAAGAAGCAGTTGACCCAGACGGTGCCGGCGACCAGCCCTGCGGTGACCCGCTCGGCGCGCTCGGGGTCGCCGGTGGCGAGGGTGGCGGCGAGCCCGAACCGGGTGTCGTTGGCGAGCCGGACGGCCTCGTCCTCGTCGGCGAAGGTCTGGAGGGTGAGGACGGGCCCGAAGACCTCTTCCTGGACGACCTCACTGTCCTGCGCGACGTCGGTGAGCAGGGTGGGCGCATAGAACTGCCCGTCCCGGCGGTGCCCGCCGATCACGGCCCGCGCGCCTTCGGCGATCGCCCGCTGCACGAATCCGTCGATCTTCTCCAGCTGACGGGGGTGGATGTTGGGCCCGATGTCGGTGACCTCGTCGCGCGGGTCGCCCTGCCGCAGCGCGTCGGCCTTCGCCACGAACCGCCGGGTGAACTCCTCGGCGACCGACTCCTCGACCAGCAGCCGAGTGCCCGCCAGACAGACCTGTCCGGCGTTGTCGTACTGCTCCACCGCCAGGTCGACGGCGAGCTCCAGGTCCGCGTCGGCGAACACCAACAGGGGTGATTTACCGCCGAGTTCGAGGCTCAGGGGCGTCAGGTTGGCGGCGGCCGAGGCGGCGATGCGCTTCGCCGTGGGCACGGACCCGGTGAAACTGATCCGGCGCACGTCCGGATGGGACGTGAGCGCGTCGCCGATCTCGGCGCCGTACCCCTGCACGACGTTGAGCACACCGGCCGGCAGCCCGGCCTCGGCGGCGATGTCGGCGAGGAGGGAGGCGGTGAGCGGGGACCACTCGGCGGGCTTGAGGATCACGGTGTTGCCGGCCGCGAGGGCCGGGGCGACCTTCCAGGTGGCCAGCATGAGCGGGGCGTTCCACGGGGTGATCAGCACGCAGGGCCCGGCGGGGTCCCAGCTGACGTGGTTGGTGTGTCCGCGGGTCTCGAAGTCCTCGTGCTCCAGCTGCAGCAACCAGTCCGCGAAGAAACGGAAGTTGTGGGCGACGCGTGGCATGACGCCACGGCGGTGGGAGCGCAGGAGGGCGCCGTTGTCGGTGGTCTCGACGATCGCGAGCTCTTCGACGCGCTTCTCGACACCGTCGGCGACGGCGTGCAGGATCCGGGCGCGCTCGGCGCGGGGGGTGGCGGCCCAGGCGGGGAAGGCGTCACGAGCAGCGGCAACAGCGGCCTCGGCCTCGGGTGGCCCACCGCGGGAGATCTCACCGATCGGCTGCCCGTCGATGGGCGAGTGATCGGTGAACGTCTCTGCAGAGGCGACGCGCCGGCCGCCGATCCAGTGCCGGGTGTCGACGGACACACCGGCGACGTTGATGTTGTGGGACATGAGCAGGGGTCCAATCTCGGCTAAGGGGGTTACCACTTACCTAGGGGCGCGGGGCTGTGTTGAATTTGCGGCTACCGCCGCGTGGGCGCGACCGGCCACGAACCACCCGCACCCGACCACGCACCTCACTCGGCCGCCACTCCCGACGTGCCGGACTCAAGAAGCCGCCCCCCGTCCCAAACCACCCCGACCTGCCGGTAGTACGCAGCGATCGGCTCCCGAATCTCCAGCCGAGCCAGCTCTTCAGTAGGCGCCTCGAGGAGTTCCAACTCGGCCTCTCCGACCCACGGTTGACCGCCCTCGAAATCCGCGGCCCCGGATTCGATCAGCTCGTCCAGAGCCAGTCCCTTGCCCTTCTCGATCGCCGGCAGCCACCGGTGATGAGCCATCGGATGCCCGTTGACGAACCCGTTCGTCACGGACGGCTCCCGCAGCGTCACCACCACTTGTGCCAGCCGCCGGTCGGCCGCCGCCAGCGTCGCCCCGAACCGCGCCCCGGCCTCGATCCGGGGAGCCGGCCCGTAAGGGTGCGGCCGTGTCTGGTGAATCGACCCGAGCTTCTTGGGATACCCCTGGTGCAGCCCACGGGCGATGGCGAAGTCCTTGTCGACCCAGATGTAGACGCACCGCGAGTACGTCTGCCCCCGGTACTTGCAGCGCACGACCGCGAAGGCCTCCTTGTACTGCGCGCGCACCGGATCGAGCAGTTCGTCCCCGGATGCCGAGCAGGACTGCCAGTCGGCCCAGATCAGGGCGACCGCGCCGGGATCCTCGTCGGCCAACTCCAGCGGCTCGGGGAGCAGTTCACGCACCCGCGCGGGATCCGTCCGGTACTCGACGGTGAGCAGGTCACCGGAGTACCGCCACGGCGGCGCCGGGATCAGCGACGACGCTCCGCTCGCCGTCCTGGGGTGGAAAAAGCCACGCACACCGGTCACTTGAGGCTCCTTAAACAGTCATGGTCAGGGCGGGCTGCGTGAGCAGCTCGGCGCGGTAACGGGCGGCGGACGCGGCCACGGCCTGGCCGCCGAGCGCGACGACGCCGACGAGCCGGCCGTCGTGGTGGTAGCCGACGAGCACGTCCCCCTCCGGGTCGCCGTCGAGGACGCGGACGTCCTCCTTGCCGAGCACCGGCGCCCCGAAGGACTGGAGCCGGAAGTCGTGCTGGTCGCTCCAGAAGGAGGGCAGCGGCGCGAAGGGCACCGGCGCGCCGTCGGCGACCAGCGTCTTCGCCGCGTGCTTGGCGGTGTCGGTCGGGATGCACCAGTGCTCGACCCGGCGCGGCACACCGTCGTAGCGGGCGTTGGGGAACCGGGCCACGTCTCCGACCGCGACCACGTCCGGCCGGCCGCCGGCCCGCAGGCAGGGGTCGGTGAGCACACCGTCGGTCAGGTCGAGCCCGTTGCCGTCGAGCCACTCGGTGTTGGCGACCGAGCCGACCGACTCGACCACCACGTCCGCGGGCAGTACCGAGCCGTCGCCCAGGACCACGCCGGTGACACGGTCTTCTCCGGTGAACCCGGCGACCCCGGCGCCCAGCACGAAGCGCACCCCGCGTTCCTCGTGCCGTTTGAGCAGCGCGCGGCCCAGCAGTTCACCGAGCGGCCCGACCATCGGCAGCGGCAGCGGGTCTACGACGGTCACCTCGGCGACGCCGAGACCCACCGCGGTCGCGGCGACCTCGCAGCCGATGAACCCGGCGCCGACCACGACGACCCGGGCGCCGGGCCGGGTCAAGGCCTCGCGCAGCCCCTGGGCGTCGTCGAGCGTGCGGACCGTGTGGCGACCGGCCCGGGGTCCCGGGCAGTTCAGGCGCCGGGGGCGCATCCCGGTGGCGACGACCAGTCCGTCGTACGCCAGCTCGGTGCCGTCGTCGAGCCGAACCGTCCGCTCGTCCAGTTCCGCGGCGACCACCGTCCTGCCCAGCCGCCATTCGACGTCGGACACGCTGGCGCGCGGCCGGAAGGCGAGGGACTCGAAGGGGGCCCTGCCGGCCAGGACCTCCTTGGACAGGGGCGGCCGGTTGTACGGCATGTGCGGTTCGTCGCCGACGAGGGTGATCGCGCCGCTCCAGCCCGTCGCGCGCAGCTGCTCGGCGGCGCGCAGGCCGGCCATGGAGGCGCCGGCCACGACGATGCGCGCGTTCACGGTCAGGCCTCGATCCGGATGGCCTGGAGCGGGCAGACGTCGGCCGCTTCCTCGACGTCGTCGCGCAGCGCGTCGTCGGCGTCGGAGACGTGGACGAGGTGGCCTGCGTCGTCCAGGGAGAAGACGTCGGGGGCCGCGAAGACGCACTGGCCGTGGTCCTGGCACTTGTTCATGTCGACGACGACCTTCATGGCCGGTCCTCCTGAGGGAGCGGGAGCGAAGGGAGAGGGGAAGGAAGTGGGCCCGGCCGGTCGTGCCGACCGGGCCCTGCCAACGGGTTGCGGCGGACCGCGTCCCGGACTCGTTTGGCTTCAAACAAGGTAGGCAGCCGCCACCCCCTGGTCAATACCTATCCGTATGGATAAATTCTTTGCGTCGCCCTCTTGCGGCAAGGTGCACCCCTGCCTACCGTTTGGCTTCAAACAACAGGCCGGAGAGCTGTCCGCGTCATCGCGCCCCGGCCGTCACCTCCCCCACCACCCGCCTCCCGGCTCCCCGGATCCCGCAGGTGGTGTCCCGACGTCCGTCCGCCCGAGGAGACAACGGTGAGCGATCAAGACCATGCAGAAGTCCGCCGGCACCTGGACCGGCTCGCCGCCGACGGCATCGATGTCGTCCGGGTGACGTATCCCGACCTCATCGGCACGGACCGGGCGCGTGACGTGCTCGTGGAGGAACTGCCGCGGGCCCTGGAGCACGGGCTGGCCTTCTGCCGGGCCGTCTACCACACCAGCCCGCAGGGCGACGTGGTCCCGGTCAGCGGCGGTCTGGACGCCGGGCTGCCGGACGTCTGTGTCCGGCCGGACCTCGCCACCCTGGTCGCGCTGCCCTGGGAGCCGGGCGTGGCGGCCTGCCTGGCCGATGTCACCGATCCGGCCACCGGGGCGCCCGCCTCCGAGTCACCGCGCGATCTGCTGCGGTCGGTCCTGGAGCGGTGCCGTGAGCACGGACTGAGTCCGGTCGTCGGGCCCGAGCTGGAGTACTTCCTGTGCGAACCGGACCAGGCCGGCGGCTGGCGGCGCTACGGCAGCACTCCCGGCGTCGTCTACACCGCCGGCCTGCGCGCCGACCCCGACAACCATCTGCTGCGCACCCTGCGGCAGGTGCGCGACCTGCGCATCGGGGTACTGAGCGGCAACCACGAGTTCGACGGCGGCCAGTTCGAGATCAATCTGCTGCACTCGGAGGCCCTGTCCGCGGCCGACCGGGCGTTCCGTTTCAAGGCCGCGGTGAAGGAGCTGGCCCGGCGCGAGGGGCGGCTCGCCACCTTCATGGCGAAGCCCTTCAACGACGCGGGCGGGTCCGGCTTCCACCTGCATCTCTCCTGCGCCGAGGGCATCGACGGCACTGACGGCACCGACACCCGTGGCCGCAACGTCTTCGACGACCCGTCCGGCGCGTACGGCCTGTCGGCCACCGCCCGGCACGCGATCGCCGGCATCCTCGCACACGCGCCCGCCCTGGCCGCGCTGCTGAACCCGACCGTCAACTCGTACAAGCGCTTCGGACCCGACACCCTCGCCCCCTGGCTGATCGACTGGGGCCTGGACAACCGCAGCGCGATGGTCCGCGTGCCACCCGAGCGCGGCGCCGGCGCCCGGCTCGAACTGCGCCTCGGGGACGCGAGCGCCAACCCGTATCTGGCGATCGCGGCGACCACGGCGGCCGCACTCCTCGGCGTCCTGGCCGGCGAGGAGCCGCCCGCGCCGCTGGAGGGCTACGGCTACGACGCCACGAAGGCGGCCGTGCTCCCGATGGACCTGTCCGCCGCGCTGGACGCGCTGGAGGCGGACACCGCCCTGGCCGAGCTGCTCGGCAAGGACTTCACCACGTCGTACCTCACCTACAAGCGCAACGAGGTCGAACGCTTCCAACGGCACGTCACCGACTGGGAGTTCACCGAGTATGCCTACCACCTGTGACCACCAGCGAGCACTTGTGAAGGACCAACGATGACCACAGCCACCGGCGTCGAGACCATGCGCCTCGCCGATGTCGACCTCGCGAACCTCGACAACTTCACCGACGGGGTCACACCCTGGCGGATGCTCCACACCCTGCGCCACCAGGACCCGGTGCACTGGCAGCCGGAGGAAGCTCCCAACTCCGGTTTCTGGGCGGTGACCCGGCACGCCGACATCGCGCGGGTCGACCGGGACGCCGAGACGTTCACCTCCACCCGGTTCGTGAACCTGGAGGAGCTCGACGGGGACCAGATCCGCAAACGCGCCTCGATCCTGGAGCTGGACGGCGTCCGCCATCGCGCCCTGCGCAGCGTGATCCAGCGGCAGTTCGGGGCGGGGGTCATCAACAGCTACACGGACTTCCTGCGCGGGCTGACGGCGAAGACACTGGACGCGGCGCTCGCCAAGGGGACCTTCGACTTCGTGAAGGAGGTCTCCGCGGACTTCCCCATCAACGTCCTGGCCCGCCTCCTGGACGTCCCGCCGGAGGACAACCAGCAGCTCATCGACTGGGGCAACCGCATCATCGGCAACACCGACCCCGACTACGCGGACGTCCTGCTGCACAGCGCGGAGAGCGAGAAGTACCGCGACCTGCCGTTCCGCTCCCCCGCCTCGCTCGAGGTCTTCGAGTACGGGCGGGAGCTGGCCAGGCAGCGGCGGGGCGGCGAGGGGACGGACCTGGTCTCCAGACTGGTGAACACCACCCCGCGCGACGGGGTCCCGCTCTCCGCGCAGGACTTCGACAACTACTTCCTGCTCCTGGTGGTGGCCGGCAACGAGACCACCCGGCACACCATCACCCACTCCATGCTGGCCCTTCTCCAGCACCCCGAGCAGCTGGCCCGTCTCAGGGACGACCCGTCACTCATCCCGACGGCGGTGGAGGAGTTCCTGCGCTGGGCGTCCCCGGTCTACCACTTCCGCCGCACCGCGACCCGTGACGTCGAGCTCGGCGACAAGCGGATCAAGGAGGGTGACAAGGTCGTCATGTGGTACGCCTCGGGCAACCGTGACGAGGAGGTCTTCGGCAACCCGTACGACTTCGACGTGGCCCGGCAGAACAACGACCACGTCACCTTCGGCAAGGGCAGCCCGCACCTGTGCCTGGGCAACCTGCTCGCGCGCACCGAGATCCGGATCATGTTCGAGGAGCTGATCCCGCGGCTCGCGGACATCCGCCTGGCCGGCGAGGTGCCGCGGGTGCGCTCGAACTTCGTGAACGGCATCAAGAAGCTGCCGGTGGAGGTGACGCTCGCCTGACAGCCCGGGCCGGGATGCGGTCCGAGCGCGGTCAGAGTGCTGCCGCCCACGCGTCGACGGTCGTGACCTCGGCCTGCTTGGGGAACACCTTCTCAGTGAGCACCCGGTGCACCTCCGGGTCGGAGTCGAGGCAGCCGTCGGACAGCACGGTGAGCTCGAAGTCGAGGTCGGCGGCCTGGCGCAGGGTGGACAGCACGACACCGCTGGTGGCGATGCCGGTGAGGACGAGGTGATCGATCCCGCCGGCCCGCAGCACCATGTCCAGGTCGCTGCCCGCGAAGGCGCTGACGCGCCGCTTGGTGACGACCGGCTCGCCGGGCGCGGGAGCCACGTCGGGGTGGACCTGCGTGGCCCGGTCGTCCCCGGCCGGACGCGCCGCGGCGCCCACCAGGCCGCGGAACATCTTGTTGCGGGCGCTGACCTCCGGGTAGCCCGGGCGGAAGCCGACGACCACGTAGATCACCGGGACGCCGCCGTCCCGGGCGGCGTCGATCGCCTTGCTCAGCCGGGGCAGGTACTCGGCGTCGGGAAAACGGTCGACGACGACCTGCTGGACATCCATGACGAGAAGGGCTTGCTGAGGCACCGTCTCTGTTCCTTCCACGCGGCCCCGTCGGTCATCAGGCGATCACTCATCAGACGATTAGTCATCAAGTGATTACTTGGCAACGTAGCCCGCACTGCGGGACCATGTCAACGCATGATTACTTGGTGGCGGGACCCCGTTCCGCCGAAGGGTCCGTGGTGGCGTTGACGAGAGGAGCCGCTGTGTCGTCGGACGACGTGACCGGTCAGGCCGCCGACGGGCCCCGGCGCCGGGACGCCGCGGCGACCCGCCATGCCCTGCTCCTGGCCGCCCGCGCCCGGTTCACCCGGCTGGGCTACGACCGTACGACGCTGCGGGACGTCGCCGCGGACGCCGGGGTCAACCTGGCGCTCATCAAGCGGTACTTCGGCTCCAAGGAGGGCCTGTTCAAGGCGGCGCTGGCGTCGACGCCCCGGTTCCTGGGCGGCGAAGGGGAGTTCCCGCGCGACCGTGCCGCGCTCGCCGGGGCGCTCAGCCGGCAGCTGGCGGCCGGGGCGTGGGCGGAGTTCGGCGAGCATCCGGTGCTGATGCTGCTGCGCGACTCCGGCGACGACCAGGTGGCGGAGCTGCGCCGGCGGGCCCTGGAGGAGTTCGGCCGGCAGGTGCTCGAAGCGTCGGGCGGCTCATCGGCACCCGACGCCGAGCTGCGGGCGGAGCTCCTGGTCGCCCTCGGCGTCGGGGTCGCCGTCGTACGCTCGGCCGTGGGCCTGCGGCCCTTGGCCGACGCGACGCCCGAGGACCTTCTGGGTCCCCTCCACGACATCGTGGAGGGGCTCCTCAAGCCGCCGCCGGGCTGATCCCCCCTTCCCCCCGGGTGATCCCTCCTCCCGGGCGGGTCACTCGGGCCGGCGGGTCACTCGGGCCAGGCGGAGGTCCTGATGACCTCGACGAAATCGCCGCGCCGGAAACCGGGGACGTAGTGGGCGAGCACATCGGCCTTCACGTTGCCGAAGGTGGTGTCGGGGCGGTCCTGGATGCCCTCGGTGAAGGCGGCGAGGATCTGGTTCTTGAAGTCGGGGCGCGGGTGCGCCGCGACGACCGCCGCGCGCTGCTCGTCGGTGACGTCGTGGTAGCCGATGCCCAGCACGTCCAGCTCGACCCCGCGGGTGACCAGGGCGATCTCGGGTGCCATGTGCAGCGGGATCTCCGGGGTGGTGTGCAGGGCGATGCCCGTCCAGACCCGGTCGGCGGGCTCGCCGGTGACGCCGTGGGCGTGCAGGAAGGCGCGGGCCTCGTCGGCGCCGTCGATCTCGAAGCGCTGGTCGGTACGGCGCAGGCTCTTGGTGAGCCCCAGGTCGTGGAACATCGCGCCGACGTACAGCAGCTCGGGGTCGAAGGCCAGCCCCAGGTCCCGGCCGCGCAGCGAGCCCCACAGGAAGACCCGCCGGGAGTGGTCGAACACCAGCGGCGTGGCGACGTCCCGGACCATCTCGGTGGCCTCCCGCACCAGGGCGGTGTCCGGGATCCGCACGCCTGCGATCTCTTCGCTCATCGTTCCTCAGCCTCCATGCCGGATAGGTGATGTGCCTCCAGGGTTCTCCGGGGGACGTAGGCTGGGCCATGTCTCTACTGCCAGGAAAACCACGGATTCGGACATGGCGCATCGAGTGGGCTTTGTGGTCTTCGACGGGGTGACCATGCTCGACGTGAGCGGGCCGTCGGAGGTGCTGCACCAGGCGGGCCGGCTCGCCGACCCCTACGAGCTGGTGCTGGTCTCCCCTGCGGGCGGCACGGTCACCACCTCCGCCGGGCTTGCGCTGACCGGCACGGTCCGGGCGGCCGACGCCGGCCCGGTCGACACGGTCCTGGTGGCCGGCGGTGACCGGCTGGCCGAGCGGCCGATCGAGGACGGGCTGCTGGCCACGGCCCGCGACCTCACCGGGCGGGCGCGGCGGGTCGCCTCGGTGTGCACGGGGGCGTTCGTACTGGGCGAGCTGGGCCTGCTCGACGACCGGCGCGCGACGACCCACTGGCGGCACGCGGCCACGTTCGCACGCCGCTACCCCCGGGTCCGGGTCGAGCCGGACGCCATCCACATCCGCGACGGGCGGTACGTGACCTCGGCGGGCATCAGCGCGGGCATCGACCTCACCCTCGCCCTGGTGGAGGACGACCACGGCGCGGACGTGGCGCGGGACATCGCGCGTGAACTGGTGGTGTTCCTGCAACGCCCGGGCGGCCAGTCGCAGTTCTCCACGGCCATCACCACACCACCGGCCCGCAGCGACCTGCTCCGCACCCTGATCGCGTCCGTACTCGCCGATCCGACCGCCGACCACAGCCTGCCCGCCATGGCCGCGTCCGCCGCCGTCAGTGCCCGGCATCTGACGCGGCTGTTCACCGCCGAGCTGGGCACCACACCGGCACGCTGGGTCGAGCGGGTCCGCCTGGACCGCGCCCAGCAGCTGCTGCTGGCGGGCCACAGCGTCACCTCGGCCGCCCAGCACAGCGGCCTGGGCACCGACGAGACCCTCCGCCGGGCCTTCGCCCGCCACCTGGGCACCACCCCGACCCACTACCGCAGACGCTTCACCACCACCGGCCGCCCGGACCAGCCGGACCGGCCCGGCTGAGCGCTCCGCTGGAAGTGCCGCGAGATGCCATCAGTCCACTGCGGCACCGTCGTGGCTGGTCGCGCAGTTACTCCCCCAGCCTTCGGCCGGGGGTACCCCCAGCGCCCCTTCGGGGCGCTGCCCGACGGCAGCGGACTTCGCCGGCCCCGCTCAGGGAACCAGCACCAGCCGCCCGCGTACCCCTCCCTCCGCGAGGCGGGCGTGTGCCTTGGCGGCCTCTTCCAGGGGGAACGTCTCGGCCACCCGCAGCGTCAGCGCACCCTCGTCCACGAGTCCGGCCAGTTCCGCGAGGCGTGCCCCGTCGGCGGTCACGGCGACGGCGGTCGTCCGTACCCCGCGCACCGGCGCCGGCTCGCCTCCGGGCCGGACGCCGACATAGCCGCCTCCGTCGCGCACCCACTCCAGGGCCGTCTCACCCAGAACCGCCGCGTCCAGGACCGCGTCGAAGCTCCCTGCCTCGACTCCGCCCGCCGTGAAGTGCGCGGCCCCCAGCGACCGGACGAGCTCCTCGTCGGCCTCGCGGGCCAGCGCGGTCACGGATATCCCCCGGTGCGCGGCCAGTTGGACGGCGAAGCCGCCGACAGCGCCCGCCGCGCCGGTGACCAGGAGGGACTGTCCCCCGGCCGACTCCAGCAGGTCCAGGGCCTGTACGGCGGTCAGCCCGTTCAGCGGCAGCGTCGCCGCGTGCACCGCGTCGACCGTGGCCGGTGCCGTGGCCACCGCGTCCGCCGCCACCACGACGTACTCGGCGTGCGTACCGAGCGGTCGCACCATGCCGGGGTCCAGCGCCACCACCTGGTCGCCGACGCCCCAGGCGGTGGCGACGCCGGTCGCGTCCACGGTCCCGGCGACGTCCCAGCCGAGCCCGATCCGCTTGCCCGCGCCGCCGAAGAACCCGGCCCGCACCCCTTCGTCCACGGGGTTCAGCGCGGCCGCCGCGACCTTGATCCGCACCTGACGGGGACCCGGCTCGGGCCGCTCGGTCTCCACCACCTCCACGACCTCGGGCCCGCCGAACCTGTTCACCACTGCTGCACGCATGACGGCCTGCTCCCTGTGTGACGCTCTCGCTTCGGTCTCTCCTCAGCTGTCTGCAACCCTAGGAAGAGCTACTATCCTTTAGTAAGTAGTTACCTGAAGGTGCCTAGGTCCCCCAGAGGTGAGCGATGCCGACGACGACGGCGGCCCAGCGGCGCGAGCAGGCGCGCGTGGAGTACGACGCGTTCATCCGGTCCTGCCCCACCAACCAGCTCCTCGACCGGATCAGCGACAAGTGGGTCAGCCTCGTCGTCTGCGCACTGTCCCCCGGCCCGATGCGCTACAGCGAGCTCGCCCGCAAGATCGCCGGCGTCAGCCCCAAGATGCTCACCCAGACCCTGCGCTCACTGGAACGCGACGGCCTCCTCGCCCGCACGGTCACCCCGTCCGTCCCCGTCCGCGTGGACTACGAACTCACCCCGCTCGGCGACAGCCTCTCCCTGCTCCTGGCGGGCGTGAAGGACTGGGCGGAGACCCACATCGAGGCGGTCCACGAGGCGCGCGAGCGCTATGACACGGAGGCCGAGGGGCAGGCCGGGAGTTCTTGAGCCGACCCGGGCAGTGGCGCCGTTCACGCCGCTTCCGGCGCATCTCCGGACTCAAGACCAATGCCCGGTCGTTGATCACTGGTTGACCCTCCGGTCCTCCTGAGGCCCAGGACCCGCCCACCCAAGTCGCCCTGTGCGATGACTGGAGCCGCGCCGGAACAGCGGCCGAAAAACACTGTTCAGGCGCTCGAACCCGCCGCTCGCAACCGCCAGTTCAAGCCGTTGTTCTGATGCGGTCATGACATTCGTGGTTCCCGGGTGTCAATCTGCTCTCCGCAAGTTCACCGTCTCCTCACAGGTTGTCCCACACAACTCCCGTGTCCGACCCCTGTCTTCACCCCGCACGGCAGCGAGGACCTGACCCCCCTCGCACCGCGCCACCCACCCGCGCGCCGCCGGACGGCCTCACCAGGCCGACCCGCTCTCCCGGGCCCCACCGGGCCCGATCACCCCACAGAAGGAGAACGCATGTTCCGGCAGGACCGTCATCAGCATCGCACCAGACACAGCGTCGCCCTGGCGCTGACCGCGGCAAGTGCCATGCTCGTGGCCGGAATCCAGCACGGCACCGCCATGGCCGCATCCGGCGGTCACGCCCCCGCCAAGATCCTGGCCACCCCCGACGCCGGCGCGGCCTCCGCCCCGCTCTCGCCGTCGAGGCGCACGGCGCTGCTCAAGAGCGCCGCGACGGACGCTCGCGACACCGCGAGGACCCTCGGCCTCGGCGCCGGCGAGAAGCTGGTCGTCAAGGACGTGACCCAGGACGCAGACGGTACGACGCACACCCGCTACGAACGCACCTACGCGGGTCTTCCCGTCCTCGGCGGCGACCTGATCGTCCACGACAGCGGCGGCCGCCTCACGGTGTCGCGAGCCACGAAGGCGGCCCTCGCGGTCCCGTCCACCAAGGCGAAGATCTCCTCGGCGACGGCGAAGGCCCATGCGCTCACCACCGCCGCGAAGGCCGGCGCCGAGCGGCCCGCGATCGACGGCGCCCCGCGTCTGGTCGTCTGGGCCGCCTCCGGCAAGCCCGCCCTGGCCTGGGAGTCCGTGGTCGGCGGCTTCCAGGACGACGGCACCCCCAACGAGCTCCACGTGATCACCGACGCGGACTCCGGAAAACAGATCTTCAAGTACCAGGGCATCGAAACCGGCACCGGCACCGGCCAGTTCAACGGGACCGTGCCCCTCAGCACCACGCTCTCCGGTTCGACGTACCAGCTCGTCGACGGCGACCGCGCCGGACACCGCACCTACGACCTGAACCAGGGCACCTCCGGCACCGGCACGCTCTTCACCGACGACAACGATGTCTGGGGCGACGGCACCCCGGCCAACCGGCAGACCGCGGGCGTGGACGTCGCCTTCGGCGCGGCGGCGACCTGGGACTTCTACAAGAACGTCTTCGGCCGCAACGGCATACGCAACGACGGCGTGGCCGCCTACAGCCGCGCCCACTACGGCAACAACTACGTCAACGCCTTCTGGTCGGACAGCTGCTTCTGCATGACGTACGGCGACGGTTCGGGCAACACCCACCCGCTCACCGCGCTCGACGTGGCCGCCCACGAGATGAGCCACGGTGTCACCGCGGCCACCGCGGGCCTCACGTACTCCGGCGAGTCGGGCGGCCTGAACGAGGCGACCTCCGACATCTTCGCAGCCGCCGTCGAGTTCTACGAGAACCTGCCGGCCGACGTCCCGGACTACCTGGTCGGCGAGAAGATCGACATCAACGGGAACGGCACCCCGCTGCGCTACATGGACAAGCCCTCCAAGGACGGTGCGTCCAGCGACTACTGGAGCTCCTCACTGGGCGGACTCGACGTCCACTACTCCTCGGGCCCGGCCAACCACCTCTTCTACCTGCTCTCCGAGGGCAGCGGAGCGAAGACCGTCAACGGGGTCGCCTACGACAGCCCCACCTACGACGGCCGGCCGGTGGCAGGCATCGGCATCGACAACGCCCAGCGCGTCTGGTACCGGGCACTCACCACCTACATGACGTCGAGCACGAACTACGCGGGCGCGCGTACGGCCACGCTCCAGGCTGCGGCCGACCTCTTCGGCGCCTACAGCCCCTCCTACCTCGCCGTCGCCGACGCATGGGCGGCGATCAACGTGGGCAACCGGATCGCGCTAGGCGTCAACGTGGCACCCATCACGGACCAGATCAGCGGCATCGGGCAGGCGGTGTCCCTCCAGACGAGCGCGTACACCACCAACTCCGGCGCGGGCCTGACGTACACCGCGACAGGTCTGCCGGACGGACTGACGATCAGTGACACGGGCCTGATCTCCGGCACCCCGACCACCCTCGGCACCAGCGCCGTCACCGTCACGGTCACCGACGACACCGGCGCGAGCAGCACCGTGAGCTTCGCGTGGGAGGTGGCCTACGTCTACGCCAGCACCACCCGCGTCGACATCCCCGACAACAGCTCCGCGGTGGAGTCGCCGATCACCGTCACCGACCGCACCGGTAACGCCTCGACGACCACCCAGGTCTACGTGAAGATCATCCACACCTACCGGGGCGACCTGACGGTCGACCTGGTCGGTCCCGACGGAACGGTCTACTCGCTCCTGAACCGCAGTGGCGGCTCCGCCGACAACGTCGACCAGACGTTCACCGTCGACGCCTCCGCACAGCCCCTGACCGGCACCTGGAAACTCCGCGTCCAGGACCACGCCGCGATCGACGTCGGCTACATCGACCAGTGGCGGCTCATCCCCTGACGCTGTCCCGCCCAGCTCCGGAGCCGTTGTGCCGGGTCGCCCACGTGGCCCGGGACAGCGGCTCCGCCCGGGTGCCGACAGCACCCGTTCGGCGTAACGTGTTCGTGGGAAATGAACCGGTCGCGGGCCATGCGGTCCGATGTTGTCCGTCGGCCCGGTGGTCTCCGTGGCGTGCACCCGTATGAGTCAGGAGCGCATCGTGGGGACACCTGTTCGTCGGCGCGCGCGCGGCGGCTCCGCTGCCCGGCGCACCACTGTTGGACTCGTCACCACCGTGCTCGCCGCCGGTGTGTGCACCGTACCGGCCGCGGCCGAAACCGTGTCGGCGCAGCCGGCCACC
>NZ_JBHXLU010000055.1:0-80241 GCF_042720695.1 Streptomyces sp. NPDC058457 | reverse complement strand
GATCCATGCTTCAACGGTACGGGGCGGGACCGACATCCGATGCCGACGGTGGGGTGAACCCCCGGCCATCCCCGAGGAGTACGGGCACGTTGCCGTGTACTTCGAGCGCGGTACACCGGGTTGACGCCGGGGCGTTTCCAGCGCCCCCGGATACCGCCGCAACGGCGCTCGGCCACGACGGCGGAATTCGGCGGTGCCGGACCGGCCGGTGGATCCCCGCGGGCCGGTGGGGGCTGGTCGCGCCCACGCGGCAGAGCCGCACATCGGCACAGCCCCGCGCCCCTTGCGGGGCGCTCCTGGCGGGGCGCCTCAAGCGGAGCCGCCTCAGGCCTGGGCGTCGTCCGGGATCGAGACCACCCAGTGGGTTTCCTTGCGGGGGCGGAGGTAGAAGGCCCAGTAGAGGGTGGCTGCCGCCGTGATGCCGCCGGTCCAGAGGAGGTAGGTCGTCTCCTGCTGGGTGAGGATGTAGGCGAGGACGGCGATGAGGAGGATCGGCATGGCCGGCCAGAGCGGCATGCGCCAGGCCGGGGTGTGCTTGTGGTGGCCTCGGCGGGAGAGGAGGGCGGCGACGGCGACGAGGAGGTACATGCCCGTCACCGAGACGCCCGTCACGCCGTACAGGGTGTCCAGGTTGACGAAGCAGAGCAGGGCGCCGGGGACGCCGACCGCGAGGGTGGCGACCCAGGGGGAGCCGAAGCGGCCCAGGCGGGAGAGGGCGCTGTTGACCGGGGCCGGCCAGGCCTTGTCGCGGGCCGAGGCGAACAGCACGCGGGAGTTCTGGATGACCATGACGATGCCCGCGTTGATGATCGCGAGGGCCACGCAGAGGCTGACGAAGGTGCCGACCGCGGAGTTCGACCAGGCGGTGACCATGGAGCTGATGTCGCCGCCCGTGAGCGCCTTGAGGTCGGTCGCGCCCATGGTGATCGCGGCGACCGGGACGAGGATGACCACCGTGGAGATGGCGAGGGTGGCGAGGACCGTGCGGGCGACGTTGCGGCGCGGGTTCTCCAGTTCCTCGGAGAGGTAGACCGCGGTCGAGAAGCCCTGGGTGACGAAGAGGGCGATGGCCAGGCCGGAGACGACCAGCATCGCGGTGACCGTGGTGGCGTGGCCCCCCGTGTCCGCCACCTGCATGGAGGTGAGGCTGCCCACCCCGCGGTGGCTGTGGGAGAAGCCCAGCACGGCCACCACGCCCGCCGCGATGACCTCCAGGACCAGGAAGATGCCGGTGATCCAGGCGTTCGCCCGCAGGTCGAGCAGGCCGGCGAGGGTGGCGAGGAGCATCACGCCGGCGCCGGTCATGGCCGGGTTCAGGTGGACGATCGGGGACAGGTAGTCGGCCGTGCCCATCGCGATCACCGGGGGCACGATCATCACGACCAGGAGCGAGAGGACGAAGACCAGCCAGCCGGCGAGGCGGCCCGCCATCGTCGAGACCATCGCGTATTCGCCGCCCGCGCTGGGGATCAGCGTGCCCAGCTCCGAGTAACAGAAGGCCACGGCGATACAGAGGAGGGAGCCGATGGCGATCGTGAGGGCGGTGGCGGTGCCCAGGGAGCCGAACAGGTCGGGGACGACCACGAAGAGCGTGGAGGCCGGTGTGACGCAGGAGAGGGTGAGGAGGGTGCCGCCAACTACTCCGATGGAGCGCTTGAGCGTCTTGGGACTGTCAGACGCCTCTGTGACGGCGGTCTCGACAGGGCGGAGCGTGTCGGTCATGCGGCGGTTCCGATCGGCTTGTGCGGATGCCTCAGGCGGTTGGGCCGTGCTGCATGGAACCCCGACGAAAACCGTTGCGTCAATGGCTGTTTACCTTCGGATTCCGCACCCTTAAAGCGACGGGTGTCACATCACTTTCGTAGGGTCGAGCGGCAGGATGGGTCAATCACCAAGCCTTCTCTTCGCATGACCTTGCTTTTGAAGGTCATGAACGCAAAGAACTTAAGTCACCCGTTTCATCCCGCACAAACGAGAACCGCAGCTCCGCTGACAAAAAAAGTTGAGGCCGTCCGGTATCCGGACGGCCTCGACGGGGTCAGGCGGTGACGCTCAGTGGATCAGTGGTTGCGGGGGAAGCCCAGGTCGACGCCCGACGGGGCCTCGGACGGGTCGGGCCAGCGGGTGGTGACGACCTTTCCGCGGGTGTAGAAGTGCGTGCCGTCGTTGCCGTAGATGTGGTGGTCGCCGAAGAGCGAGTCCTTCCAGCCGCCGAAGGAGTGGTAGCCGACGGGGACCGGGATCGGGACGTTCACGCCGACCATGCCGGCCTCGATCTCCAGCTGGAAGCGGCGGGCCGCGCCGCCGTCCCGGGTGAAGATCGCGGTGCCGTTGCCGAAGGGGGAGGCGTTGATCAGCGCCACGCCCTCCTCGTAGGTGTCGACGCGCAGGACGCACAGGACCGGGCCGAAGATCTCGTCCTGGTAGGCCTTCGCGGACGTGGGCACCTTGTCCAGCAGCGAGATGCCGATCCAGTGGCCGTCCTCGAAGCCCTCGACGGTGTAGCCGGTGCCGTCGAGCACGACCTCGCAGCCCTCGGCGGCGGCACCGGAGACGTAGGAGGCGACCTTGTCGCGGTGCACGGCCGTGATCAGCGGGCCCATCTCGGAGGTCGGGTCGTTGCCGGGGCCGATCTTGATCTTCTCGGCGCGCTCGCGGATCTTCTCCACCAGCTCGTCGCCGATCGCGCCCACGGCGACCACGGCCGAGATGGCCATGCAGCGCTCGCCCGCCGAACCGTAGGCCGCGGAGACGGCCGCGTCGGCCGCCGCGTCCAGGTCGGCGTCGGGGAGGACCAGCATGTGGTTCTTGGCGCCGCCCAGCGCCTGCACGCGCTTGTGGTTGGCGGCGGCGGTGGTGTGGATGTAGCGGGCGATCGGGGTCGAGCCGACGAAGGAGACGGCCTTGACGTCCGGGTGCTCCAGGAGCCGGTCCACGGCCACCTTGTCACCGTGTACGACGTTGAAGACGCCGTCGGGCAGCCCGGCCTCGGCCAGCAGCTCGGCGATCTTGATGGACGCGGAGGGGTCCTTCTCGGACGGCTTCAGGATGAAGGTGTTGCCGGTCGCGATGGCGATCGGGAACATCCACATCGGGACCATCGCCGGGAAGTTGAACGGCGTGATGCCCGCGACGACGCCGAGGGGCTGGCGGATCGAGGAGACGTCCACGCGAGACGCGACCTGCGTGGACAGCTCGCCCTTCAGCTGCACGTTGATGCCGCACGCCAGGTCCACGATCTCCAGACCGCGGGCGACCTCGCCGAGGGCGTCGCTGTGCACCTTGCCGTGCTCGGCGGTGATCAGCTCCGCGATCGCGTCCCGGTTGGCGTCCAGGAGGGCGCGGAAGCGGAACAGGATCTCCGTGCGCTTGGCCAGCGAGGACTGGCCCCAGCTGAGGTACGCGTCCTTGGCGGTGGCGACCGCGGCGTCGACCTCGTCGACCGACGCGAACGCGACCTTCGTGGTGACCGCGCCGGTGGCCGGGTCGGTGACCGGCCCGAAGTTGCCCGACGTGCCTTCGACGGACTTGCCGCCGATCCAGTGGTTGACGATCTTCGTCATGACCGGTTACTCCTTCACAGATGGCGGCGTCGGGTGGAGACGTGCCGTTCGTAGAGCTCACGTGCCTTGACCGCGGAGGATCGGGTCGCGGTCTCGGCCACAGGTACATCCCACCAGGCCTGCGCGGGAGGCGGGCCCGACACAGTGTCGGCCGTTTCGGTCTCCACGTAGACACATGTGGGAGTGTCGGCGGCCCGCGCCTCGGCGAGCGCCGTGCGCAGGTCCCGTACAGTCTTCGCGCGCAGGACGCGCATGCCGAGGCTGGCCGCGTTGGCGGCCAGGTCGACGGGGAGCGGGGCGCCCGTGAACGTGCCGTCGTCCGAGGGGAAGCGATACGCGGTGCCGAACCGCTCGCCGCCCACCGACTCGGAGAGGCCGCCGATGGAGGCGTAGCCGTGGTTCTGCACCAGCAGCACCTTGATGGCTATCCCTTCCTGGACGGCGGTGACGATCTCGGTCGGCATCATCAGATACGTGCCGTCGCCGACCAGCGCCCACACGTTCCGCTCCGGCGCCGCGAGTTTCACCCCGATGGCGGCCGGTATCTCGTAGCCCATGCACGAGTAGCCGTACTCCAGGTGGTACTGGTCCCGCGAGCGCGCCCGCCAGAGCCGGTGCAGGTCGCCGGGGAGCGAGCCGGCCGCGTTGATCAGTACGTCCGTCTCGTCGACCAGCGCGTCCAGGGCACCGAGGACCTGCGGCTGGGTCGGCCGGACGTCGGGCTCGTCGGCCTCGTAGCAGGCGTCGACGCGCTGCTCCCAGCGCTCCTTGTCCTCGGTGTACTCGGTGACGTACGCGTCGGCCGCCGTGTGGTCGTGCATCACCAGCGCCTCGGTCAGTTCGGCGAGGCCGCTGCGGGCGTCGGCGATCAGCGGCAGACCGGCGAGCTTGTGGCCGTCGTACGGGGCGATGTTGAGGTTGAGGAAGCGGACGTCCGGGTTCTCGAAGAGGGTGCCGGACGCCGTGGTGAAGTCGGTGTAGCGGGTACCGACGCCGATCACCAGGTCGGCGGTGCGGGCGAGCTCGTCGGCGGTGGCGGTGCCGGTGTGGCCGACGCCGCCGACGTCCTGCGGGTGGTTCCAGCGCAGGGAGCCCTTGCCCGCCTGGGTCGAGGCGACCGGGATGCGGGTCGCCTCGGCGAACTCGGCGAGGACGGCCTCGGCGCGGCTGTGGTGGACCCCGCCGCCGGCGATGACCACGGGCCTGCGCGCGTTCCTGATGGCCCGTACCGCGGCGGAGAGTTCGACGGGGTCGGCGCCCGGCCGTCGTACGGTCCACACCCGCTCGGCGAAGAACTCCTCCGGCCAGTCGTACGCCTCGGCCTGCACGTCCTGCGGGAGGGCGAGGGTGACGGCGCCGGTCTCGACGGGGTCGGTGAGCACCCGCATGGCGGCGAGGGCGGAGGAGATCAGCTGTTCGGGGCGGTTGATCCGGTCGAAGAACCTCGACACCGGGCGCAGGCAGTCGTTGACGGACACGTCGGCGGCGTGCGGGACTTCGAGCTGCTGGAGGACCGGGTCGGCGGGGCGGGTGGCGAAGACGTCGCCGGGCAGCAGCAGGACCGGGAGGTGGTTGACGGTGGCGAGGGCGGCGCCGGTGACGAGGTTGGTCGCGCCGGGACCGATGGACGTCGTCACGGCGTGCGTGGCGAGACGGTTCGATTGACGCGCGTAGCCCACGGCCGCGTGCACCATGGCCTGTTCGTTACGGCCCTGGTGGTACGGCATCTCGTCCGCGTACTCGACGAGCGCCTGGCCGAGGCCGGCCACGTTGCCGTGGCCGAAGATGCCCCAGGTGGCGCCGATCAGGCGGCGGCGCTCGCCGTCCCGCTCGGTGAACTGGACGGCGAGGAAGCGGACAAGCGCTTGCGCGACGGTCAACCGAATCGTCATCGGTAACCCTCCGTATGGTCCGGGTGGAAGCAGATCCGCCACTCCCGCGTCACCCCCGGCCCCGCCATGACGTTCAGGTAGTACATGTCGTGCCCGGGCTGCGCGATCGACGGGCCGTGCCATCCGTCGGGAACGAGCACGGCGTCGCCGGAGCGGACCTCGGCGAGGACGTCCGTACCGCCCTCACGGGAGGGGAATACGCGCTGGTACCCGAAACCGTTCGGTCCGTCGATCTCGAAGTAGTAGATCTCCTCCAGCTCCGACTCCTCGCCGGGCCGGTACTCGTCGTGCTTGTGGGACGGGTACGAGGACCAGTTGCCGCCGGGGGTGACGACCTCCACGGCGATGAGCTTGTCGCAGTCGAACGCGTCCGCGGAGGCGAAGTTGCGCACCTGACGGGCGCTGGTGCCGCTGCCGCGGTCTTCGACGGGGACCTCCGGCGCGGGGCCGTAGCGGGCGGGGAGTTGTCGCTCGCACTTCGCTCCTGCCAGGGCGAAGCGGCCTCCCGCGCCGGAGGCGATCTGGACCTGGGCGTCCCGGGGCACGTACACGAAGTCCGAGACTCCGCTGAACACGCTCTCCCGGCCCAGGATCTGGAACTCGTTTCCCTCTGTTTGCACCGTACAACCGCCCTGCAGCGGAAGCACGATCCATTCGCTGTCCCCGGTGGTGAACAAATGCGTTCCACCCGGGGCCAGTTCGACGATCCGGAGGCTGCTGTGCGCCCAACCGGCCCGCTTGGGGTCGATGTCGAGCGTGTACTGGGCGTTCGCGGTCGAACCCTTGCTCAGGTGCAGCTCGTTGGTCGTCATCAGGGCCTCACAGCAGTCCTACGGCGGTGTCCACGGCGGCGGCCACGTCGCCGTCCGCCGGGTACAGCAGCGAGCGGCCGACCACCAGGCCGCGCACGGTGGGAAGTTGCAGGGCGCTGCGCCACTTCTCGTAGGCGCCGGCTTGTTCCTCGACGGTGCCGCCGACCTCGCCGCCCAGCAGCACGGCGGGAAGCGTGGACGTCGCCATGACCTGGGCCATGTCGTCGGGGTTGTCGGTGACCGGCACCTTCAGCCAGGTGTAGGCCGAACTCCCGCCGAGGCCCGAGGCGATGGCGATGGACTTGGTGACCGCCTCCGCGGACAGGTCGTTCTTCACCTTGCCCTCGGGGGTGCGGCGGCTGATGAACGGCTCGACGAAGACCGGCAGCCGGCGCGCGGCCATGTCGTCGATGGCGCGGGCGGTGGACTCCAGGGTGGTCAGCGAGCCCGGGTCGTCGTAGTCGATGCGCAGGAGCAGCTTGCCGGCGTCGAACCCGAGGCGCTGTATGTCCTCGCCGCGGTGGCCGGTGAACCGGTCGTCGAGCTCGAAGGAGGCGCCCTGCAGGCCGCCCCGGTTCATCGAGCCCATGACGACCTTGCCGTCGAGGGCGCCGAGCAGGAGCAGGTCGTCCAGGATGTCGGCGGTGGCGAGGACGCCGTCGACGCCGGGCCGGGACAGTGCCAGGCAGAGGCGCTCCAGCAGCTCCGCCCGGTTGGCCATGGCGAGCTTGTCGCCGCCCACGCCGAGCGCGCCGCGGGCCGGGTGGTCGGCGGCGACGATCATCAGCTTGCCGTCCTCGTTGAGGAGCGGACGGCGGGCTCTTCTCGTGGCCGCCTCGGCGATCGCCTCGGGGTGGTGGGTGCGGGTGTGGACGAGGGCGGAGATGTCCACCGACGTCTGCCCGGCGCCGGCGCCGGCGCCGCCCTCGTGGTGCGCGCCCGCGACGCGGCCGGCCCTCACAGCACCGCTCCGGCGGCGAGCGCGGCGTCGATCTCTTCGCCGGTCGGCATCGCGGAGGAGCACTCCAGGCGGGAGGCGACGATGGCACCGGCCGCGTTGGCGTGCCGCATGATCTTCTCCAGGTCCCAGCCTTCGAGGAGGCCGTGGCAGAGGGAGCCGCCGAAGGCGTCTCCGGCACCGAGCCCGTTCAGGACGTTGACGGGCAGCGGCGGGACCTCGGCGGAGTCGCCGTCGCGGTTGACGGCGAGGACGCCCTTGGGTCCCTGCTTGACGACGGCGATCTCGACACCGGCGTCGAGGAGGGCCTGGGCGGCGGCCTGCGGCTCGCGCACGCCGGTCGCGACCTCCACCTCGTCGAGGTTGCCGACGGCGACGGTGACGTGCTTGAGCGCCTCGGCGTAGAAGGGCCGGGCACTGTCCGGGTCCTTCCAGAACATGGGGCGCCAGTCGAGGTCGAAGACGGTCGTGCCCGCCTTGGCGCGGTGGGCGAGGGCCGCGAGGGTCGCCGTACGGCTGGGCTCCTCGCTCAGGCCGGTGCCGGTGATCCAGAAGATCCGGGTGTCACGGACGGCGTCGAGGTCCAGCTCGTGGGCGTCGATCTCCAGGTCCGGGGCCTTGGGCTGGCGGTAGAAGTACAGCGGGAAGTCGTCCGGCGGGAAGATCTCGCAGAACGTGACGGGGGTGTTCAGGCCGGGGACCGAGGTGACCCAGCGGTCGTCCACGCCGAAGCCCTGGAGGGCCTCGTGCAGGTAGGCGCCGAAGGCGTCCTCGCCGGTGCGGGTGATGACGGCGGTGTTCCGGCCGAGGCGGGCGGCCGCCACGGCCACGTTCGTCGCCGACCCGCCGAGGAACTTGCCGAAGGACGACACCTGGGCGAGCGGGACACCGGTCTGGAGCGGATAGAGGTCCACCCCGATCCGCCCCATGGTGATCAGGTCGTACGCCATCGACTTCCCTTCGTCACGTCTCTCCCGATGGTTTGTAGTCCGGGACAGGAGGTCGTGTCAATGGTTTGTCCGGACATTCGGACGAGAGAGTGGGGTTGAGGGTGCCTACGGGGGTGGTGGGATCGGTGAGTGCGCGAGTGCGGGTTGTGGGGGGGGCTGGTCGCGCCCACGCGGCGGAGCCGCACATCGGCACAGCCCCGCGCCCCTGTCGGGGCGCTTACCCTTCCGCCTGCTGGAATGAGACCGCACGATGAGGCGATGGGCAGGTGGGAGATCGTCACGGGCAGACCGCACCCGGCGTTGCGCCCGGGAATACTGAGTTACCGGGGGATCCGGATCGCACTCGACCGGCCCCGCCGGCGTCTGGAGACGCCCATCGGCGCCGCCACGCTGCTGCTCGGGTTCGGGGAGCCGATTCGGATCTCGCGCGCCGGGCGGCCGGCCGTCACCCTCGTCTGCGTCTGCAACGGGCTCACCACCACGCCCGCCATCGGTGAGCACGGTGGCCGCATCTCGGGGATCGAGGTGCTGCTGATGCCCTGGGCCGCTTTCTCCCTCTTCGGCGTTCCGCAGTACGAGTTGGCCAACAGGTCGGTGGATCCCGACGAGTTGCCGCACGCACTGGGCCACGGGGCGGGGGAACTCGCCGCCGCACTCGGCGCCCTGCCGCGCTGGGCGGATCGATTCCGGCTGCTGGACGACGTGTTGCTGCGGTGGAGCCGGGCCGGCGTTCCGGGGTCGCCCCAGGTGGAGCGCGCGTGGGAACTGCTGCAGCGCGACTGGGGTGCCGTACCCGTGCCCCGACTGGCCGACGAAGTGGGCTGGAGCGTACGGCACTTGGAGAACCGCTTCCGGGAGCGGATCGGGCTCGGGCCGAAGGCGGCGGCGCGGGTGCTGCGGTTGCAGCGGGCGCGGCGGATGCTGGCCGCGGGGCGGGGGCAGGCGGAGACGGCGGCGGTGTGCGGGTTCTACGACCAGGCGCATCTCAGCGGGGAGTTCAAGGCGATGACCGGGTGCACGCCCGGGGAGTTCGTGGCGGCGCGGGCGTCCGCCGCCTCGGCGTCGGCGGATCGGATGTCGGGGCAGGCGACGAGCCTGGTGCTGGGGCCCGGCGAAGGGAGTGCGGTTTTCTCCAAGACCGGCGCGGGCGGGGTTGTGCACGCTGACCACCAGAGCCTCTGAGTGCGGGGGAAGCCGACGGGCCGGACCTGGCGCAGCGGGTCCGGCCCGTCCTGCTTGCCCAGCTCGCGCATCGCCGTCCGCACGGATGTCAAGACGCCCCGCTGACGAGCCGGCGTGTACCTGTGCCCCGGCTTTGTCACAAACACCCCCCTTGTGTCACACATGTCGCGCATACGCGGGTTCTCGGTCACACCAGGTCGACAGCCGCTTGCCCACAGTCACTCTCCGTCGTTCACCGGGCACAGGCTTTGTGATCGCCAGCGCAGCGCCCGGCTCCCCCGACGACCGCCTCCGGTCGCCCCCGCGGTGCGCGCAGGGAGGTGCATCCCATGACCGACCGACGGCTCTGGTCCTACAAGGAGATCGCGGCGCACATCCGGGTGCAGCCGGACACCGTTCGCTCCTACCGCAAGCACGGGCTGCTTCCCCCGCCGGACCATGTCGAGGGCGGCAAGCCCTACTGGTACGCCGACACGGTCCGCGCCTGGGTCGCCTCCCGGCCGGGCAACCGAGGGCGCAGAGACTTCTGAGCCCTGCCGCTGGATGCCCCGCCCGCCGAGGGCGGGGCGCGCACGCGTCAGGCCCACGGTTCGATGACCGTCACCCCCGCCGCCGGTGCCGCCCCCATCGCCGCCAGGGCTGCGGGGGCCGCGTCCAGGGTGATCGTCGAGGTGACCAGGAGGTCGGGGCGGAGGGTGCCCACGCGGACCAGTTCGAGCATGGCGGGGTAGGTGTGGGCAGCCATGCCGTGGCTGCCGAGGAGTTCCAGCTCCAGGGCGATCGCGCGGGCCAGTGGCACGGGGGTGTTGCCGTCCGGGGACGGCAGCAGGCCCACCTGGACGTGCCGGCCGCGGCGGCGCAGGGAGTTGACCGAGGCGGCCGAGGTGGCGGGTGAGCCGAGGGCGTCCAGGGAGAGGTGGGCGCCGCCGGAGGTCAGGTCGCGGACCGCCGCCGCCGGGTCAGCGGTCTCCGTCGCGTCCACGCCGTGGGCCGCGCCGAACTTCCGTGCCAGGTCCAGGGCTTGGCGCGACACGTCGACCGCCACCACCCGTGCCCCCGACGCCGCCGCGATCATCACCGCCGACAGGCCCACGCCTCCGCAGCCGTACACCGCCACCCACTCCCCCGCCCTGGCCCTGCCCTGCTGCACCACCGCGCGGAAGGCGGTGGCGAAGCGGCAGCCGAGGGAGGCCGCCGTCGCGTACGACATGTCGTCCGGGATCGCCACCAGGTTCACGTCGGCGTGGTCCAGCGCCACGTACTGGGCGAAGGAGCCCCAGTGGGTGAAGCCGGGCTGGGTCTGGCGTTCGCAGACCTGCTGGTCGCCGGCGGCGCAGGACGGGCAGCTGCCGCAGGCGCAGACGAACGGGACGGTGACCCGGTCGCCGGGGTGCCAGGCGGTCACCCCGGCGCCGGCCGACTCCACGACACCGGCCAGCTCGTGGCCGGGGACGTGCGGGAGCGTGATGTCCGGGTCGTGGCCCGACCAGCCGTGCCAGTCGCTTCGGCAGAGGCCGGTGGCTTCCACGCGGACGACCACTCCGTGGGGGGCGGCCGGGTGGGGGTCGGGGACGTCCCGTACCTCGGCGGGGGCGGCGTAGTGGTCGAAGACGACGGCGCGCATCGCGGGGGCTCCTTTCGGGGGCTGCGCGAAGATTAAGCGCCGTGGGGGTCCGGTTGCAGCGCCGGTTCCGGCTCGTTGTGGCTGGTCGCGCAGTTCCCCGCGCCCCTTTGGGGCGCGTCCGACTGGGGCGCGTCCGGCTGGGGCGCCGCTTGCTCGCCCTCGCTCAGGCCGAAGCGGTCGTGGAAGCGGCGCAGTGGGGCCGGTGCCCACCAAGTCGCCTTCCCCGTCAGGCGCATGATGGCCGGGACCAGGAGGCTGCGGACGACCATCGCGTCCATCAGGACCGCCAGGGCGATGCCGAGGCCGAGCATCTTGGTGTTGGTGACCCGGGACGTACCGATCGCCACCATCACCACGGCCAGGATGATCGCCGCCGCGGTGATCAGGCCTCCGGTGCGCTGCAGGCCGAGGCGGACCGCCCGCTCGTGGTCGCCCTCCCCCACTGCCTCAAGGGCGTGGGAGGTGCCCCCATTGTCATACTCCTCCTTGATGCGCGAGAGCAGGAACACCCCGTAGTCCATCGAGAGGCCGAAGGCCACGCAGAACATCAGGACCGGGAGCGTGGTCTCGATCGAGCCGGGGCTGGTGAAGCCCAGCAGGTTCGAGAGGTGGCCGTCCTGGAAGACCCAGACGACCGCGCCGAACATCGCCGTGAGGCTGAGCGCGTTGAGCAGGACCGCCTGGACCGGTATCAGGACGCTGCCCGTCAGGAGGAAGACCAGCAGCAGGGTGACGATCGCGATGATCGCCGCCGCCCAGGGCAGGCGTTCGGCGATGGCGTGTTTGGAGTCGACCAGGACCGCCGCCGTGCCCGTCACCTTCGCGTCGAAGGGGGTCTGCAGTGTCCGCAGCTCGCGCACCAGACGCTGGGCGCCGACGTCCACCGACTCGCCCTTCGGCTGCACCGTGAAGTACGCCGCGTCGCCCTTGACCAGGGGGCCGGTCACCCCGGCCACCTCCGGCAGGGCCGCCACCCGCTCCTTGTACGCCGTGTACTGCGCCCGGGTCGCCGCGCCCTCGGCCAGGACTTCGAGGTCGCCGCCGGGGTTGCCCGGGAAGCCGTCCCGGATGTGCTGCTGGACGACGTGTGACTCGGCGCCTGCCGGGAGCTGGCGGTCGTCCGCGGTGCCGAACTTCACGCCCAGGAAGGGCAGTCCGAGGACGATCAGGAAGGCGGTGGTGGCGACGGCGAAGAGCGGGGCCCTGCGCATCACCAGGGTCGCGGCGCGGGCCCAGGCCGTGCCCTCCGCGCCGGACGGCCTGGACTGCCTGCCCCTGCGGAACACCCGGCGCAGGTCCAGCGAGTTGACCCGGTTGCCCAGCAGGACCAGCGCCGCCGGAAGCAGGATCAGGGCGGCCGCCGCGGCCAGCAGGACCACCGCTATGCCGGCGTAGGCGAACGAGCGGAGGAAGTACTGAGGGAAGACGAGCATCGCCGCCAGGGAGACGGCCACCGTCAGGGCCGAGAACAGCACCGTGCGGCCGGCGGTGCGCAGCGTCGTGGCCACCGCGGTCAGCGGGTCGGCGCCGGTGGCCAGCTCCTCGCGGAAGCGGCGGACGATGAAGAGCGCGTAGTCGATGGCCAGGCCGAGGCCGAGGGCCGTGGTGAGGTTCATCGCGAAGACCGAGACGTCCGTGAAGGACGTGATGCCGCGTAGCACCGCGTTCGTGCCGAGGATGGCGACGATGCCGATACCCAGCGGGAGCAGGGCCGCGATCGCGCTGCCGAACACCATCACCAGCAGGACCAGCGTGATGGGCAGGGCGATCAGTTCGGCGCGGGACAGGTCCTCCTTGATGATCGTCTGCATGTCGCTGCGGACCGCCACCATGCCGCCGACCTTGACGGTCACCGGTCCGTGCGCGCCCCGGTAGTGCGGGGCGATCCGGTCCAGGGTGTCGGCCGCCGCCTTCTCGTCACCCGTGATGCGGGCCGCGATCAGGGCCTCGTGGCCGTCCTCGGCGCGCAGGGACGGCGACTTGGTCTGCCAGTACGAGCCGACCCCTGTGACGCCCTTCTCGCCGGACAGGCGGGTGACGAGGGCCTTCGCCTCGGCCGCCACCGCCGGGGTGTCCACCGAGCCGCCCCGCGCGTCCACCAGGAGGAGCAGGTTCGGCTGGGAGTCCGGGAAGTCGCGCTCCAGGGCCTTCGTCGCGTACG
This sequence comes from Streptomyces sp. NPDC058457, assembly GCF_042720695.1. Taxonomy (NCBI): domain Bacteria; kingdom Bacillati; phylum Actinomycetota; class Actinomycetes; order Kitasatosporales; family Streptomycetaceae; genus Streptomyces; species Streptomyces sp. NPDC058457. The sequence goes on along the minus strand of NZ_JBHXLU010000055.1, from coordinate 67,099 downwards.
TCGACTCGGCTGCCGGGTCCTCCCAGCCGCCGCTGCCCAGCCGGTCGGCGACCCCGCTGCCGGCCAGCACGGCGAGCGCGGTGATCACCAGGGCGAGCAGCAGGGAGAGCCGGGGCCGGGCGGTCACGAACCGGGTCCAGCCTCCTGGGCGGGCCCCGCCTGCGACCTGCGGCGGCTTGTTGACTTCGGTCATCCTGCGGTGTCCCCTTCAGCGTGACCACTGCCTGCCGGTGCGCATCCGCTTCGTGCGCGGGGCAGCATGGGTCGGCCATTGCCACTTAGACTGGCAAACACGAGAGATCGCTCGCGTTCCATCAGAATGCGAGCGACCACTCGTGTTTGTCAATCGCGTTCGAAGAGCTGGGGATAACCCGTGCCCGACAAGCCCGAGAAACCAGAGCAGCCCGAGGTCACGGCCACGGGCAAGGAGCAGCCGCGCCGGCGGCAGGCTCGCGGCGAGCGGCGCATCCAGCAGCTGCTCGAAGCCGCCGCCTCGGTCTTCTGCGCCACGGGCTACACGGCCGCCAGCACCAACGCCATCGCCCGCGAGGCCGGCGTCTCCCCCGGCACGCTCTACCAGTTCTTCCCGAACAAGGAGGCGATCGCGATCGAGCTGGGCGACCGGCTCGTGCACGACCTGCGGGACACCTACGGCGAGGCGTTCGCGCCGATCGACCCCGCCACGCCGCTGGCGGACGCGGTCGCCGCCGTCGTGGACCGCCTCACCGCCTTCAACACCGAGCACCCCGTGTTCTTCGCGCTGATGCACGGCCCCGACATGCCCGGCGGCATCACCGAGGCACACGACGCCCTGCACACCAACCTGCTCGGCCGCATCGAGGCCCTGCTCGCCCCGCTCCTGCCGCCGGGTACCGGCCAGGCGGACGTCACACGGACGGCACACTTCTCCCTCGGCATCTACAAGGCAGGGCTGGAGCTGGTGCTCAGCCACGAGGGCACCGAGCGCCAGGCGTACGTCCAGGAGATCAAGAACGCACTCACCCGCTACCTGGAACCCCTGATGGGCGACCGCCTCGGCCAACCCGCCGGCTGACCGGCCGCCGTCCCGTCGCCACCCACGCACGAACCGAACAGCCACTCCCCCGAACTACCCAGACTGCGACATGCGGCACATCTGCCTAAGGTGCGGGTAAATCGCCCCAATCCGGAGCCGACGAGCGCCACCCGCATCCGCAGGAGCACAAGGGGACCCGCCGTGACCCACTCTCCGCCGCCCGGCCGGCCGCAGGCCCGTATCCCCGGTCCGCTGCAGCCGCCACCGCCGTACCCCCGTATCCGCGCCGGCCTGTGGAAGCGCTGCCTCGGCGGCGGGCTCGCCCTGTGGGCGCTGACCGCGGCGGTCACGTACGCGACGAGGAACACCACCCTGCTGCCGACGCTGATCCTGCTCGGCAGTTTTCTCGTGCCGGTCGCCTTCGTGCTGTGGGCCTACGAGCGGCACGGCCGCGACCTCGGGGTCAGCGCGATCCTCGGCTGCTTCCTGACCGGCGGCACGCTCGGGGTGCTGGGCGCCTCGGTGATGGAGTCCTACCTCGTCCGCCCGTCCTGGGGGATGTTCGTCGCCGTCGGCCTGATCGAGGAGACCGCGAAGCTCGGCGCACTGGTGTTCGTGCTGCGCCGGATGCCCGGGATCCGGGGCATCCGGGCGGGGCTGGTGCTCGGCGCCGCGGCCGGCTTCGGCTTCGCGGCCCTGGAGAGCGCCGGGTACGCGTTCGACGCGGCCGTCTCCACCGACGGCATCGACCTGCGCGCGCTGATCGAGACGGAGATCCTGCGCGGCGTGCTGGCCCCCTTCGGACACGGCCTGTGGACGGCGATCGCCGGTGGCGTCCTGCTCTCCCTCCGCCGCCCGAACGGCCGCTTCCGCCTCACCACCCAGGTCGTCGCCGCCTGCCTCGGGGTCACCCTGCTGCACACCCTGTGGGACTCCACGCACGGCATCGCGATCTGGCTGGTGGCACGAGTGGTGAGCACCGGCCTTGACCGGCAGTTGTTCGCCGAGGGGTACATCCCGCGCCCCAGTGCGGCACAGGAGCACCTCTTCACGGTGTTCTCGGTCGGCCTGCTGGTCCTGGTCTCGCTGCTCGGCGTCGCCTGGGCGCACTCGCTGGCGCGCCGGTCCCCCTCTTGGAGAAATACCCCCTAGGGGTATAGTGTGACGACAGTGGGGTTCCCTCGTGGGCCCCACCGGCCCCACACGCCTCGACGAGGAGAACGACATGACCGCCCAGACCGACATCCCGGGCTCCGTGACCGCCGTCTACAAGGTGACCGGCATGAGCTGCGGACACTGTGAGGGTTCCGTCTCCGCCGAGATCTCCGGACTCCCCGGCGTCAGCTCGGTGCAGGCCGTCGCGGCCAGCGGCGAGGTCACGGTCGTCTCCGCGGCCCCGCTCGACGACGAGGCGGTCCGCGCCGCCGTCGACGAGGCGGGCTTCGAGCTCGCCGGCCGCGCCTGACACCCCGGAAAACAAGCACCAAGCAAGCAGGAACAAGCAAGAACCGGCGCCACGAGCCGTACGCACGACGGAAACGTATCTCTCCGCCGGGCCGTGCCGACCAGCTGATACTGGCTCCGTACGGTCCGGTCCGTTGTCTGGAGTCCGGACATGACCAGCACCACCACCGCACAGACACCGATAGCCCCGCCACGCCCGGCCGGTGATTCCGAGGTCGAGCTGCTGATCGGGGGCATGACCTGCGCCTCCTGCGCCGCCCGGGTCGAGAAGAAGCTCAACCGGATGGACGGCGTCACCGCCACCGTGAACTACGCCACCGAGAAGGCGAAGGTCACATACCCCCAGGGGGTTCAGGTCGCCGACCTGATCGCCACGGTCGTGAAGACCGGGTACACGGCCGAGGAGCCCGCGCCGCCGGAACCGGAGCCGGAACAGGAGGCCGGGTCCGCACGGGATCCCGAGCTCGCCGCCCTCCGCCACCGCCTCCTGGTCTCCGGCCTGCTGGCCGCCCCGGTCGTGCTGCTCGCGATGGTTCCGGCGCTCCAGTTCGACAACTGGCAGTGGCTGTCGCTGACGCTCGCCGCTCCGGTGGTCCTCTGGGGCGGTTCGCAGTTCCACCGGGCCGCCTGGACCAACGCCCGGCACGGCGCCGCCACCATGGACACCCTGGTCTCGGTCGGCACGCTGGCCGCGTTCGGCTGGTCGCTGTGGGCGCTGTTCTTCGGCGACGCGGGCATGCCGGGGATGCACGACGAGTTCCGGTTCACCGTCTCCCGCATGGACAGCGCGTCCACGATCTACCTGGAGGTCGCCTCCGGGGTCGTCGCGCTGATCCTGCTCGGCCGCTACCTGGAGGCGCGTTCCAAGCGGCGCGCGGGGGCGGCCCTGCGGGCGCTGATGGAGCTGGGCGCCCGGGACGTGGCGGTGCTGCGGGGAGGGCGCGAGGTACGGGTTCCGGTGGCGGCGCTGGCGGTCGGCGACCGGTTCGTCGTGCGGCCCGGGGAGAAGGTCGCCACCGACGGGACCGTGGTCGAGGGGGCGTCCGCGGTGGACGCGTCGATGCTGACCGGAGAGTCCGTGCCGGTGGACGTGACCGTCGGCGACGCCGTCACGGGCGCGACCGTCAACGCGGGCGGGCGGCTGGTCGTCGAGGCGACCCGGATCGGCGCCGACACCCAGCTCGCGCGGATGGCGAAGCTGGTGGAGGACGCGCAGAACGGCAAGGCCGAGGTACAGCGCCTCGCCGACCGGATCTCCGCCGTCTTCGTCCCGGCCGTCATCGTCATCGCGCTCGCCACCTTCGGGGTCTGGCTCGGCGTCACCGGGGACACGGCCGCCGCGTTCACGGCCGCCGTCGCCGTCCTGATCATCGCCTGCCCGTGCGCCCTGGGCCTGGCCACGCCGACCGCGCTGATGGTCGGCACCGGCCGCGGCGCCCAGCTGGGCATCCTCATCAAGGGTCCCGAGGTGCTGGAGTCCACGCGCCGGGTCGACACCGTCGTCCTCGACAAGACCGGGACGGTGACCACCGGGCGGATGCGCCTCCAGGAGGTGTACGTCGCCGAGGGCGCCGGCAAGGACGACGTGGACGAGGTGCTGCGGCTCGCGGGCGCCCTCGAACACGCCTCCGAGCATCCGGTCGCCCGGGCGATCGCCACGGGGGCGCGGGAGCGGGTCGGGACACTGCCCGCGGTCGAGTACTTCGAGAACGTCCCCGGGCGGGGCGTACGCGGGCGCGTGGACGGCCGCCAGGTGGCCGTGGGGCGCCTCTTCGACGTGGTGCCGGAGGAGTTGGCCCTGGCCCGCTCCCGGGCCGAGCAGGAGGGGCGTACGGCCGTCCTGGCCGGGTGGGACGGGCAGGCCCGGGGTGTCCTCGCCGTCGCCGACGCGGTCAAGGAGACCAGCGCCGAGGCGGTCCGCGAGCTGCGCGCGCTCGGGCTGACGCCGGTGCTGCTGACCGGGGACAACCGGACGGTGGCCGAATCGGTCGCCCGGGCGGTCGGCATCACCGAGGTCGTCGCGGAGGTGCTGCCCGAGGACAAGGTGGCCGTCGTACGACGGCTGCAGGGCGAGGGGCGGACGGTCGCCATGGTCGGCGACGGTGTCAACGACGCGGCCGCGCTGGCCACCGCGGACCTGGGCCTCGCGATGGGCACGGGGACGGACGCGGCGATCGAGGCCGGCGACCTGACCCTGGTGCGCGGGGACCTGCGGGTGGCGGCGGACGCGATCCGGCTGTCCCGGCGGACCCTCGCCACCATCAAGGGCAACCTCGCGTGGGCCTTCGGCTACAACGTGGCCGCGCTCCCACTGGCCGCCGCCGGACTCCTGAACCCGATGATCGCGGGCGCCGCGATGGCCTTCTCCTCGGTGTTCGTGGTGACCAACAGTCTGCGGCTGCGCACCTTCCGCTGAAAGTTACCGGCGGTTCGGCACAGTGGATGTAGGAGTCCCCCTAGAGTCCAACGCGCACCTCACATAAGCTCTTCACAAGGCTCGCGCATCATCCTTACGCTTGAGCTCCGATCACCAGATCGGGGCTCTTGCGCATCTATCGGACGGATGCAAGAGACGCAGATCACAGTGGTGTGAACGTAACCATCGAAGGGCTTCGACGGTCTAAGTTGGCGATGTCAGAGAGGCGTCTTGGGGGGCGCTGACCTGGCATCTGGGGATGTCTTGGGGGACTTCCTCAGAGATGCGTTGCCGGGGCACGTGCGACGGGAAGCTTTGAGCGGCCCTCCCGTGCCGTACGGGTCCCGGCAGATCGCACCGCATCACTGGATCAAGTACGGCGAGTTCTGCTCGTTGTGCTCAACGCAGCGATTCAGGCGCTGCCGTACCGAGCGCCCGGCCGGATCCCGTGGGGGGAATCCGCACCGGGACACGGGAAGGCGCCCTGGTCGCCGGCCCGTGGGGGGACCGGCGCTCCAGGGCGCCTTCTGCTGCGTCTGTATGCCTGCGGCGGGGGCGCCGACGAAGACGACGCCCCCTGACCCGGTGACCGGCTGGTGTCAGCGCTCTTCGACCGGCACGAAGTCACGCTCGACGACGCCCGTGTAGATCTGGCGCGGGCGGCCGATGCGGGAACCCGGCTCTTTGATCATTTCCTGCCACTGGGCGATCCAGCCGGGCAGCCGGCCGAGGGCGAACAGGACCGTGAACATCTCGGTCGGGAAGCCCATGGCGCGGTAGATCAGGCCGGTGTAGAAGTCGACGTTCGGGTAGAGGTTGCGCGAGACGAAGTAGTCGTCGGAGAGCGCGTGCTCCTCCAGCTTCAGCGCGATGTCCAGCAGCTCGTCGGACTTGCCGAGGGCCGAGAGGACGTCGTGCGCGGCGGACTTGATGATCTTCGCGCGCGGGTCGAAGGACTTGTACACCCGGTGGCCGAAGCCCATCAGGCGGACGCCGTCCTCCTTGTTCTTCACCTTGCGGATGAAGGAGTCGACGTCACCGCCGTTGGCCTGGATGCCCTCCAGCATCTCCAGGACGGACTGGTTGGCACCGCCGTGCAGCGGACCCCAGAGCGCGGAGATACCCGCGGAGATCGACGCGAACATGTTCGCCTGCGACGAGCCGACCAGGCGGACCGTCGACGTCGAACAGTTCTGCTCGTGGTCCGCGTGCAGGATCAGGAGCTTGTCGAGGGCCGAGACGACCACCGGGTCGAGCTCGTAGTCCTGCGCCGGCACCGAGAACGTCATGCGCAGGAAGTTCTCCACGTAGGAGAGGTCGTTGCGCGGGTAGACGAACGGGTGGCCGACCGACTTCTTGTACGCGTACGCGGCGATCGTCGGAAGCTTGGCGAGCAGCCGGATGGTGGAGAGGTCGCGCTGCTTGGCGTCGAACGGGTTGTGGCTGTCCTGGTAGAAGGTGGACAGCGCGGAGACGACCGACGACAGCATGGCCATCGGGTGGGCGTCACGCGGGAAGCCCCGGTAGAAGTTCTTGACGTCCTCGTGCAGCAGGGTGTGCCGCGTGATCTCGTTCTTGAACGTGGTGAGCTCGTCCACGGTCGGCAGCTCACCGTTGATCAGCAGGTAGGCCACCTCCAGGAAGGTGGAGCGCTCCGCCAGCTGCTCGATCGGGTAGCCGCGGTAGCGGAGGATGCCCGCCTCACCGTCGAGGTAGGTGACGGCGGATTTATAGGCAGCGGTGTTGCCGTAGCCGCTGTCCAAAGTCACAAGACCGGTCTGGGTGCGGAGCTTCCCGATGTCGAAGCCCTTGTCGCCGACGGTGCTGTCGACCACCGGGTAGGTGTACTCGCCGTCGCCGTACCGCAGTACTACAGAGTTGTCGCTCACGTCTTCCCTCACCGACGTAGTGCCTCATCTTCGAGGTGCCCTGACTGTCTCTACCATCCCCCATTTGGCTCAGGAGAGTGCACTCGGGGTCGACCATTGGGCCCATCGGCGGCACTCAGTGCCGCCAACCTGCTCATCCTGCCCCCTTGTTTCCCAATCGGAAAGGGCTCTGTGACCTTCACGACTCATTTGATCGATCATTTTTCCGGAGATCGCCCCGACCGAGCCGGAAGTCCAGTGCCGTACAGCGCCGGCCTGCCGAGACCGTGCGCACCGCCTGGCCGATCGCCTTGCGCGAACCGACGAGGACGACCAGCTTCCGGGCCCGGGTGACCGCCGTGTAGAGCAGGTTCCGCTGGAGCATCATCCACGCTCCGGTGGTGACCGGGATCACCACCGCGGGATATTCACTCCCCTGTGAACGGTGGATGGTCACCGCGTAGGCGTGTGCCAGTTCGTCCAGTTCGTCGAATTCGTACGGCACCTCCTCGTCCTCGTCCGTCACCACGGTGAGGCGCTGGTCGACCGGGTCGAGCGAGGTGACCACGCCCACGGTGCCGTTGAAGACGCCGTTCTCGCCCTTCTCGTAGTTGTTGCGGATCTGGGTGACCTTGTCGCCGACCCGGAACACCCGTCCGCCGAACCGCTTCTCGGGCAGGTCGGGCCGGGCCGGCGTGATGGCCTGCTGCAGCAGGCCGTTGAGCACACCGGCGCCGGCCGGCCCCCGGTGCATCGGCGCCAGCACCTGTACGTCGCGCCGCGGGTCCATCCCGAACTTGGCCGGAATACGCCGGGCGGCGACGTCCACGGCGAGCCGCCCGGCCTCCTCCGTCTCGTCCTCCACGAACAGAAAGAAGTCCTTCATGCCGTCGGTGACGGGCTGCTGACCCGAGTTGATCCGGTGCGCGTTGGTCACCACCCCCGACTGCTGGGCCTGCCGGAAGACCTGGGTGAGCCGGACGGCGGGGACCGGACTGCCGTCGGCGAGCAGGTCCCGGAGCACCTCCCCCGCCCCGACGCTGGGCAGTTGGTCCACATCCCCCACGAAGAGCAGATGCGCACCGGGCGGCACGGCCTTCACCAGCTTGTTGGCGAGGAGGAGATCGAGCATCGACGCCTCGTCGACCACCACCAGGTCGGCATCGAGCGGGCGGTCCCGGTCGTAGGCCGCGTCCCCGCCCGGTTTCAGCTCCAGGAGCCGGTGCACGGTCGACGCCTCCGCCCCGGTCAGCTCGGCGAGCCGCTTGGCGGCCCGGCCGGTGGGGGCGGCGAGCACCACCTTGGCCTTCTTCGCCCGCGCCAGCTCCACGATCGACCTGACGGTGAACGACTTGCCGCAGCCGGGCCCGCCGGTCAGCACCGCGACCTTCTCGGTCAGCGCCAGCCGGACGGCGGCCTCCTGCTCGGGCGCCAGGTCGGCGCCGGTGCGGTCCTTCAGCCAGGCGAGCGCCTTGTCCCAGGCGACGTCCCGGAACGACGGCATCCGGTCGTCACCGGTACGCAGCAGCCGCAACAGCTGTGAGGCGAGGGCGACTTCGGCGCGGTGGAAGGGGACCAGGTAGATGGCGGTGACCGGTTCGGCGTCCGGGGTGGCACCAGGCAGCTTCTCCCGTACGACCCCCGGGTCCTCCCCGTCCTCGGGCGGCGCCGCCAGTTCGGCGAGGCAGTCGATGACGAGCCCGGTGTCGACCTGGAGGAGTTTCACGGCGTCCGCGATGAGCCGTTCCTCCGGGAGGTAGCAGTGCCCCTGGTCGGCGGACTGGGAGAGCGCGTACTGAAGACCGGCCTTCACGCGCTCCGGACTGTCGTGCGGAATCCCCACCGACTGGGCGATCTTGTCGGCGGTCAGGAACCCGATGCCCCACACATCGGCCGCGAGCCGGTACGGCTGGTTCTTCACGACGGAGATCGAGGCGTCGCCGTACTTCTTGTAGATCCGCACGGCGATCGACGTGGACACCTCGACGGTCTGGAGGAAGAGCATGACCTCCTTGATCGCCTTCTGTTCCTCCCAGGCGTCGGCGATCTTCTTCGTCCGCTTCGGCCCGAGCCCCGGCACCTCGATCAGCCGCTTCGGCTCCTCCTCGATGATCCGGAGGGTGTCCACCCCGAAGTGCTGGGTGATCCGGTCGGCGAACACCGGCCCGATGCCCTTGACCAGCCCCGACCCGAGGTAACGCCGTATCCCCTGCACAGTGGCGGGCAGCACGGTCGTGTAGTTCTCGACGGTGAACTGCTTGCCGTACTGGGGATGCGACCCCCAGTGCCCCTCCAACCGCAGCGACTCCCCCACCTGGGCGCCGAGCAACGCACCGACGACCGTGAGGAGATCGCCGGCGCCTCTGCCGGTGTCGACCCGCGCGACCGTGTAGCCGTTCTCCTCGTTGGCATACGTGATGCGTTCGAGTACGCCTTCGACGGTGGCGAGCCGTCGTTCGCCGGTGGGGGTCCCCGTCTGCTGAGCCATGATCCGACGGTACTGGTACGGACTGACAGTCGTCCCCCCCGTCCCAGCCGGGCGTTCCAAGGGTGTGGTGTTTGCGCAGATCAGAGTGGATGCGAGCGTTCCAGCGTCCCGTAATCCCCGGAGGTGTGGCAGCTGGAACGGATCACGCGGCAAGGTTGTGGTCGTCGGACAGCGTGATGCACAACGACCAGTGCCACGCGACTTTCGTATCCGCGACTTTCGTATCCGAGGAGAACCCGAAACACCATGAAGAACAAGCTGATCGCCGTGATCATCGCGACCGTCGCCGCCGGTACCGCCGCTACCGCCATCCCGGCCTCGGCCGCCACGGCGCAGCCGACCCGCTGCCACACCGCCGACCTGAAGGCCGGCTTCGCCACGGGGGGCGACGCGGCGCCGCAGATGAAGCAGACCAGCCACCAGACCCAGGCGTTCGTCTGGTTCACCAACAAGAGCAACCGCACCTGCACCCTGTCCGGCTTCGCCGGTGTCGACATGGTCGGCGCCCAGTCGACCGACGGCACCTGGTCGCTGGCGCGCTCCTCCAAGACGGTCGGGAAGTTCACCCTGAAGAAGGGGGACACGGTGGACTTCAGCATCACCCTGCAGCCGGTGGCCAAGTCCACGCCGAAGAAGCAGAAGTTCGTCCCGGCGAAGTTTGTCGTCACCCCGCCGAACGAGACGAAGTCCTTCACCCTGAAGTGGCCGTTCGGCGGCCAGATCCTCAAGCAGGACGGCGCCACCCACCCCGCCACCTACCTCAACCCGATCGGGAAGTAACCGACCGCAGGAGGCGTCGGCCACGATTCGGTGGCCGACGCCGGCCTTGTCGGGGAGAGGCCGACGGAGAGGTCTTGAGGGCTTCGAGGAAGAGGGTGAAGGCGGGGGCGGGGAAGGTGAGGGTGGCTCGGGTGGGGGCTTTGGAGTCGCGGACGGCGGTGTGGGTGGGGGTGGTGGCTATCTCCACGCATTCGTTGCCGTCGCCGCCGCCGGAGTAGGACGACTTCCGCCAGCCGGCGTTCTTGAGGTTCTCGATGAAGGCCGTGAAGGCTCCGGTGGGAAAGGTGAGGACGGCCCTGGCCGATGCCTTGGTATCGCGGATGGCGACGCGAGTTGGGGTGTTCGCCATCTCCACGCAGTCGTCGCCGTCGCCACCAGCAGAGTAGGAAGACTTCCGCCAGTTATCCATCGAGTTCCTCACAGTTCTTTCGCCACCCTCTGGATAAGGTCACGCGACCGTGCCGGTTCCAGCGCCATGGCTCTCACCTCGCGGAAACGGGCTCGGTATGTGCTCAGTTGATCTTCCGCGTCGGCATAGAGGGCGCCGGTGGGGACGTCACGGATCACGGTGTCGAGTTTGGGCACCCTGCCGCCCGCATAAGCCATCGTGCTGCTGCCCCATGGAAAGCCCTCCAGATCGAAGGGGATGACCGACAGGGTGATGTGATCCGCTTCGGAGAGTTCCAGGATGCGGGTGAGTTGGGTTCGTGCCGTGGCCCGGGTGCCAACCATGATCCGCAGTGCCGCTTCATGGATCACCGCGTCGAGTGGGATGGGTCGGGAGCCTTCAATGATCACACGACGCGCCATACGGTGGCGCACACGCAGCTCAATTTCGTCTGCGGTGAGTTCGGGAATTCTGGTGGAGAATACGGCGCGGGCGTAATCCTCGGTCTGCAGCAGGCCAGGCACGAACAGGATGGCCACGTTCCACTGGAACCGAGAGTGGTGGTCGAGTTCAGCGAGATCCAGGAACGGCATGGGAAGTAAATCCCGGTACTCCTCCCACCAGCCTTTCGCCCGATCAGTGGCCATCGCCACCAAGGCGTCGACGAACTCCTCGTCCCTACACATGTAGTGGACTGCCATGCGACGTAGCCGCTTCTCGCTCACGCCCGTGAGGCCCGATTCGATCTGGCTGATCTGTGCGGAACTCACCCCGAGAAGCGCCGCCGCCTCACGGGCCGTAAGGCCTGCGGCGTCGCGAAGCCTGCGCAGCTCGACCGCCAGACGCATCTGACGTGCCGTCGGCTGCTGCCTCAATGCCATCGCACGCACCTCCAACGCGCTCCTGAGCGCGACTCGTTCGGGGTTAGATTACGCGACCAGCTTGCGAAACATAAAAATCTAGGTCTACCTTCGGTGACGCAACGCTCACGCAGCGGAAGTGCACCGCCCCGCCCTGCCACGGTGGCCGCGGCAACGCCACCCTGCGTGAAACTCCCCCACGACCACCGGAGTCGATGACGCATGCCCGAAGCCTGGGAGTACACGCTCACCATCCCCAACGATCTCCGCGCCGTCACCGTCAGCCGACATACCCTCAGACTGATCCTCACCGCGCACGGGCTGACGCGCTTCCTCGACGTCGCCGAACTGCTCGCCACCGAGTTGGTGTCCAACGCCGTACGGCACACGAAAGGCCCCGCCGCCCTGCGCGTGCGCTGGTCGCCGCCCGGGACGCTGCGGATCGGTGCGTGGGACGCGGACCCCGAACCGCCCGAGCCGCCGGTGCCGTTGGAGCGGCTCGGGGAGGTGGAGGACGGGCGGGGGCTGGCGCTGGTGCGGGCCTGTTCGGATCTGTGGGGCTGGCAGCCCCTGTCGAGGTTCGGCAACCGGGGGAAGTACGTGTGGTGCGAGCTGGCCGCGGCGTAGGTCACGCGACCCGACGAAACAGGACAGACCGCGGCCCGAGCCAGTCCACTTTGTTGTGACTGGCCATGTCCCGACCGCCCGGGCGCCCGTTGTGATGGAGCTGATTCCGTCACCGAGAGGCCGTGATGACCATGCCGCCGCGCACCCGTTCCTTCGTCCAGGTCGACGTGTTCTCCACGAGTCCCTATCAGGGCAACCCGGTCGCGGTCGTCCTCGATGGGACTGACCTCACGGATGAGGAGATGCAGCGTGTGGCGCGGTGGACGAACCTGTCCGAGACCACGTTCGTGGTGGCTCCCACCGTCGCGGAGGCGGACTACCGGCTGCGGATCCTCACGCCCGACGGTGAGCTGCCGTTCGCCGGGCATCCCACCCTCGGCTCCGCGTACGCCTGGCTGGACGGCGGCGGTGTGCCGCGGCAGGCCGACCGGATCGTGCAGGAGTGCGGCGCCGGCCTGGTCACCGTACGTCGCGGTGCCGACGGCATGCTGTCCTTCGCCGCGCCGCCCCTGGTGCGCGACGGTGCGCTCGACGACGCGTACCTGGAGCGGATCGTGGCCGCGTTCGGCATCGGACGTGACCGGGTCCTGGCCCACCAGTGGGTCGACAACGGGCCGGGCTGGGCCGTGCTCCGGCTGGCCACGGCCGAGGAGGTGCTCGCCCTCGAACCCGACCTCGCCCTCATCCCGGACGCGATGGTCGGCGCGATCGGGGCCTACCCCGACGGCTCCCCGTACGACTTCGAGATGCGGACCTTCGCTCCTCGCTGCGGAGTGCCCGAGGACCCCGCCTGCGGCAGCATGAACGCCGGCGTCGGGCAGTGGCTCACCGGCACCGGCGCGGCCCCCTCCGCGTACCGGGTCTCCCAGGGTGCGCGGGTGGGACGGGCCGCGGCCATCGAGGTCTCCGCCGACGCGGACGGCACCGTCTGGGTGAGCGGCGCCACGACCGTCTGCATCCGCGGCACCATCGTCGTGTGAGCATCGTCGGGTGAGCACAGAATTGCGCGAATCGATCCCCTAGCACAATTCAGCACCCCAATAACCGCGCAACATGCTGCCAACATTGCATGGATCGGCTCACTTCCGGGTTTCCGTCGGTCACGCTTGACGACGTCACACCGACGGACCGCGGAAGGGCACGCACATGCCGGGCAGCAGCACAGTCACCGTCCACGCCGATCGCGAGGTCCTCCCCAACCGCGCCGTGGCACCGCCCATCTACCAGACGGCGGCCTTCTCGGCCCCGGACGGCGAGACGTTCGCGCGGGGCGCCGTCGAACCGCGGGGCAAGGACTTCTACACCCGCTTCGGCAACCCGAACCACGCCCAGGTCGCGGCCGTCGTCGCGGAGCTGGAGGGCACTGAGGCGGCCATGGTCACCGCGTCCGGGATGGCCGCGCTGACCACCGCCGTACTGGCCCTGGTGTCCGCCGGTGACCACGTGATCGGGCAGCGGTCCACCTACGGCGGTACGGCGTCGGTGCTGCTGAACCTGCTGCCCCGGTTCGGCGTGGCGACCACTCTGGTCGACCAGACCGACCCCGAGGCGTTCGCGAAGGCGCTCACCCCGCAGACCCGCCTGATCCTGGTGGAGACCCCGAGCAACCCGCTGCTCCAGATCACCGACCTGCGCGCCGTATCGGACCTGGCCCGCGCGCACGGCGTACCGACCATGGCCGACAACACCTTCGCCACCCCGCTGAACCAGCGCCCGGCGGACTTCGGCATCGACCTGGTCTGGCACAGCGCGACCAAGTACCTCAACGGCCACACCGACGTGTCCGCCGGGGTGCTGGCCGGCCCGGCGGAACTCCTGGACAAGGTCTGGGACACCGGTCTGCTCACCGGTGCCGTGCTCGGGCCGTTCGACGCGTGGCTGCTGCTGCGCGGTATGCGCACCCTGCCGCTGCGCATGCCCCGGCACAACGCCAACGGCCAGGCGCTCGCGGAGGCCCTGCACGCCCACCCCGCGGTGAGCCGGGTGCACTATCCCGGCCTGGCCTCCCACCCGCAGCACAGGCTGGCCGCCGAGCAGATGAGCGGGTTCGGCGGAGTGCTCGGCGTCGAGTTCACCGACGGCTACGAGGCGGCCGACGCGTTCCTCGGCCGGCTGCGCTACGCCCGCCGGTCGGCCAGCCTCGGCGGCGTGGAGTCGCTGGCCGTGCACCCGGCGTCCATGTGGCGGGGCATGCTCGACGACGAGCAGATCGCCGCGTCGGTTCCGCCGGGGCTGGTCCGGCTGGCGGCGGGCACGGAGGACACGGCCGACCTGGTCGCCGACGTGGTCGCGGCGGCCGACGCGGTGGGCGCCGCGGTGGGCGCGGCGGTGGGCGCCGCGACCGTGGGTGACTGAACGGCCCGTACTCAGGGGGCGGAGAGCGTCTTCATCGTGACGTAGCTGCTGACGGTGGCGACGCCGGGCAGGTCGGCCAGCCGGTTGGCGTGGAAGTCCTCGTAGGCCGGCAGGTCGGCGACCTCGACCTGGAGCAGGTAGTCGTAGTTACCGGTGACGTGGTGGACGTGGACCACCTCGGGCAGCTGGACGACCGCGCGTTCGAAGGCGGCCACGTCGCCGCGGTTGTGCCGCATCAGACGGACGCCCGCGAAGACGCGCAGGCTGCGGCCGACGGCCGCAGGGTCGATCTCCGCCCGGTAGCCGCGGATCACCCCGGTCTCCTCAAGGCGGTGCACGCGCCGCAGGCACGGTGACGGCGACAGACCGACCCGCGCGGCGAGCTCGGCGTTGCTGATCCGCCCGTGCTTCTCGAGCACGGCGAGGATCGACCGATCCACATCATCCATGGGGGCAGATTATTGCCCGCCCGTCTCCCCTACCACCATCCGATGCCCCGCTGCGGCGCAATTTCCTGCCGACGTTGCCAGGATCCGCTTACATCGACGCGCCGCCCGGGAAGACTTGTCCGCGTCATCAATACGGACAAACAGCCACTTTTCACAAAGTCTTCCGCAGAGTTTCGCAGAATTTCGTAGAGGAGTTTTCTGATGAGGATCCTGCTTGCCGGCGGCACCGTGGTCAGCATGGACCCGGCCGTCGGCGATCTCGAACGCGGTGACGTGCTGATCGAGGACGGTGTGATCGTCGAGGTGGCCGAGGCGATCGACGCCCCGGACGCCGAGGTGATCGACGCGACCGACCGGATCGTCATGCCCGGCTTCGTCGACACCCACCGGCACACCTGGCAGACCGCGTTCCGCGGCATCGGCGCGGACTGGACGTTCCCCGAGTGGGCACAGGCGATGCACCGCACGCTGAAGCCCCGGTACCGGCCCGAGGACGTCTACGCGGGCACCCTGCTCGGCCGTCTTGAGGCCCTGCACTCCGGGGTGACCACGATGCTGGACTGGTTCCACTGCGCGCAGAGCCCGGAGCACGCGGACGCCGCCGTCGCGGCGCTGCGGGACGTGCCGGGACGGTCCGTCTTCTGCCACGGCGCGGGCTGGGGCACCGCCACTTCGATCGAGGCCGAGATCCGCCGCGTACGGTCCGTACTCTCCGCCGACGACGGCCTGCTCACCATGTCGTTCGGGCTGCGCGGCGCGGAGGACACCTCCTTCGAGACCGTCGCCGACGAGCTGAAGCTGGCGGCCGAGCTGAACCTGCGGAGCAGCCTGCACGTCGAGTCCGAAGGGATCCGGCGCCCGGTCGCCGACCTGCACGAGCACGGCCTGCTGCGGGACACCACGACGTTCGTGCATGCCAACGGACTCGGCGACGACGAGCTGCGGATGCTCGCGGACGCCGGCGCCTCGGTGTCCATCAGCCCGGACGTCGAGCTGAAGATGGGGTTCGGCTGGCCGATGACCGGCCGGATGCTGGCCGCCGGCCTGCGCCCGACCCTCTCCGTCGACGACGTCCCGTCGGTCGGCGGCGACATGTTCTCCACCATGCGCACCACCTACGTGGTGCAGCGCGGTCTGGACGGCGGCCTCGACTCCCGTGACCTGCTGGAGTTCGCCACCGTCGACGGCGCCCACGCCCTGGGCCTCGCCGCCCGCACGGGCAGCCTCACGCCCAACAAGGACGCCGACGTGATCCTGCTGCGCACCGACGACCTCACCGTCTTCCCGGTCACCGACCCCGCCGGCACGATCGTCGCCGCCGGTCACCCCGGCCTGGTCGACACGGTCCTCGTCGCGGGCCGCGTCGTGAAGCGGGACGGCGTACTGGTCGACGTGGACCTGCGGGCGCTGCGGACCCGCCTGCTGGAGTCCCGCGACCGGGTCGCGGCGGCCGCCGGCGTCCCGCTGGACGGCACCTGGCGCCCGCAGCCGAAGACGGCGTGACCGCTCCGCACCGCTCAACCCATCTCAGCTCGACTCAACTCGTCTCAGGAAGAGGGAGGGGCGGAGCGGGAGCCGGTGAACGCCTGCCGGCTGTGCAGGAGCAGTTCGCGCACCGCCGGGTTGTGCGCGCTCTTCCAGATCAGGGCCAGCAGTGCCGGTGTCCCGACGTCGTCGATGGTGCGGGCGACGAGCCGGTCACGGTGGTTCGCGGCCATCGACTCGCTGAGGACGGCGACGCCGAGCCCGCGGGCGGCGAGACCGGCGACGGCGTCCGGGGCACTGGCCTGCAGCGCGATCACGGGCTGGAGCTCCTGCGCGGCGCAGGCCCGGTCGAACACCGCGCGCAGGCCGGTGCCGGCCGGCATGCACACGATCGGGTGGCTCATCAGGTCACGCAGGATGACCCGTCGCCGTTCCGCCAGGGGGTGCCCGTCCGGGACCGCCACGACGAGCCGTTCGCTGACGATGGTCAGCGCGTCCAGCCCGTCGGGAACGGCGGCCGCGACCCCGACCAGTGCCAGGTCGACGGCGCCACTGCGCACGCCTTCGACGAGCCGGTCGGAGCCGTCCTCCAGGAGCAGGATCTCCACACCGGGGTGCGCCTCGTGGAACGCGGCGAGGGCGTCGAACAGCGGGGTGAGGGTGCAGCCGACGACCATTCCGACGGTGAGCCGGCCCCGGACCAGTCCGGTCACGTCACCCACCGCCCGGCCGACCGCCCCGGCCGCGGCGAGTGCGGCCCGGGCGTGTTCGAGTGCGACCCTTCCCGCGACGGTGAGGGTGACCGTGCGGGCAGACCGGTCGAACAGCTCGGCACCGAGTTCCCGTTCGAGCTGGCGGATCTGGGCGCTGACACCGGACTGGCTGATGTGCACCCGCTCGGCCGCACGGGTGAAGTTCTGCTCTTCCGCGACTGCGACGAAGTACTCCAGCTGCCTCAAATCCATGACCACCAATTCTAGTTGGCAGAAGATCTATCTGTTGGACTTCTGACTGGTCGCCAACCAGGCTGACGGACAACGGAGTCAGAGCTCAGGAGGTACCCCGTGCCGGAGTACGAGAAGGCCATGCGGCCCGAGGACATCACCCGCCTGTTCGTCGAGCGGTCCAACGCCGGTGACGCGGCCGGGGTCGCGGCGCTCTACGAGGAGGATGCGGTGCTGGCCTTCCCGCCGGGCGAGCTGACGGTGGGGCGGGAGGCGATCCGCGCGCTGTGGGAGGAGGTGCTGGCGGGCGGCCCCCGCTTCGAGCCGGAACAACCGCTGCCGACGTTGGTCAGCGGCGACATCGCCCTCACCTCGACCCCGCCGAAGGACGGCACCGGCGCACGGGCCCAGGTCGTCAGGCGCCAGCCCGACGGAAGCTGGCTGCGCCTGCTCGACCAGCCCGAGTTCGTACGCGCGCCAGCCGCCGCACCGGGCGAATGAACGTACCCTTGTCGCCCGTGCAGGTGTTGCGGGTGGCGTCGGCGGCCGGCACGGCACACAGTTGCCAGGCGGGGTCGGGAGCGATGTCCAGGTTGAGCTGGGCCCGTGTGCATCGCTCGCCGGGTACGAAACGTAGCCGCTGCCGGGATGCTCGTCATGAAGCGACGGGGCATGGGCGGTTCAGCATTTCTTCTTCTTCGTCTCCACGGTCAGGCCCATCACGTTGTGCCATACGTAGGTGGAGTCGCCTACGTGATAGCGGACCAGGATCCCGGCCATGCGCACCCCGGAGGCGGCGCTGACCTGGAGATGCAGGACCAGGTTGTTCGCGACTTTCGCGTTGTCCGATTGGGGGGCGATGGTCGCTCCCACGGCCTTGCGGCGGTGGGCCCAGTCGATGCCGGGTTGGTCGATTGCCTCTGGATCGGGTGGCCAACCGTGGCCGTAACCGATGAAGGCCGTCGAGTTGGACACGATGACCGACTCGACCAGTCGTAGACCGCTCGCCTCCTTCAGCGTGATCTTGTCGACTACGACCGCCTTGCTGCCGTAGTTGTGCAGCTCGTCCCCGCCGAAGGCGATGCTGCCGCCCGTCTTCGCCGGAATGCACACCTCGCCTGATCCGGCGTCGGCATAGCCGGGTCCGTTCAACGGTCCGTCCGTGGAATCCTGTTGATGGACCAAGGAGCAGCCTGTCACCAGCGCCGCGAGCAGGATGAGAGCCGGCAGCGACCGCTTTACGTTCATCGGGTGTGTCCGCTTTTCGTGGTGGTGGCGACGAAGTTGTACGGATGGCTGCCGCCCGGCGCTCCGCCGGTGCCGCAGAAGTAGCGGTTGGCGTTGAAGATGTAATCCACCGTCGCGTCGCTGGAGTAACCGGTCTCGGCCGACGAGTCGATGCCGATCACATCGGCGAGACTGGCGCCGTCGGTCCAGGTGATGGCGCGGGGGGTAGTCGGGGTGAACTCGGTGTCTTTTTGGCAGTAGGCGCAGTGCTTGGCGGTGGGGATGTAGGCCGTACTCGTCTTCGCGCCGCCGTAGTAGCCCCTGGCGCGCACCTCGTAGTGGTGGGTGACCGGAGATCCCCGGCCGGGGCTCTGAGCCAGCGAGGTCCCGTCGTCCGCCACCTTGGCGAAGGGGCCCGCCCCGCCGTCGGAGAGGTTCAGGTCCGCCACCGTCGCGCCGGGTGTGACCGCGGCTCCCGTGTCGGCGAGTGTCGTGTCGACGGGCGTCCAGGAACCGCCCTGACGGACCCGGATCGGCTCCTGGAAGACCTCGGTGGTCAGTGTGCCGTGCGGGTCGGCCCACGTGGTCGAGCCCTCGGTGCGCTTGCTGGTGATCCCGACCCGTTTGCCCTGCTCTTCGGCCTGCGCTCGGGCCAAGGCCGTGTCCGAGGCACCCGGCGAGTCCGTGGCACCGCTGGACGAGTCGTTCGGGTCCGCGGCGGCGACCACCGAACCGCCTGGGACAAGCAGGGCGAGTGGGCAGACGAGCGCGGCCGTCCGTGCGGCCAACCGCATGGTTCTGGAGCATGACAAATAACGCGTGGTACGCATCGAATCCCCCGCTGCCATATCCACCGTGACGGCCGCAAGTGAAGTGGGCACATCAACGCTTGAGCAACACCAAATCCCCACACCCTCAACAAAGTTGACCGCCTTTTTGCATGGGCACCGGATCCGTCGAGTACGTGATCCGTGCGCCGTTCGGCACGGCGGGCGGGCGGGCGGGCCGAGCGGAACTCCGGGACTGCACGGGGTCGGCGGCGCCACCGGCGAGGGCGCCCCGGTACAGCCTGCTGTACCGGCAGTCGGGGCGCACGCGGCAATGATCGCGGGGCTCGGTGTTGGTGTGCTGGTGGCATCGCAGGCACACCTCCGAACGCCCCGAAGGGACCCCGGTGACCGTCACCACCAGCCCCCCGCAGCCGCAGGCCGCCACATCCCTGCGGGCCCGTGTCCACCGCCGCCCGCTGACCTGGTTCTTCGCCCTGGCCATGAGCATGAGCTGGCTGGCCTGGACGCCGTACATCCTGTCCGGGAACGGGCTGGGGGTGTGGCACTGGGCCTTCCCCGGCGGCGCGGCCGGGAGTCAGCTGCTCGGGGTGCTGCCCGGCGCCTACCTCGGGCCCATCGGGTCGGCGCTGTTCGTCACCGGGATGACGGAGGGGCGCGCCGGGCTGCGGGAGTGGCGGGGGCGGATGACCAGGCTCAAGGTGCGGTGGCGGTGGTTCCTGGTGGTCGCGGTCTCCGTGCCCGCCGCGCTGACCCTCGCCTCGGCCGCGCTGACCGGCCAGGACCCCGCGCTGCCGCCGGCGGCCGTACTCGCCGCGTACCTACCGGGCCTGGTCGTCCAGATGGTCACCACCGGCCTCGCGGAGGAGCCGGGCTGGCGCGAGTTCGCGATGCCGCGGATGCAGCGGCGGTACGGTCCGCTGGTCGCCACCCTCGTCGTCGGGCTGCTGTGGGGTGCCTGGCACCTGCCGCTGTTCCTCACCGAATGGGGCGGCGGACCCGGCGTGAGCCCGGTGCGGCCACTGGAGTTCATGGTCACCACGCTCGCCTTCAGCTACGTGATGACCTGGGTCTTCAACCGCTCCGGCGAGAGCATGCCGCTGGTCATGCTGCTGCACACCAGCGTCAACAACTACTTCTCCGTGGCCTGGGCGGACCTGTTCCCGCACGGCACGGTCGAGAACACCACCCGTGCCTTCCTGTTCGCCTCGGTACTGGCGGCGGCCGTCGTCCTGGCGGTGACCCGGGGGCGGCTGGGGCTGGCGGCCACTTCCGGGTGAGCCGAGCGTAAAACTCCGGCCGTTCCGGTGGCGGGAACCCGCCGGTACGGTGAAGGTGGGCGGCGGGGAACTTCTTCGCGCGCAGGGAGAAATGCACATGCCCGAGATCACCACTCCGTACCCGACCGGCACCCCGTGCTGGGTCGATCTGATGGCGCAGGACCAGCAGGCGGCGCTGGACTTCTACCGTGACCTGTTCGGCTGGCAGGGCGAGGTCGGCGGGGCCGACTTCGGCGGGTACGCGGTCTGCACGCTGCAGGGCAAGCCGGTGGCCGGCATCGGCTCCGCCATGGCACCCGAGGGGCAGCCGGAGCCGCCGACGGTGTGGACCACCTACCTGGCCAGCACCGACGCGCAGGCCA
Organism: Streptomyces sp. NPDC058457; assembly: GCF_042720695.1. Taxonomy (NCBI): domain Bacteria; kingdom Bacillati; phylum Actinomycetota; class Actinomycetes; order Kitasatosporales; family Streptomycetaceae; genus Streptomyces; species Streptomyces sp. NPDC058457. Next base: position 46,303 of record NZ_JBHXLU010000055.1, on the reverse strand, counting down.
CCCAGGACACGATCGTCTCGGCGGGCGGCACGCTGATCGCCCCGGTGATGGACGTCGGCGACATCGGCCGGATGCTGATCGCCGCCGACCCGCAGGGCGCGGTGTTCGGGGTGTGGCAGCCGGGCGAGTTCCACGGCGCCGGGATCGTCAACGAGCCGGGCGCACTGATCTGGAACGAGCTGAACACCACCGACGTACCCGCCGCCACCGGCTTCTACGGCGAGGCCTTCGGGATCGAGATCCAGCCGATGGAGGGCGCCGGCGGGAACTACTGGTCGCTGAACGTCGGCGACCGCGGCGTCGGCGGCGCCGCCCGGCTCGGCGACGACCGCCCCGGCGTCCCGCCGCACTGGCTCACCTACTTCGCGGTCGACGACGTCGACTCCACCGTGGACGCCCTGGTCAAGCGCAACGGCACGGTGATCGCACCGCCGTTCGAGATGATGGCCGGCCGGATGTCCGTGGTCGCCGACCCGCAGGGCGCGACCTTCGCGGTGTTCAAGCCGAAAGAGATGTGAGGAGCGGGCGGCAGAGCAGCGACAGAGCAGCCCCTCGCCGTAACCACCAGGTCCTGACCCCCTTCCGCTTTCCGTACGGCCCGGGATACCCCTGAGGCGACCGGCAGTACGGGAACGGAGGGGGACGGGGTCATGGGAACCGAACAGGCCGGGCACGGCTGGCGGGTGGACGGGCGCTGTGCGAACTGCGATGCCGCTCGGCAGCTCGCCCCGGGGCTCATCGGGGAGGTGGCGGGACGCTCGGCCGTACTGCGGCAGCCGCGCGACGCGGCGGAGGCGGAGCGGTTACACGCGGCGGCGCACGCCTGCCCCACCCGCTCCGTCCGTCCCCCGGGCGGGCGGCTGGACCCGGCACGGGATCCGTTCCCGATGGCCCTGGACGACACCGGCACCGTGCATCTGTGCGGGCACAACTCCCCGCACACCGCCGGCGCCAACTCCTACCTCCTGCGCCGCCCCGACGGCACGTCGATGATGATCGACACCCCGCGCTGGAGCCCGGCGCTCGCCGCCCGCCACGAGGCGCCGGGGCCCGTCACCGACGTACTCCTCACCCACCGCGACCACGCCGCGCACGGCCGCCGGTACGCCGACCGCTTCGGCGCCCGGCTCTGGATCCACGAGGGCGATCTCGACGCCGCCCCGGACGCCGACCGGGTGCTGCGCGGCACCGAACCGGCCGAGATCGCCGAGGGGGTGCTCGCCCTGCCCTTCCCCGGGCACACCCGGGGCAGCGTGCTCTACCTGGCCGACGAGCGGTACTGCTTCAGCGGCGACAGCTTCTACTGGTCGCGTACGACGGCGGACATCGAGGTGGTCGACAGCATCACCTGGTACTCCGTCCACGAACTGGCCGCCTCGCTGACCCGGGCCGCCGACCGGCTGCGCTTCGAGTGGCTGCTGCCCGGGCACGGCGACCGCCGCCGCCTGCCCCCGGACGACATGACCGCCCGAATCCGGCGACTGGCATCCCGCACCCGCGCCCTCCGGCCCCGCCCGATCGACTTCACGGCGGTGCGGTGGTGACGCCCGGGCCTCAGCCGACGGCCCGCCTGCGGCGCACCAGCCCGCGAACGTAGGCCGACAGGAAGAGCAGGTACCCGGCGCCCACCGCGACCGTCCAGGCGGTGGAGAGTCCGCCGCCCACGATCACGGCCACTTCCAGTACGGCGACGAACAGCAGCAGCGCGCCGTCGCGTATCTCCGTTCGGGTCATGTCCGGAATTCCACAGGTCAGGCCGTGCGTGGGCCAGTCCCCTCCGGTCCCCCCTTCGGTCACGATTGGATTTCGGCCGCCTCCGGGCCCTTGCCCGGCGCCCGTGTAATCGATTCCAATCCTCGGTACACGCATCCGTGTAATCGATTCCACGCGGTGCACGAGTTCCACGAGGAGGTGGAGCGGCGATGGCGAGCATCAAGGACGTCGCCGCCGAGGCAGGCGTTTCCGTCGCCACGGTGTCCCGGGTCCTGAACGACCATCCGTCGGTCAGCGACGACGCCCGTACCCGCGTTCTGGCCGCAGTCGCGACGCTGGGCTACCGCCCGAACGCCGTCGCCCGCTCCCTGCGCACCGACCAGACCCACACCCTCGGCCTGGTCATCAGCGACGTGATGAACCCCTACTTCACCGAGCTGGCCCGCTCGGTGGAGGAGGAGGCCCGCGCCCTCGGCTACAGCGTCATCATCGGCAACGCCGACGAGCGGCCGGAGCTGCAGGACCACCACGTACGGACGCTGCTCGACCGGCGGATCGACGGGCTGCTCGTCTCCCCCACCGACGGCGGCTCGCCGCTGATGCTGGAGGCGGCGCGGGCCGGGACGCCCATGGTGTTCGTCGACCGGTGGATCCCGGGGGTGGATGTCCCCGTGGTGCGGGCGGACGGACGGGCCGCCATCCGTGATCTCGTCGCCCATCTGTGCGGGCTGGGGCACCGGCGGGTGGCGATCATCGCCGGGCCGGCGGCCACCACCACCGGCAGCGAACGTGTGCGGGCCTTCCGCGAGGCCCTCGCCGAGTACGGCGTCCCCCTCCCCGACGCCTACATAGGCCAGGGCGACTTCCAGGCCGAGAGCGGGCGGCGGGTCACCGAGGGGTTCCTCGACCTGCCCGAGCCGCCCGAGGTCGTGTTCGCCACGGACAACCTGATGGCGCTGGGCGCGCTGGACGCGGTGCGGGCACGGGGGCTGCGGGTGCCATGTGACATAGCACTGGCAGCCTTCGACGACATCCCCTGGTTCGTCCACACCGACCCGCCCATCACCGCCATCGCCCAGCCCACCGGCGAACTCGGCCGCGCCGCCGTACGCGCGCTGGTCGACCGCATCGAGGGCCGGCCTCCGCAGTCCGTCATCCTCCCCGCCCGGCTCGTCGTCCGCCGCTCCTGCGGCGAGAACCCCGACCCCCCACACCCCCTCTCCCCTGTGCAAAGGAGCACGTCGTGAGCGACCCGGACGAGTTGCTGCGCATCGAGGGCATACGCAAGTCCTTCCCCGGCGTGGTCGCGCTCGACGGCGTCGACTTCGATCTGCGCCGGGGCGAGGTACACGTACTCCTCGGTGAGAACGGCGCGGGCAAGAGCACCCTCATCAAGATGCTCTCCGGCGCCTACACCCCCGACGCGGGGCGGATCCTGGCCGGCGGCGAGGAGGTGCGCATCCATGGTGCGCAGGACTCCGAGCGGCTCGGGATCGCCACCATCTACCAGGAGTTCAACCTCGTCCCCGATCTCACGGTCGCCGAGAACATCTTCCTGGGGCGGCAGCCGCGCCGCTTCGGGATGATCGACCGGAAGAAGATGGAGGCCGACGCCGAGGTCCTGCTGGAGCGGGTCGGCGTGCACGTGTCGCCACGCGCGCGGGTCCGTGAACTCGGCATCGCCCGGCTCCAGATGGTGGAGATCGCCAAGGCGCTCAGCCTGGACGCGCGCGTGCTCATCATGGACGAGCCGACCGCGGTGCTCACCTCGGAGGAGGTGGAGAAGCTCTTCGCGATCGTGCGGCAGTTGCGGGCCGACGGGGTGGGGATCGTCTTCATCACGCACCACCTGGAGGAGATCGCCGCTCTGGGGGACCGGGTGACGGTCATCCGGGACGGGAAGAGCGTGGGCCGGGTGCCCGCCGCCACACCGCAGGACGAGCTGGTACGGCTCATGGTCGGGCGGTCCATCGAGCAGCAGTACCCGCGTGAGCGCGCCGAGATCGGTGCCGCGCTGCTCTCCGTCCAGGGGCTGACCCGCGACGGCGTCTTCCACGACGTGAGCTTCGAGGTGCGCGCCGGGGAAGTCGTGGGGATCGCGGGCCTTGTGGGTGCGGGTCGTACGGAGGTCGTACGGGCCGTCTTCGGGGCCGATCCGTACGACAAGGGGGCCGTGAAGGTCGCCGGTACGGCGCTCAGGCGGTCCGACGTCAACGCCGCCATGGCTGCCGGGATCGGGCTCGTGCCGGAGGACCGCAAGGGGCAGGGGCTGGTGCTCGACGCCTCCGTCGAGGAGAACCTCGGGCTGGTGACGCTGCGGAAGGCGACCCGGGCCGGGATCGTCGACCTCAAGGGGCAGCACGTCGCGGCCGAGCGGATCGCCGGGCAGCTGGGCGTGCGGATGGCCGGGCTCGGTCAGCACGTGCGGACGCTCTCCGGCGGCAACCAGCAGAAGGTCGTCATCGGCAAGTGGCTGCTCGCCGACACCAAGGTGCTGATCCTCGACGAGCCGACGCGCGGCATCGACGTCGGCGCCAAGGTCGAGATCTACCAGTTGATCAACGAGCTGACGGCCGCCGGGGCCGCCGTGCTGATGATCTCCAGCGATCTGCCCGAGGTCCTCGGGATGAGCGACCGGGTGCTGGTGATGGCCCAGGGCCGGATCGCGGGCGAACTGGCCGCGGACGAGGCCACCCAGGACTCCGTGATGGCACTCGCCGTCAGCACCCCCGGTACTCCCGCCACCCCTGCCACCCCCACCACAACCGACAAGGAGGCCGGACGTGGCCACTGACACGCTCAAGAACAGCAGCACGGGCGCCGGTGGCGCCGCGGGCGTGCGCCGGCTGCTCCTCGACAACGGCGCGCTCACCGCGCTGATCGTTCTCGTCATCGCCATGTCGGCGCTGTCCGGGGACTTCCTCACCACCGACAACCTGCTCAACGTCGGCGTCCAGGCGGCCGTGACGGCCATCCTCGCCTTCGGCGCGACCTTCGTGATCGTCGCGGCGGGCATCGACCTGTCGGTCGGCTCGGTGGCGGCCCTGTCGGCCACCGTGCTGGCGTGGACCGCCACTTCGCACGGGGTGCCGGTCTTCCTGGCCGTCGTCCTCGCCGTCGCCACCGGCATCGCGGCCGGTCTCGTCAACGGCTTCCTCATCGCGTACGGCAAGCTGCCGCCGTTCATCGCGACGCTGGCGATGCTGTCGGTGGGCCGCGGCCTGGCGCTGGTCATCTCCGGCGGCTCCCCCATCGCCTTCCCCGACTCGGTCTCGCACCTCGGTGACACCCTCGGCGGCTGGCTGCCGGTGCCGGTGCTGGTCATGGTCCTGATGGGGCTGATCGCGGCCTTCGTCCTCGGCCGGACCTACATCGGGCGCTCGATGTACGCGATCGGCGGCAACGAGGAGGCCGCCCGGCTGTCCGGGCTGCGGGTGAACAAGCAGAAGCTCGCCATCTACGCCCTGTCGGGGCTGTTCGCGGCGGTCGCCGGCATCGTGCTGGCCGCCCGGCTCTCCTCGGCGCAGCCGCAGGCCGCCAACGGCTACGAACTGGACGCCATCGCGGCCGTCGTGATCGGCGGCGCCTCGCTGGCCGGCGGCACCGGCAAGGCGTCCGGCACGCTGATCGGCGCGCTGATCCTCGCGGTGCTGCGCAACGGCCTCAACCTGCTCAACGTGTCCGCGTTCTGGCAGCAGGTCGTCATCGGTGTCGTCATCGCGCTCGCCGTGCTCCTGGACACCGTGCGCCGCAAGGCCGGGGCCACCCCGCTGGTCATCGGCGGGGGCGGCGGCAAGGGCCGGCAGGCCGGGACGTACGCGCTCGCGGCCGTCGTCACCGTGGCCCTCGTCGCCGCGACCTCCCTCCTGCACACCGGCTCCTCCTCCGCCAACCCGAAGATCGGCCTGTCCCTGTCCACCCTCAACAACCCCTTCTTCGTGCAGATCCGGGCCGGTGCCCAGGCCGAGGCGAAGAAGCTGGGCGTGGACCTGACCGTCACGGACGCCCAGAACGACGCCTCGCAGCAGGCCAACCAGCTGCAGAACTTCACCAGTTCGGGGCTGGGCGCGATCATCGTCAACCCGGTCGACTCGGACGCGGCGAGCAACTCCGTGCAGGCCGCCGACAAGGCCGGCATCCCGGTGATCGCCGTCGACCGCGGCGTCAACAACGCCACGACGGCGACCCTGGTCGCCTCCGACAACGTCGCCGGCGGCGAGCTGGCCGCGAAGACCATCGCCGAGAAGCTGGGCGGCCAGGGCAGGATCGTGATCCTGCAGGGCCAGGCCGGCACCTCCGCCGCCCGGGAGCGGGCGCAGGGCTTCGCCGACGGCCTCAAGGCCTACCCCGGCATCCAGGTGGTGGCCCAGCAGCCCGCCGACTTCGACCGCACCAAGGGCCTCGACGTGATGTCGAACCTGCTCCAGGCCCACCCGGACGTCCAGGGCGTCATCGCCGCCAACGACGAGATGGCCCTCGGCGCGATCAAGGCGCTGGGTTCCAAGGCCGGTTCGTCGGTCTCGGTGGTCGGCTTCGACGGCACCCCGGACGGCCTGACCGCGGTCAGGAACGGCACGCTGTACGCGTCGGTCGCCCAGCAGCCCAGCCAGCTCGGGAAGATCGCCGTGGACAACGCCCTCAGGTCCGTCAAGGACCAGAAGGTCCCGTCGGCGATCAAGGTGCCGGTGAAGGTGGTCACGAAGGACAACGTGGCCGGCTTCACGGGCTGAGCCACCAAGGAGGCGGCCGGGCGGTTGAATTGAGCCCCGGCCGCCTCAACCCATGTGTCTAGGGAGTCTTGTGATGTACGACTACGACCTCCTGGTCGTCGGCTCGGCCAACGCCGACCTGGTGATCGGGGTCGAGCGGCGGCCGGCCGCCGGTGAGACCGTGCTCGGCGGCGCCCTCGCCACGCACCCCGGCGGCAAGGGCGCCAACCAGGCGGTCGCGGCCGCCCGGCTCGGTGCCCGTACCGCCCTGCTGGCCCGGGTCGGCGACGACGCGCACGGCAGGCTGCTGCTCGACTCGCAGCGGGCGGCCGGTGTGGACACGGTGGGCGTGCTGGTGGGCGGGGCGCCGACGGGCGTCGCGCTGATCACCGTGGACCCCTCCGGCGACAACAGCATCGTGGTGTCCCCGGGCGCCAACGGCCGTCTCGCGCCGGCGGACGTCCGGGCCGCGGGCAGCCTCTTCCACGCCTCCCGGGCGGTGTCCGCGCAGCTGGAGATCCCGCTGGAGACGGTCCTTGAGGTCGTACGGAACCTGGCCCCCGACAGCCGTTTCGTCCTCAACCCCTCCCCGCCCCAGCCCCTCCCCCGTGAGGTCCTGGCGGCCTGCGACCCGCTGATCGTGAACGAGCACGAGGCGAAGGTGATCCTCGGCGAGGCGTGCGTGAGCGAGGAACCGGCCGACTGGGCGCGGCTCCTGCTCGCCAAGGGCCCGAAGTCGGTGGTCGTGACCCTGGGCGCGGAGGGTGCGCTGGTGGCCGACGGCCACGGGGTCGCGTCGGTGCCGTCCGTGAAGGTGGACGCGGTGGACACCACGGGCGCCGGGGACGCGTTCACGGCGGCCCTCGCGGTACGGCTCGGCGGGGGCGCCACCCTTGCCGAGGCGGCGGCGTACGCGGCCCGGGTCGGGGCGGCGGCGGTGACGAAGCGGGGTGCGCAGGAGTCGTACCCGACGGCGGCGGAGGTCGACGCGCTGTGAAGAGGGCGGGGATCCTCAACCGTCATCTCGCCGGCGCGCTCGCCGAGTTGGGGCACGGGCACCGGGTGCTGGTCTGCGACGCCGGGATGCCGATCCCGCGGGGCCCGCGGGTCGTGGACCTCGCCTTCCGGGCCGGGGTGCCGTCCTTCGCGGAGGTGCTGGACGGGCTGCTGGCGGAGCTGGTCGTGGAGGGCGCGACGGCGGCGACGGAGCTGCGCGAGGCCAACCCGGCCGCCGCCGGGCTGCTGGACGGCCGCTTTCCCGACCTGGCCCTGGTCCCGCACGAACGGCTGAAGGAACTGTCGGCGGACGCGCGTCTTGTCGTACGCACGGGCGAGGCCCGGCCGTACGCGAACGTGCTGCTGCGGTGCGGGGTGTTCTTCTGACCCCCGGCCTGAGCCGGACATGTTCGAGGGGACCCGGTCCGTCGACCGGGTCCCCTCGGCTTTCCCCCTCCGTATCAGAACCCCCGTGATCCCCCCGGATCCCCCTCCGAAAGCCCTGACGCCAAGTGAGACCGGCGGGGTGGGGGGAGGGTTGTACGCCGGAACAGGATTTCTCGGTCTCCGTCCCGTGGCGCGGATCGCCGTTCCGTATGCCGTGCTCGGCCACGGGCTTCGTTCCACGACTCGCGTCTTGCGTGACTCATGTCACGCCTAGCTAGAATGCGGTGGACTGTAGGGGAGCGCATGTGGATTCCGATCTCGTGGCACCGCTTCATGCCGTCAGCGTCACCGGCATCGTTCTGAGGGACGACGGTCGTCTGCTCACGATCAAGAGAGCGGACGACGGCACCTGGGTACCGCCGGGAGGGCTGCTGGAGGTTGGCGAAGGACTGCAGCAGGGAGTTGTCCGCGAGGTTTTCGAAGAAACGGGAGTCACCGTGCTTCCGGTGAGACTGACCGGCGTCTACAAGAACATTCCTCGTCGCACGATATCCATCGCGTTCCTCTGCCACGTGGTGCAGGGTGAACCCGGTGTCTCGGACGAGGCTACGGATGTGGCGTGGATGACCCCGCAAGAGGCCTCCACGGTGATGCCACCGCTGCGCGCGCTCAGGGTCAGCGACGCACTCGACGCGAGCGGCCCGTTCGTCCGGTCCTACTGACGCGGCCGGAGGTGCGTATCAAGTTCTACGCCCGTGTGTTATGGGTGCCCGTCGTCGTGATGCTCCTCGTGACCCTCGCCTTGCACGAGGCGACCGAGCGCATGTCGATCAGCAGCGACACCACTGTCATGGGGCTGCTCTCCCAGTTCGACGGCACCGCCACAACAGTCTTTGTGGCACTGGCTGCCTTGCGCACGTCGGTGACGCCGAAGACTCCAGGGGGAAACGCGCGCATGTGGCGTCGCTCGGTCCGGTTCCAGTTCGCTGCGGCGTTTGCTCTCCTCGCGTTCGTCATCGCGACTGCCGCGGCCCACTACACGGCACTGGGCCCATGGGCGGTGGCTCTCAACGTCACCACGACCGTCACCGTGCTCTGGGCACTCGTCGGCCCGATGGAGCCGGCATGACGCTGCGCCTGGAGTACGACCTCGTCCTCGCCCCGTCCTCCCACGTGGACCAGATCGTAGCCACCGTCCGGGCGGGACTGCTGGCCCACCGGACCGACAACCAGGCCGAGATCGACATGACCTACCGCACGAACACCACTCAGGACGACCTGAGGCTGTCTCTGAGCGTCGAACTGGAACTCGGTTCCTTCGGGATGGCAGAGCGCGGCGCGGCGGGGCTGGCCGCCCTGCTCGCGGGGACGAGTTTCCGCGATCCAGCCATCAGGAACGTGCGACTCAGCGCGTTCAGATACCTCGGTGACGGCACTTTCTTTCCCGGCCCGGCCCGCGGCACGGGCCTTCTGGACGCGTCCGCCAGACCTGCGCCATGGCTCTCGGTGCCGGTACCGAAGACGGCCGCCCGTCAGGCATGGAACGAGGTGAGCCGCACCCTCGTACGAGCCGGTGTACAGGTCATCACGGACCTCAGTCTGAATGTGAGCGACCAGGAACTGACCACACGCAGTGCGGCTGTAGCGGAGGAGGCGACGGACGACCACCCGGTCGTGCTCTTCTTCAACGCAACGAGCCGACTCGAATACGCGGTCCAACTGGTCGAGAAGATCGCCACGACGCTGCAGCCACGGCTCCCCAACATCACGATCGGCATCCGCATGTGTCCGGTTGCGATGGGGTTCTCCGTCCTCGAATACCTGCGGGCCTGGAACGTACCGATCTTCGCCTACACGCTCACCGCCTACCCCTCGGGGCGCACTTCCTGGAGCCAGTCCGCCTATGCCTCGATGATCCACGCCATGGGCGGAGACGTGGTCAACATAGGCCTGTTGAGCGTTCCCGCCCTGCGCGCCGGAACGCTCTACGAGGCGATAATGCCGCTGCTGAGCAGGCGAAGCAACCGAAAGGCCAGCCTGCCGGCGCTCACCGGCGGCGTCGAGCCGCGGGTGGCCTACGAATACGCCGCCGCGGTCGGTGATCCGGTACTGCTGCACACCATGACCCCGATCTTCCGGGGCGGTCTCGACCGGAGGAACGTCCGCAAGCGGGTCACGGCGATCCGCGAAGCGGTGGAGGCGGGACGTCGTTCACTCGACATCGACCGTCTGTTCGCGGAGCGCAACTCCAGCGTGCGCAACTGGCAGGAACTCGAAGAGGGAAGGTGAGAGGGAAGAAGTGGAACAAGCACACGTCACGGGCACGGTTCACGTGCTGGGAAGCGGATCGGCCAAGCCCAGCGCGGGGCGGGCCAACTCCTCGTACATCGTGGAAGTCGGCGGCTCGCTGCTGGCTGTCGACTGCAGTGGCAGTCCCGCACACGAGATCATGCGTCGCGGCCTCGACCCCGGGGCGTTGCGTCACCTCTTGCTCACCCACGGCCACGTCGACCATGTCTACGGTCTTCCCAGCCTGATCCACTCGTTGTGGATGCTGGGGCTGTTCCGCGAGGAGCCACTCGCCGTCCACGGCACGAGCGAGACGATCCGCATCGCGAGGTCTCTGCTCGCTCCCTTCGGGCTGGAGGAGCGGCGCAACGCCCCCCGCATCGACTGGAGGCCTGCCGCAGCGGACCGAACCAGCGACCTGGAAGGCCTCGCAGGACTGCGCGCCACCGCGTTCCCTGTCACCCATGCGGGCACCGAAGCCCTTGGCTACCGGGTGCTCGACACCCTGTTCTCCGGCGACGCCGTCTGTGACGACCGGCTGGCGGGTGCGGTGGACGATTCGGTGCGGACATTCGTCGTCGACTGCGGTGGCGGCCTGTCCGGAAACGCCGGGCACGCAGGTGCCGCAGACATCGCCGAACTGGTGCGTAAGCGCGACTCGTTGCAGTCCGTCCTGCTGACCCACATCGGAACCCCCTCGTCCGAGGACGACGCCATGCTGAGCGTGTTCCAGGGCTGCGGGTCCGAGGTTCGGATCCTCTCGGACGGTGATCGCTTTGAACTCGTCTGATCCGGTGGTCTTCTGCGGCATGGGAGGCTCCGGCTCCACCTACCTCAGACATGCCTTGGAACGGTTCGGCATGACCGTGCACAACAAGCCCGACATCGTGCACCATCGCCATTGGGTGAAACAGGGCCGCAAAGCGCAACACGACGAGTTCGCACGGCGAGCCGATGGCTTCACGCTGGACAGACCCGGTGTCGCCGGTATCCAGCACTACCTCGACCGTCTGTCCGCCGCCGCTGCCACCACCGCAGTCCTCAGCACGTGGGCGGAGCAGCAACTCCTGCGGCACACCACCCGGCGACGCATCGTCTTCGTCCTCCGTGAACCTGCTGCGGCCTATCGCTCGATGTGCGACCCCGACCGGCACGGGGACATCGCCGCCCAGTACGGCGGCCCGGACTCCTGGTACGCCGTCTTCTACGCGGAGCGCTGGCGGAAGACCGCCGAGGAGTATCTGGCCCTGCGCGCGGCCGACTGGGACGTCTCGCTCTGGGCTTACGAGCACCTGCCCGATCATGCCCGCAGGGACGGCTTCGGCGAGATCGTCAGTCAGTGGCGGCGCTCCGCGCCCCGGCTGAAGCCGACGCTGTCAGAAGAGACGATCGACCTGATCAGAACATGTACCGGCGAAGTGCGCAAAGCCTTGGACATACCCGGTTGGTGAAGGGGGGCTGCCGTGGCCAAGGGGCCGACAATAATCGGCGACATCGAGATGGGCCGCCGGAACACCTTCGAGCAGGGCGTGGTGATCTCCGGCCCCGCGGTCATCGGAGACGACAACTTCTTCGGCGCGTACTCGGTCATCGGCGGTCGGTGCCGCCAGGCTCACCGCCAGGGCACGGCCCGGCAGAGGAAGGGCAGGGTCTGCATCGGCTCCGGCAACTACTTCGGAGAACACGCCGTGATGCATGCCCCGGTCGGCCAGGCCACGGTGATCGGCGACAACAGCTCTGTGGGCGCAGGCAGCCTGCTCGCTCACGACTCGTGCGTCGGCTCCCAGGTCACCTTGTCGGTCAACTGCTCCGTGGGGGGCCACAGCGTCCTGCTCGACTGGAGTGGCCTGGGGATCGGCAGTTCGTTGCATCCCCGCACCGTGATGGGTCATTGGTCCTTCGCCGGCATGGCCGCCGTGGTGACCCGCACGGTCGGCATAGGGCAACTCGTGGTGGGCAACCCGGCATCCTTCCTCCGGCTGAACTACGAAGCGTTCGTCCGATCCGGCCTGGACGGCACCGCTCTGACCCAGCTCCGTGAGTTCCTTGAGACCGGGCGGATACCGGAGGGCCCGGGCCCGGTGTCCGCAGCGGTGTCCGAGTTCGAGGCCGCGCAGTCACGCACCGTCAGAAACCGGGTACTGCGCAGCTGGTCGGACGTCGCACAGGAGCGGTCGCGCATGATGGTCCATGACTAGCGCCTCCGGGGCGCCGGCTCGTCCGTTGCCACAGTGGCTGGCCATCCGGTTCGTGTGCGGGTCGCACCGACGGCAACTGACGCGCGCGAACGCCCCTCGTCTGGCCTGGGGAACCGTCCTTACCGCGACGACCGGTCCGACGGCCGCAGGTCGAGCACTGCGCTCTCTCCTCTACGGGATCAAGGGCGCGATGGATGTCTGGCGCCACCGACAGGCGATAGCGCAGGAGTACCCGGTACGGGACGCCGTGTTCATGGCGCTGCGCACGAGTTGCGACAGCCGTGATGTCGCGGCGCTCCGCAAGTGCGGCCGACGGGACCTCGACGCTCTGCGCGGTGTGGTGCCAAGGGCACGCCGCACGGAATACCGCGACTGGAACAACTGCGCCGTGGCTGCCGCGCTGCTCAACGACAAGGCGGAGTGCAACCGACGGCTGAGTGACGCGGGAATCGACGTCCCGCATCAGATACCCCTCAGCCCGGAAACGCGCGTGTGGAAGGGAACCGAAGAGGTCATCGGGGGTTCTCTGGAGTTCTCGCACACGACCGTCCCGCACGGGACACGCTGGATGCTGAAGGACCGCTTCGGGCTGCAGGGAGAGTCCGTGTGGGCCGCCCACTCGCGTCCTGAGCCGGAGACCGCAGGCGTCGTGCTGACGGAGCTGGTCCGCTCCGGTCGCCTGGTGGCGGAAGAACTGCTCAGCCCAGAGGTCTGGTTCGCGGATTCCGGGGACACGGCCCTGCCGACTCTGCGAGTTGTCACCTCAAGGCTCGGGGGACACACGGAGGCAGTGGGCATGGTCCTGTTCCGCGGCGCGCCCGGAACCGTGGCGGCCAACCGCAGACAGGGTGGGCTCGCGCACCTGGTCCACGAAGACGGGTCCTGCGGGGCCGGCCTGGACGCACAGGGCGTGCACCGAGGCCCGTGCACCTACGTCCTGCCCCCGACGCGGGCGGACGCCGTCCGGCACATGTGCACGAGGGCACACGACCTTTTCCCCTGCGTCGGATCGGTCGGCTGGGACGTGGGGCTGTCCGACCGCGGGCCCGTCGTACTGGAGGGCAACCCGAACTGGGGCATGAACGTGCCTCAGTTGATGCCGGGCAGACCCATGCTCAAGGAATTCAGGACAACGCGGTTCCGCACCGGCTGGTAGGACACCGGACCCGGGAGCTGGGGGAATTTGTTGATCGACAAGAGCGAAGTCCTCATAGAGCGACTGGAGCACCCGTGGCCGGCCGCCTTTCTCGGATTCGCGGACCGGACGACTCTGAACAGCCTCGCCTCCGCGCGCACCGCCCATCGCCTCGCCCCGGGCCAGAGCGTCCTCTACGCCCGTCATCGGGGTCAGGTGATCGGCTGCACCTCCTGGTACCAACAGTATCGGCACACCTATGTGGCCTTGGACGGGACGGCCGTCCGCGCCATGGGGGTGTACCTGTGCTCGTCCGAAGTCCTCCCCCGGTTCCGAGGCATGGGCATCGGCGGCATGCTCTACGAGCACCGCCTCGCCGAATGCGGCGGGGACACTCCAGGCGTCAGTGTCGAGATCCTGGGGCAGGGAAGCCCCCTGTCGGTCGACGACGAGGCCCGACCGGGGCTCATCTGGCACCTCGCGCGGGGCTTCACGATCGTCGGCTACAGCTGCGAGGCGGACGCCGGCCCGGTACTCACTCGCTCAGGGTCAAGTAGCAGGCGGACAGGACCACCCGCTGTCGAACACCATGTCTTCTGAGGAGAGATGAACGGCAGGATTCGGAATCACAAACGTGGGCCGGATGGTCTCGCCCGTGAACGATGCCGAAACCAAATTGCCACGGCCGCATCCCGAACAGCGCCGATGCCCTCACCACCCGTCGCCCGCCTCATAGTCGTGCTTGCCGTCGGTGACCGATCTGCCCTATTCCACTGGTGCGCAGTCGACAGCGCCGACGAGGTGGCGGGAGTCGTGCAGCACGACACCGACAACGCGACCGCCGATTTGACTCCGCCGATGCCCCGCCGTGCCCACACAGCCGAAGGCGGCCGGGTCCCGCCCCAGCGCGACCACCACGCCTGCGTCAATTAACGACAATCTAAGGAAGCCGTAAAGACAGGTCACCCATAGGATCCATAGGATTCGGCGAGCGCGTGAGCGCCCCCACGACACCTGCCCCACCCCGGATCGGACGGGGTGGGGCAGGATCTCAGGGCCGTCGGTCAGGGGAAACCGACGTATTCGGCGTCAGCGTGCCGTGGGCGAATTCAGCGGACCGTGACGGACACGTTCTTGGAGACGGTGCTGCCGTCCTTGACGCGCAGGACCTCGACACCCTTCTTGTCGAACTTGTCGGTGAGCTTGTAGGCCGCCTTGGAGACCTTCGCCGTCGCGGGCAGCGAGACCCACTTCTTGCCGTCCTTGACCTGGAGGGTCACCTTGCTGCCCTCCTTGATGCCGTCGACCTTGCCGGTGAAGGTGACGACATCGCCCAGCTTGACGGTGGCGGCGCTCGCCTTGAGGGTGATCGAGGAGGCCGGGGCCGGGGCGGCGACGGCGGCGGTGGCACCGGCGGCGACGAGCGCGGCGGAGGCCACGGCAACGGCGGCGATACGCATGTTCACAGAGAGCTCCTTGGTTTTTAATTGCCTTTTCCAACCGCAATGTCGGGCCCTTTGCTCGCCCCTTGCGGCTGACTCGAATCCTATAGACACGACCTGGCCGGACCCGGTTCCGAGCAATTGCAAAAAACCTGAACTGACAGGTGAGCCACAGCAAATGTGAAATGCCGCAAACGCTGAGCAGGGAAAATAAAGAAAACCTGTGTGAAGAACTCCTCACACAGGTTCCGGCTCCCCGCAGCGTGAACGTACCGTCAGTTCTCCAGCCGGACCGGCATCAGGAGCGAGAAGGCGCCCTCGTCCTCGGGCCGGCGGATCACGATCGGCGCCGTGGACGCGCCGAACTCCAGAATCAGCCGCTCACGGGCCCCGGCGGCCAGCGCGGCCAGCAGGAACTCACGGTTGACGGCGACACGGTTCGGGTCTTCGCCGGCATCGGCTCCGTCGCCATCGGCGCAGAGGGTCACCGCCCCGCCGTCCTCCACCCGGAGCACGCTGAGGTCGGGTGCCCCGGACCCCTCGGAGCGGACCGGACCCGTCTCCAGAGCGTGCCGGAAGGCCGCCACCTCGACGACGGCGCGGCGTCCGCCGGCCCGGGGCAGGAGACGGCGGTAGTCGGGGAAGTCATGGTCGAGGCACCGGCCGCCCGCCTGCCGGTCCCCGGCCTCCAGTGTCACGCGGTCACCGTCGAGAGAGAGTCGCGCAGATCCCTCGCCGTCCAAGAGCGCCCGCATCGCGTCGGCGAGCGGAGTGGGCACGATGACCTGCACCCGGCCCCCGTCGTGCCCGGCGACAGCGGTCCGCGCGAACGCCATCCGGTACCGGTCGGTGGCCACGGCACGAAGGCTCTCGCCCTCGATGTCGAACAGAACCCCGCCGAGCATCGGCAGCTCGGGGTCGGTGCTCGCCGCGAAACGAACCGTGTCCAGCGCGGCTGCCAGCTCCGGCGAGGCGACGGACAGGCGGACGGAGGCGGTGCGGAGCGAGGTCATGGCATTCTCCCGTTGATCGAGTAGTGCTCGGAGCGCGGAGAACTCGGCGCGGGCATCGGACAGCCCCTGTTCGAGACGGCGCAGGTGTGCCGTGAGCAGCTTCCGGACCAGATCGGTGTCCGGGCCGGACCAGCCGGCCAGCACCAGACGGATGTCCGCCAGCGGCATCCCGGCGCGACGCAGGCGGGCCAGCACCCGGGCCTCCTCCACCTGTCCGGGCTCGTACCAGCGGTATCCGCTCACCGGATCCACCCAGGCAGGCACCAGCACACCGGCCCGGTCGTAGAACCGCAGGGCACTCACACCCAGGCCGCTGTCGCGGGCCGTCTCCCCGATGCTGCGCATGTCGTTCTCCACACCAGGCACTCTGGGCCCTGCACAAGGTCGAGGGTCAACCGTTCCTGTGGGAGTCGGCCAGCGTGTCGGCCAACTCGCCATGAACCGGGCCGGTTGGGGCCTGGTGACCTCGCGAGCGGTCTTCGAGGCCGGGGAACAGCACGGGCTGGTCACTTCGGCACGGTCGGGTCTTGCCACCCTGGTGGGGCGTGCCCGCTGTCGTGGGTGGGCCCGTGGTCCCGCGCGGCCTGGGGAGGGATACGGCCTGGCTGGTAGCTCTCCGCCGCCCGATCCTCTGGTCGGGTGCGGTCACACCTGGCCGACGCCGATCCTGTGTCCCAGGCCACGCCGTCCGATCGCCACAGCAGCACCGTGATGCCGGGTGACGGTGGTCTTGGTCTGCTGAACGTTGTCGCAGCAGGAGTCACTTGCACTCGTCAGAGCGGCAGCGGAGGAACACGCACATGTCCAGTAGTGAGCACACCGTCTCTGATGCGTCCACCCTCACCGGGTGGTACAAGTCCAGCTACAGCGGCGGCAGCCAGGGCGAGTGCCTGGAAGCAGCCCGTGGCCATATCGGCGTGCCCGTCCGCGACAGCAAGGACGTGACCGGCCCGGCGCTGGTCTTCTCGTCCGGCGGCTGGGCCGCGTTCGTCGGGGCCGTGCGGGGCGGTCGTATCAGTAGCTGACACCCCGGAAGTGCAGGAAAGCAGACCGCAGTTCGGAATCGCGGAGGAGGTCGAGGACCTCCTCCTCCCCCGCGAACAGGGCATCGGCCGCCGGATGGCCGGACTGGTGGAACATCGTTACCAGAACATCGATGAGGGGGCGGTCCCAGGCGACCCGGACGATCCGCTTCGCCTTGTCACGTTGGCCCTTGTCCATGGCTGTGCGCCACAGTTCGATGGAGTCCCTGGCCGTCCAGTAGGCGTCCACGCGTCCCTTGACCAGGACCGCTCTCGCGTTGAGGCCGAACACCTCGATGCAGGCCCGCCCCCGGTCGGTCAGGCCCTGGTACGTCCCCAGCGGGAGCACCAGCCGTAGGTGGTCCAAGGGGTCCTCGGCCGTCGGGTCGACGAGCAGGGGGCTGTCGTCGGCCGCGGTGGGGAAGAGGTTCCGTTTCTGGTTGCTGTTGCAGAACGAGCAGGCGAGCAGGTGGTTGAGCCAGTCGAAGGTACGCAGCGGAGCGAGACTCTTCGGTTCGAAGTGGTCGATGTCCGTGCCCTGGCCGTCACCGCAGTACATGCAGCGTTCGTGGCCGGGAGCCATCTCCGCGAGCCCCATGAGAAGTGCGGGGCGGACCCGCCGACGGCTCTCCCAGAGCTCCTTCGCCCTGTCCTTGCGTTCCTTCTCCGTGGCCTGCTGCCGGATGTCGTCCGTGTAGTCCCTCAGCCGTTCCGCCGTGTCCGCCGGCAGGACGGCACGCCGAAGCCGGATCACTCCGCTTCGTCCTTGATCTCCTCCGCGATCCGTCGGAGGTGCGCACCCACCTCGTCCACGCGGGCCGACGGCGAGCTGGCGAGCCGCCCCTTGAGTTCCCGGTAGCGGGCGAGCGACTCCGCCGACGGGGCGCCGTCGTAGATCTCCGCCTCCAGCTCCACGAACTCGGCCCTCACCTGCTCGGCCCGCTCGGAGTAGGGCGTGTCGAGACCGAAGAGGTCGGAGAGCACGGCGTCGTCGCCGCTGCCGTACACCACGCGGTCGTACAGGTCCTGGTCGATGACCTCGGGCGGGCGCGCCTCGTCCACGCCCGGCAGCCGGATCAGGCCGCCGGGGTCGGCCGCCTGGCAGATGTAGGGGCTGTGCGTGGTGACGATGAACTGGATGCGGGGGAAGTGGGCGGTCAGCCAGGGCCCGATCCGGCGCTGCCAGGAGACGTGCAGATGGGCGTCGATCTCGTCGATGATGACGACCCCGGGCGTCATCAGCGCGATCGGCTCCCCGTCGGCCGCCCGGGGACGGGACTCCCACAGGTCGTCGCCGAACACGTCGTGCAGCTGCTTGAGGATGTCGACGACGAGTGCCGCCACCGTGCGGAACCCGTCGCTCATCTCCCGCAGCGGGAAGCGGCTGCCGTGCCGTTCGACCCACAGGCCCTCGGAGTCGACGTCGTCGATCCGGTACCCGTCCGGCAGCAGCCCGTCTCCGAGCAGCGCCAGTGCGAACTCCTTCAGTCCCTGGGCGCCCGATCTTCTTTCCAGCGCGCGCAGATGCTGCTCGATCAGCCAGGTGACGCCTTCGGCGAGGGAGGCGTCCTCGTGGAAGAGGCTCGTGTGCCTGGCCACGGGCCCGGACGCCAGCATCAGCCGCTGCACCTCGCCCGAGCCGCCGGCCATCCGCCGGAACGGCCCGTAGGCCGCGGAGAACCAGCCCGCGGGACCGTCGGCCCAGGGACCGCGGCGGGCGATGCTCGTCTGTGCCTTGGTGTACCTGATCTCGTCGGGTCCGGACAGGACGCCCCGGCGGATCGGAACCCTGCCTGCGATGCCGTCGCGGGGCGTCTTCCAACTCAACCCGGCCCAGAACGCACCAGCGGGCGGACGGCCCTGCGAGAACCGGTCGTGCTGCGTGTCACGGCTGATCTCGACCTCGACCAGACCCGCCGTTCGCTCCTCCGTCACCCAGTTCTCGAACTGAGGCACCAGACTGCGGGCCACCCCGGGCCCGGTGAGCGCCAGTGCCATGGCCCGCAGCAGCGTCGTCTTGCCCGAGCCGTTGCGCCCGGCGAGCACCGTCCACCCGGCGTGACTTCCGTCCGGGCGGGTCAGCGTGAGGTCGACTTCGCGGGGGCCGTGGAAGGACTTGATGTCCTCCACGATGATCCGGCTGACGTACATGGTCGGCGGCGTCCGTTCGCTCGGGTGTCACCCCGATATTAGGGGCGTGGCCTGCCCGTCATCACAGGACGCGGGCAGGCCACCGGCCGTCAGTCCGCCGTGTGCTGCACGAACCGGTTCGCCGTCTCCGCCAGCACCTCGCGGCCGTCCCTCGCCCACAGCCCGTCGTTGAACAGTTCGACCTCGATGGGACCGGTGTAACCGGCCGCCTCCACATACCCCTTCCACTCCCGCATGTCGATCGCACCGTCGCCGATCTGGCCGCGGCCGTTGAGGACGCCCTCCGGCAACGGGGTGGTCCAGTCGGCGAGTTGGAAGGTGTGGATGCGGCCGCCCGCACCGGCCCGGGCGATCTGCGCGGGTGCCTGGTCGTCCCACCAGATGTGGTACGTGTCGACCGTGACCCCGACCTGGTGGGCCGGGAAGCGTTCCGCGAGGTCCAGCGCCTGGGTGAGGGTGGAGACCACGCAGCGGTCGGAGGCGAACATCGGGTGCAGGGGCTCGATGGCCAGGCGGACGCCGTGCTGTTCGGCGTAGGGGCCGAGTTCGGCGAGGGCGTCGGCGATCCGCTCCCGGGCCCCGTGCAGGTCCCTGGAGCCGGCCGGCAGGCCGCCGGAGACCAGGACCAGGGTGTCCGTGCCGAGGGTCGCGGCCTCCTCGACCGCCCGCCGGTTGTCGGCGAGCGCGGCGGCGCGCTCGGCCGGGTCGGTCGCCGTGAGGAAGCCGCCCCGGCACAGGGTGGTGACGGTCAGGCCCGCCTCGCGGACCAGCTTGGCGGTGGCGTCGAGGCCGTACGACCGGACCGGCTCGCGCCACAGGCCGACGCCCGGCACGCCCAGTTCCAGGCAGGCCTCGGCCAGTTCGGGCAGCGACAGCTGCTTGACGGTCATCTGGTTGATGGAGAAGCGGGACAGGTCGCCGGTCACTGGTTGACTCCGTACAGGGCGAGGAGGGTCTTCATACGGTCCTCGGCCAGCTTCGGGTCGGGGAACAGGCCCAGGCCGTCGGCGAGTTCGTAGGCGCGCGCGAAGTGCGGCAGGGAGCGCGCCGACTGCAGGCCGCCGACCATGGTGAAGTGGGTCTGGTGACCCGCCAGCCAGGCCAGGAACACCACGCCCGTCTTGTAGAAGCGGGTGGGGGTCTGGAAGAGGTGCCGGGAGAGCTCCACGGTGGGGTCCAGAAGGCCGCGGAAGCCCGCCGTGTCACCGGTGTCCAGGAGCCGGACCGCCTGAGCCGCCAGCGGCCCCAGCGGGTCGAAGATGCCGAGCAGGGCGTGGCTGAAGCCCTGCTCGTCGCCCGCGATCAGCTCGGGGTAGTTGAAGTCGTCGCCGGTGTAGCAGCGGACGCCCTGCGGCAGACGGCGGCGCAGGTCGACCTCGCGCTGCGCGTCCAGCAGGGAGACCTTGATGCCGTCGACCTTGTCGGGGTGGGCGGCGATGACCTCCAGGAAGGTGTCGGTGGCCGTGTCCAGGTCGGCCGAGCCCCAGTAGCCCGCCAGCGCCGGGTCGAACATCGGGCCCAGCCAGTGCAGCACCACCGGCTCGGCGGCCTGGCGCAGCAGGTGGCCGTAGACGTCGAGGTAGTCCTCGGGGCCGGTGGCCGTGGCGGCGAGCGCCCGGGAGGCCATCAAGATGGCCTGGGCGCCCGACTCCTCGACGAGCGCGAGCTGCTCCTCGTACGCGGCCCGGATCTCCGCGAGGGAGCCGCCCGTGATCTGGTCCGTCCCCACCCCGCAGGCGATCCGGCCGCCGACGGCACGGGCCTCGGCGGCGCTGCGCCGGATCAGCTCGGCCGCGCCCGCCCAGTCCAGGCCCATGCCACGCTGGGCGGTGTCCATCGCCTCGGCGACGCCCAGGCCGTGCGACCACAGGTGGCGGCGGAAGGCGAGGGTGGCGTCCCAGTCGACGGCGGCGGGCGCGTCGGGGTTCGTGTCGGCGAACGGGTCGGCGACGACGTGCGCCGCCGAGAAGACCGTACGCGAGGTGAAGGGGGTGCCCGGGGTGAGCGCGAACGGCTCGGTGCGGGGTTCGTACGCCCGCACCGACCCGTCCGCGGCGGGGAGGTGGATGGTCACAGTTCGATCTCCGGTACGTCGATGCGGCGGCCCTCCGTCGAGGACCTCAGGCCCAGCTCGGCGAGCTGCACGCCGCGGGCGCCGGCCAGCAGGTCCCAGTGGTAGGGGGCGTCGGCGTAGACGTGCTTGAGGAACAGCTCCCACTGGGCCTTGAAGCCGTTGTCGAAGTCGGTGTTGTCGGGGATCTCCTGCCACTGCTCGCGGAAGGCGTAGGTGGCCGGGATGTCCGGGTTCCAGACCGGCTTGGGGGTCGCACTGCGGTGCTGGACACGGCAGTTCCGGAGGCCGGCGACCGCTGAGCCTTCGGTGCCGTCCACCTGGAACTCGACCAGTTCGTCCCGGTTGACGCGGACCGCCCAGGAGGAGTTGATCTGGGCGATCGCGCCGCCGTCGAGCTCGAAGATGCCGTACGCGGCGTCGTCCGCCGTCGCATCGTAGGGCTTGCCGTTCTCGTCCCAGCGCTGCGGGATGTGGGTGGCGGTGAGGGCCTGGACGGACTTCACCCGGCCGAACAGCTCGTGCAGGACGTACTCCCAGTGCGGGAACATGTCGACGACGATGCCGCCGCCGTCCTCCGCGCGGTAGTTCCAGGACGGGCGCTGCGCCTCCTGCCAGTCGCCCTCGAAGACCCAGTAGCCGAACTCGCCGCGGACCGACAGGATCCGGCCGAAGAAGCCGCCGTCGATGAGCCGCTTCAGCTTCAGCAGACCGGGCAGGAAGATCTTGTCCTGGACGACACCGGACTTGACGCCCTTGGCGTGCGCGAGCCGGGCCAGCTCCAGGGCGCCCTCCAGGGAGGTGGCCGTCGGCTTCTCGGTGTAGATGTGCTTCCCGGCGGCGATGGCCTGCTGGAGGGCCTCCTCGCGGGCCGAGGTGACCTGGGAGTCGAAGTAGATGTCGATGGTGGGGTCGGCGAGGACGGCCGACAGGTCCGTCGAGATGTGCTCGTCGGACAGACCGTGGCGGTCGGCGATCTCGCGGAGCGCGTACTCGCGGCGGCCGACGAGGACCGGTTCCGGCCACAGCACCGTGCCGTCGCCGAGGTCGAGTCCGCCCTGCTCGCGCAGGGCGAGGATCGAGCGGACGAGGTGCTGGCGGTAGCCCATGCGCCCGGTGACGCCGTTCATGGCGATACGCACCGTCTTGCGGTTCACGTGTTTCCCTTCGTCCGCGTGCGTCTCAGCAACGCAGCAAGCGCTTTCTATCTGGTCAGAAGCTAGCCTTTGAACCCTGGTCTGTACAAGACCGTGATGGGGTCGAGTTGTTCGAGGGGGCGAACAACAGGAGTGAATGGCCTTATGGTCTGCACGGCAAGGGGGCTTCCTTTGAGCTGGCTGTTGATCGGCCTGTGTACGACGGCGTACGACGAGATGCGCGACCGGAGGACGACGAGATGACGGTGACCCTGGCGGACGTGGCAGCCCGCGCCCAGGTCTCGCCCGCGACGGTGTCGCGCGTACTGAACGGCAACTACCCCGTGGCGGCGACCACCCGGGAACGGGTGCTGCGGGCGGTGGACGAGCTGGACTACGTACTCAACGGGCCGGCGAGCGCGCTCGCGGCGGCCACCTCCGACCTGGTCGGCATCCTGGTCAACGACATCGCCGACCCGTTCTTCGGGATCATGGCGAGCGCGATCCAGTCCGAGATCGGCGGTCCCGGCGGGCGCGCGGGCGGCGAGCGGCTGGCGGTGACCTGCAACACCGGGGGGTCGCCGGAGCGGGAGCTGACGTACCTGACCCTGCTGCAGCGGCAGCGGGCGGCGGCGGTGATCCTGACCGGCGGGGCGATGGAGAACGCGCCGCACGCAGCGGCGGTGGCGGCGAAGCTGCGCAAGCTGGCGGACGCGGGGACCCGGGTGGTGCTGTGCGGGCGCCCGCCGGCGCCGGACACCGACGCGGTGGCGCTGACCTTCGACAACCGCGGCGGCGGCAAGCAGCTGACCGAGCATCTCATCGGGCTCGGCCACCGGCGGCTGGGCTACATCGCGGGACCCGAGGAGCGGACCACCACCCGGCACCGTCTGGAGGGCCACCGGGCGGCGCTGGCCGAGGCCGGCATCGAGGAGGACCCGCGCTGGACCGTGCACGGGCGGTACGACCGCCGGGCGGGGTACGAGGCGACGCTGGAGCTGCTGCGCCGGGACCCGTCGCTCACCGCGGTGGTGGCGGCGAACGACTCCGTCGCGCTCGGCGCGTGCGCGGCGCTGCGGGAGTCGGGGCTGCGGATCCCGGCGGACGTGTCGGTGGCCGGCTTCGACGACCTGCCGTTCAGCATCGACGCGGTGCCGTCGCTGACGACGGTACGGCTGCCGCTGGCGGAGGCGGGGGCGCGGGCCGGCCGCATCGCCATGGGCCGCGAGGAACCGCCGCCGGGCGGGATCGCGACGGTCCGCGGGGAGCTGATGGTGCGGGGCTCCTCGGGCGTACCCCGCACCTGACCACCCACCGGCGACGAGAACCCCGACACCGGGGGGCGCGGCTCAGGTGCCCCCGACCATCCCTCGTCCCGACGGCTTCCCGTCCCGGCCGGCGTGCCCGCTCCCGCCGCGCCGGGTCGTGTTTCGGCTGCGGGTGCGTGGGGGTTGCTCGCGCAGTTCCCCGCGCCCCTGAAAAACAGGGGGTTGCGCGGCGCCCCTTCTTTTGGGGGCGCGGGGAACTGCGCGACAAGCCCCCACCGGCCCGCAGCCGACCGACGACCGTCAGCGGTCCTCCGGCAGGGAGCGGCTCAGCAGCGGCAGCGGTGCCTCGCCGCGTTTGCGGTCCTGGTACCAGCGCTTGCCCGTGTCGTAGGCCCGGCGGGCGCGGCGTACCGGTTTGCGCTGGATGGCGAGGTGGGTCTGGTAGCGCCAGGGGGACTGGTGGCCGCCCTGGCGGACCGCCATCGCGTAGGCGAAGTCGACCGGGTCGCGGTCCAGGTAGTCGTCCAGCCGCTCGAACCAGGCCATGCTGGTGCGCGCCGCCGCCTGGACGGGATGCAGTTCCGCGCGGCGCCGCTTGTCGTACTCGCGCAGCGCGACCCGCGGATCCGGGAAGCCCTTGAGGGCTTCGGACAGCACGATCGCGTCGATCATCGCCAGCCGGGTGCCGGAGCCCAGCGTGAAGTGGGTGGTGTGCGCGGCGTCCCCGGCCAGCACGACGGGGCGGCCGTCGCCGTCGTCGACCCAGGTCCTGTTGCTGATGTGCGTGAACCGCTGCCACTTGGCGGGCGCCCCGCGCGACCGGCTGATCAGGGAGTGCCCGTCGAGTGCGCGGTGGAAGATCTTCTCCAGCAGGGGTACGGCGTCCTCCTCGTCGAGCGTGTCCAGGCCGAGGCCCTGCCAGGTCTCCGGGGAGCACTCCACGATGCAGGTGCCGACGCCCTTGAACGACGGGTAGGCGTGGAACCAGATCCAGCCCGCCTCGGTCTCCTCGAAGGCGAACACGAAGCTGTCGAACTGCCGGTCCGTGCCGAGCCAGATGAAGGGGTTGCGGCCGGTCTCCAGGCGGGTGCCGAAGCGCTCGGCGCGGCTCTGCCTGATCCGGCTGCCGGCTCCGTCGGCGGCCAGGATCAGGTCGGCGTCGGGCAGGTCGGCGGGGTCGGCGAGGCGCTCTCCGTGCCGTACGTCCACGCCGAGGGACTTCGCACGCCGGGTCAGGACGTCGAGGAGGGCGGCGCGGCCCATGCTGTAGCCGTAGCCGCCGAAGTACGCGGTGCCGTCGTACCGGTTGCCGTGCACGTGGATGTCCTGCTGCTGCCAGAGCACCGAGCCGGCGCTGACCGCCCGTGCGCTCTCGGGATCGTTGCGGTGCAGGATGTCCAGCAGGTCGCTCCAGTAGACGACGCCCCAGCCGTAGGTGGCCTCGGGCGGGTCCGCCTCCAGAACGATGATCTCGTGCCCGGCGTCCCGCAGTTTCGCCGAGATCGAGAAGTACAGTCCGGCCGGGCCTCCGCCCGCACAGACGATCCTCATCCGGTCACCGCCTCCACGGCCGCGGGACCCGGGGGCCCGCAGGGGTTGGGATGCATGGGTCCGGGTGCCCAAGGGTCGGGCACCCGGATCCACCCTTTGCTGTCAGGGAGCTTCAAACGCTGTGACCTGGCTAGTCTCCCCAGCCACCTCCGCCCCAGCCACCGCCGCCCCAGCCACCGTAGCCGTGGCCGCTCCAGCCGTAGTCGTCGTCCCAGCCGCCGTAGCCGCCGTGGCCGCCGTAGCCACCTCCGCCGTAGCCGCCGTGGCCGCCGTAGCCACCTCCGCCGTAGCCGCCGTGGCCGCCATAGCCACCGCCGCCGTAGCCGCCTCCGCCGTGACCGCCGCCGTAGCCACCGCCGCCGCCATGGCCGCCGCCACCGCCGCCGTGACCGCCGCCACCGCCGCCGTGACCGCCGCCGCCACCGCCGTTGTCCTGGTAGGAGACGACGTGGTCAGGCGCCGCGTGGGTGGCCGCGCTGGCGACTCCGGCTCCGGCGGCGAGCGCCAGGATGGGTGCCGAAATCGCAGCAATGGCGACCCTCTTCATACGTGTGGTGTGCGCGCGCATGGTTTCGCCCCTCTCCGAGGGTGTGGTTGTGTAACGACGGCCGCCGTGTCAGGAGGGCCGGCCGCCCTGCGTGCGCTCCGGAACCTGCGCGCAGCTCCGAGCGCGTCCGCCGCCCGCGATTGCCCGGGTTTCTCCGCACCCGTTCGGGCTCTGCGGCGGACCACGTCACATCCTTGTTGAAACGGACATTAGTGACGTTCATGTACAAATCTACGGCGCTGCCGCGATGAAGTCAAAAGCAGGACCACGGCCAAGTAAACAAGAACAAGTAAAGCCTGCGGGACCGCCGTTCGAGCCGACTCCTTCCGGCCGGAGGGGGTGGCGGGATAGCCTCGGAGGCACGGTATCTCTGACTCAGTCAAACATCGGAATCCAGCCATGACCGTCCAGGACATCCGTGCCTTCAACCGCTTCTACACCAACCTCATCGGCGCCCTCGACTACGGCCGCCACCTCTACGCCCCGTACACCCTGACCGAGGCCCGCGTGCTGTACGAGCTCGCGCACTCCACCGACACCGACGCGGCCGACCTGCGGTCCGATCTCGCACTGGACGCCGGTTACTTGAGCCGGATCCTCAACAAGTTCGAGGAGGCCGGGCTGGTCGAGCGCGCCCCCTCGGAGAAGGACCCGCGGCGGCGGCGCGTCTCGCTCACCCCGGGCGGCCGGGCCGCCGCCGGGCTGCTGGACGAGCGGGCCCGGGAATCGGTCGGCTCGCTGCTGGGCGCCGTCGACCCCGGCGAGCGGCCGCGCCTCGCCGATGCGATGCGCACCATCCGCACGATCCTCGGTGACGGGCACGCCCCCGAGGGCCCCGGCGAGGTCGTGCTGCGCGAGCCGCACCCCGGCGACCTGGGCTGGATCGTGCAGCGCAACGCCGCCCTGTACGCCGCCGAGTACGGCTTCAACGCCGATTACGAGGGCCTGGTCGCCCGGATCGTCGCCGACTACGCCGAGGACCACGACCCGCACCTGGAGCGGACCTGGATCGCCGAGTGGGCCGGGCGGCCGGTGGGCTGCGTGATGTGCGTACGGGACGACGCCCCGGGCACCGCACGGCTGCGGCTGCTGCTCGTCGAGCCGGACGCCCGGGGACTCGGCGTCGGGGACCGGCTGGTCACCGCCGTGATCGACTTCGCACGCGGGGTCGGCTACCGCGACCTGGTCCTCTGGACCAACGACGTCCTGTCCGCCGCCCGCCGCATCTACCAGCGCCACGGCTTCGTCCTCACCGCCGAGAAACCGCACCGCTCCTTCGGCAAGGACCTGGTCGGCCAGGACTGGCGGCTGGACCTGCACGGAACCGGCCGGTGAGAAGTAGGTTGGTGAGCATGAGGTTCGCCTTCTCCACCCTCGGGGTTCCCGGTCTGCCGGTGCCGGACGTGCTGGCGCTCGCCACTGCCCACGGCTACCACGGCGTGGAGCTGCGCGCCCACCCCGAGGAGCCCGTGCATCCCGGCCTCGGCCCGGCCGCGCGCGCCGATGTGGCCGCCGAGTTCAAGGCGGCCGGGGTGGAGGTGCTGGGCGTCGCCGGGTACGCGCGGGTCGCGGCGCCCGGCGAGGACGCCCCGGTCCTCGACGAGACGCGCCGACTCCTCCAGCTCGCCCACGACTTGGGCGCCTCCTACGTGCGCGTCTTCCCCGGCGCCGACCCGGACCTGCCCGCCGCCGAGTCCGACGCGATCGCCGCCCGGCGGCTCGGCACGGTCGCCGAGGACGCCTCCGCGCTCGGTGTGCGGGTCCTCCTTGAGACCCATGACTCGCACCGCACCGGCGCCGCCGCGATCCGGATCCTCGGTCCGGTCGGCCACCGCATGGTCGGCTCGCTCTGGGACGTCATGCACACCTGGCTGGGCGGCGAGCAGCCCGCCGAGAGCTACGCGGCGCTCGCCCCGCACCTCGGCTATGTCCAGGTCAAGGACATCGCCTCGGCCGACGACACCACCCCGTTGCCGCTCGGCGCCGGGATCCTGCCCCTGTCCGAGTGCGTGGAGGTGCTCTCCCGGCACGGCTGGGACGGCTGGCTGTGCTGGGAGTACGAGAAGCGCTGGTACGAGGCGGCGGCCCCGCTGCCCGGACTGCTGGCGGCGGGGCGGCAACACCTGGCGCGGCTGCTCAACGACTCGGCGTGAGCCCGGATCCCGCCGGCGCGGTCAGGCGCCGGCGAACGGGATCCCCCACCCCGCGGCCAGCTCCCCGAACGCCTCGTGGAAACCCGGGAAGGTCTTCTTCACGCACCCGGGGTCGTCGAAGGAGATGCCGGGCGTGCGGAGGCCGGTCACCGCGAAGGACATCACGATGCGGTGGTCACCGAAGGTCTTGATCCCGGCCGGGGCGGGGGTGCCGGGCCGGATCTCGATCCAGTCCTCGCCGGTGGCGACCTCGATCCCCAGCCGGCGCAGGTTCTCCGCGCAGGCGTCGAGCCGGTCGCACTCCTTCACCCGGGTGTTGGCCACGTCCTCGATGCGGACGGGACCGTTCGCGAAGGGGGCGATGGCCGCGAGGGTCGGCATGGTGTCGGAGATGTCCCGCATGGCGACGGTCAGGCCGCGGAGCGTGCCGGTGCCCCGCACGGTCGTGCTGCCTTCGGCGATCTCGACGTCCGCGCCCATCCGCCGCAGCACGTCCACGAACCCCAGGTCGCCCTGGAGTGCACCCCGCCCGAGCCCCGGCACGGTGACCTCACGGCCCGTCACGGCCGCCGCGGCGAAGAAGTAGCTCGCGGTGGAGGCGTCGGGCTCGATCGCGTAGGTGGTGGCCCGGTAGCCGCCGGACGGGACGACGAAGACATCGCCCTCGCGCGCCACCGCCACCCCGAACGACCGCATCATCGCGATCGTGATCTCCACGTACGGCGCGGACACCAGGTCCGTCACCCGGATCCGCAGGCCCTTGCGGGTGAGCGGGCCGAGCAGCAGCAGGGCGGTGAGGTACTGCGAGGACTGCCCGGCGTCGAGCGTCACCTCGCCGCCCTCGACCCCGGCCGCCTCGATGCGCAGCGGATGATGGCCCTCCGCCTCTTCATGGCGCAGGTCGACACCGAGGTCGCGCAGGGCGCGGGTGAGCGGGGCGAGGGGGCGGCGGCGCATCTGCTCGGAGGCGTCGAAACGGTAGCTGCCGTGGCCGGCCGCGGCGAGGGTGGGCAGGAAGCGGGCGGTGGTGGCGCCGTCCCGGCAGTAGACCTCGGCCTCGGGCAGCGCGGGGCCCTGCGGGCGGCCGTCAACCTGCCAGGTGTCGGGGGTACGGCCGACGCGGTAGCCGAGCCGGGCCAGGCCCTCGGCGAAGCCCTCGGTGTCGTCGGAGCGGAGGGGGCGGACGAGGGTGGTGACTCCGTCGGCGGCGGCCGCGAGGAAGAGGGCGCGGGCGGTGACGGACTTGGAACCGGGGATCGCGACAGCGGGCATGGGCCGATGATCTCTGGTTTCTCGTGAGCGGGGGGATGTTTGTCCATGGGGTGGTACAGGTGGATCGGTGTGCGCGGGTCGGTGGGGGCTTGTCGCGCAGTTCCCCGCGCCCCTTACGGGACGCTCCTGACGGGGCATGTCACATTCGTCCCGGCAGTCCTCCTGCTCCCAACTTCCGGGAATTCCGGTCCGTCCGGGAACCCGCCCCCTCCCCCGCCCGTCCAACACGCAGGCTGCCGGAAGAGTCTCCGTGGTGTGGTGTCGGCCCTCGCTGCTGGCTGCGATAGCTGACCTGCCCTCTCCGCCGCACCACGGCCGTCGGCCCGCCGCCATCGACGTGCCCCCCTCCAATGCGCCGATGGCGGCCCCTTTCCGGTTACCGTGCATTCCCCACCAAAAGGAGTGCACGTGCCCTCCAGACGCACCGTTCTCGCCGCGACCGCGGGCGTCACCGCGGCACTGGCCGTCGGCGCCGGCGCGAACGCCCTCGGCTCCGGCGACACGAACTCCGAGGAGAAGAACGCCGACGACAGGAAGCTCCGGGCGATCGTCGCGCGGATGTCGCTTGCGGAGAAGGTCGGTCAGCTGTTCGTGATGCGGGTCTACGGGCACTCGGCCACCGACCCCGACCAGGCCGACATCGAAGCCAACCTCAAGGAGATCGGCGTCCGTACCGCCGCCGAGCTGATCGCGAAGTACCGCGTCGGCGGGATCATCTACTTCACCTGGACGCACAACACCCGGGATCCACGGCAGATCGCCGAGCTGTCGAACGGGATCCAGCGGGCCTCGCTGGCGCAGCCGCGCGGTCTGCCCGTCCTCATCGCCACCGACCAGGAGCACGGCGCCGTCTGCCGGATCGGCAGGCCCGCCACCCTCTTCCCGGGCGCCATGGCCATGGGGGCGGGCGGCTCCCGGGCCGACGCCCGCACCCTCGGCCGGATCTCCGGCGCGGAGCTGCGCGCGATGGGCGTCCGGCAGGACTACTCCCCCGACGCCGACGTCAACGTGAACCCGGCCAACCCGATCATCGGCGTACGGTCCTTCGGGGCCGGTCCGGACGCGGTCGGGGCCCTGGTCGCCGCCGAGGCGCAGGGGTACCGGGACGCGGGCGTGGCGGCCACCGTCAAGCACTTCCCGGGGCACGGCGACACCGCCGTCGACAGCCACACCGGCTTCCCGGTGATCACGCACAGCCGGGAGCTGTGGGAGAAGCTGGACGCGGTCCCGTTCCGGGCGGCGATCGAGGCCGGCATCGACTCGGTCATGACCGCGCACATCCAGTTCCCGGCCCTGGACGGCTCCGGCGACCCGGCCACCCTCTCCCACCCCGTCCTCACCGGCATCCTGCGCGGCGAACTCGGCTACGACGGGGTCGTGGTGACCGACTCCCTGGGCATGGCGGGGGTCCGCACGAAGTACGGCGACGACCGGGTGCCCGTGCTCGCCCTGAAGGCCGGTGTCGACCAGCTCCTCGACCCGCCCCACCCGGACGTCGCCTGGAACGCCGTCCTGAAGGCCGTACAGGAGGGAGAG
Source organism: Streptomyces sp. NPDC058457 (assembly GCF_042720695.1). Lineage (NCBI taxonomy): Bacteria > Bacillati > Actinomycetota > Actinomycetes > Kitasatosporales > Streptomycetaceae > Streptomyces > Streptomyces sp. NPDC058457. The sequence continues at coordinate 15,714 of NZ_JBHXLU010000055.1, read as the reverse complement.
CTGACCGAGTCACGGCTCGACGAATCGATCCTCCGGATCCTGCGGCTGAAATCCCGGCTGGGGCTGCTCGACCGGCCGTACGTGCCCGCGAAGGACGTCGGCCGGGTGGTCGGCACGGCGCAGCACCTCGCCGCCGCCGACCGGATCGCCGAGCGCACCACCACCCTGCTGGTCAACGAGGGCGGTCTGCTCCCGCTGTCCCGCCGTACGCACGGCAAGGTGCTGGTCGTCGGCGCCGACCCGGCCTCCCCGTCCGGTACGACGGGACCGCCGACCGGCGTGCTCGCCGCCGCCCTCACCGAACTGGGCTTCGCCGCAACCGCGTTGTCCACGGGTACGGACCCCTCCGCCGCCGACGCCGACAAGGCGGTCGCGGCGGCGCAGGGGGCGGACGCGGTGGTGGTCGGGACGTACAACGTGACGGCGGGCGGCGGACAGCAGCGGCTGGTGGAACGGCTGGTCGCGACCGGCCGCCCGGTGGTGGCGGTGGCGGTGCGCAATCCGTACGATGTCGCCCAACTCCCCTTTGTGAAGGCCTGCTTGGCGACCTACTCGTGGACCGACGTCGAACTGCGGGCCGCGGCACGGGTGATCGCGGGCCAGGTGGCACCGCACGGCAGGCTGCCGGTGCCGGTGCAGCGGGCGGACGATCCGGCGCAGGTGCTGTATCCGATCGGCCACGGGCTGACGTACTAGACGTACGTCACGGAACCGGGCGTAACACCCACATCAGGCGGAAAGCCTCCCGGACAGCTGGCGTGGACCGTGATCGCGGGCCACGCTGGCAGGGGGGTCGGTATGCGCAGCAGGCGTTTTGCGGGGGTTCTGGTGGCGCTGGCCGTCGTGCTGCTGCCGGCTGGCTGCCGGACGTCCTCGTCCGGGGCGCCGGCCGGCAGCGCCCGGTCGACGGCGAGCCCGACGCTGTCCGGGTACGGCGCGCAGTTCCTCGCGGTCGACGAGTGCAGCTCGTTCGGGACCGCGAGCTTCACCGAGGTGCCCTGCAGCGGCGAACGGGCGGCGGCCCGGGTGATCGCCCGGTACGACGGCGCCGTGGCCGACGGGCCGCTGTGCCCGGCCACCACCGACTTCGTGCTGCACATCGGCGCCCAGCGCACCACCGGCGACGAGGACGGCGACGGAACGATCCCGCAGGGCTACGCCTGCATGCGCAACCTGGAGCCGCCGCACCCCGGTGACCCCGGCGGGGGCGGCGGGCCGCGCACGATCGTCGGCGACTGCGTCTACGGCTCGGGCCACGGCCAGGTCCGGGAGACCGCCTGCGACGGATCGGGGAAGCGGAAGCCGCAGTACCAGGTGGTGCGGGCGGTGACCGCACGGGACGCGTGCCCGGCGGCCACCGCCCTGTACGTCCAGCTCGGCGGGGAGCACCCGGTGGGCTGCGCCCGCCGGGTGTGAACGCTCAGCGGTCCGGGAAGTCCGGGAGGTCCGCCGGATCCTGAGGCCGGGTCAGGTGTGCACCGGGAAGGCCGACTGGAAGGCGAGGCGAGAGGCGGCGGCCGCCCCGAGTCGGGTGAGCAGGTCGTCGAGCGCGAGGTACTCCTCCCAGGGCTCCCGTCGCGTCGCACCTGCCAGCGCCCTGACGACCCTGTCCTCAAGGCCGGGGACGCGCTTGTCCTTCCACACCTTGTCGGCCGTGCTGACCAGGAGGTCCTCCATCGTCACCTCGGGGTTGTCCCAGTCGGCGTGGGTGGCGGCGAACCGGGCCAGTCCGGGCCGGAAGCCGCGGCTCAGCAGCAGGTCACGGCCGGCGGCCTCGTGGGCCGAGCCGGGTCCGGCGAGTTCCTCGGGATGGCGGACCTTGCCCACGTCGTGGGTCGCCGCGCCGAAGAGGACGGCGTCGCGGTCCACGGCCAGCTCCGGGTACCGGTCCTGCACCCAGTCCACCAGGTCGGCCGCAACGTCGTGCACCGCACGCAGGTGCGCCGCCAGCCGAGGCGGGGCGCTCAGGGATCGCAGCAGTTCCGCCACCAAGGCCGGCAGCGGCCGCAGCCGGGGCTCGCCCGGGGCGTCCAGGGCACGTGCCAAGAAGTCCACAGGCGTCGCGGTCATCCCGCAGACGTTACTCGCGGCCTGCCCGCGTCACCATGACTCGGCCTGCCGGAACAGCGTGACCGCCTCGGCGAAGAACCAGACGCAGAACACCAGACACCCAAGCCACAGCCCCCACAGGACCCAGCGGACCTCTCGTCGTATGCGCACAGGCGGGATCATCCTCCTCAGCAGAGGATCCACCCCGAGCTCACCGAACTGCGCCCCACCGCGCCCCGCACCCACACGCACCGGTGCCCGGCGTGGACCGTGACCGGGCCCGCGCGGTGGCTGTACCTGCCCTTGTCGACGACCGGGCGGTTGCCGCGGGCCTGGACGCTGACGGACATCATCCGCCTGCCGCCGGACTTTCTGGGGAGGGTGATCGCGCAGACGTAGCCGCCCTGCCGGTAGACGTGCACGGTGCCGGTGGCGAAGGACAGGGTCCGCACCTCGCGTCCGGCGCAGTTCGCGGTCGTCACGGCCTGGGCCTCGGCCGGTGCCACGAGGGCGAACACCCCGGAGGCGGCCAGCAAGGCCACACCGAGCGCCAGCCGCCGGCGTATCGCACCACTGTCCACAGTCGTCCCCTCCCGTACCGCAGCTGTGCACCAGCCATGACCGTACTGATGTACGGACGCCCGACGTATGTCGGATGGTTGCACGGCCGTCAGGTACGCGAGTCCACCGCCCCCGCGTGCCGGCGTCGGCGACGACCGCCGTCACGGCCCACAGGATGAGCTCGCCGGGATGAGTTCACGGGGCTTCCGCGGACCCACAGCCGTGCCCTCTGTGCACGGTCGCGTCGCATCAGGACGCGGCGAGGCGGGCCATGACGGCGTCGAGCGCGAGGCCGAGGGTGAACTCGAACTCGGCGTCGCGGTCGAAGCGAGCGAGGTCGGCAGCGGCTTCGGCGACCCGGGGGAGGCCCGACCGCTCCAGCACGGCCTGGCGCTGTGCGATGCCGGGAGCGTCGGTCATGCCGTACGTGGGTCCCGCGTGCACCTCGCGGAGCAGGGTGCCGATCAGCGTGGCGACCAGGCTGCGCAGTATCGAGACGGCCTCGCGCCGTGGGCAGCCCGTGGCGCGGAGGGCGGTGAGGACGGCTTCGACCGGGGCGAGCCCTTCGAGCGACGCGAGTTGGCGGGTGAGTACGAGCTGCGCCGCCCGGGGGTGGGCGAGGGCGCGGGCGCGGAAGGCGTGGCCGACGGCGAGCAGGTCGCCGCGCACGTCTCCGGTGGGCTCGGGCAGGCGCATCGACCCCAGGATCTGTTCGGCCACCGCGTCGAGGAGGCCGTCCTTGCCGGCGACGTGGTTGTAGAGGCTCTTCGGGTCGACGCCGAGGACTCGGGCGACCGAGCGCATGGAGACCGCGTCGACGCCGTCCAGGTCGATGACCTCGAGGGTGGCTCTGACGATCGCGTCGCGGTTCAGCAGCGGCGCCCCCTTGGGCGGGCGGCCCCGTCGGGGCTCTCGTGTCTCGGTCATCACCCCATGATGCCCGCCATTGAATTAATCCACGACGTGGGTATATTTGGCCCAGCCCAGTTAATACCCACAGCGTGGGTAAAAGAGGGAAGGAGCGGCGATGCGATTTCCGTGGGGTCCCGGTGACGTGGCCGACCTGCCGACGGTCGGCGCCGGCATCGACACCTTGTCCGACCTGTCGAGGTCGGGAGAGCCGCCGGGCGTCCGGTTGCGGACGGCACGTGTCCAGGCCAGGGCGTTCCGCGGTGAGTTCGCCCGGACGGGCAGGCCGGACACGGTCGTCACCTGCGATCTGGTCACGCTGCCCTACCCCACGCGGTTCGGCCTGTTCCGCGCGTCGCGCGCGATCGCCCCGTTCCTGTCGATCACCAACCGCATGCTCGTCATCCGCTGGCGGGACAGCGACGGTCGCCCGCGGGTACTGCTCTTCGAGCCGAGCGACGTCGAACTGGGCCGCTACACGCCGTATTTCGACAACCTCGCCCAGAAGACGCCGGGCGTCCTGGAGCGGCGGATGGTCCGCGAGCACGGCACGGTGCTGGGGCACCTCGCCAGGCTCGGCATCCGCCCGGGCGATGTCGACTACCTGATGTTCGACCACCTGCACACGCAGGACCTGCGCCGCTGGGTGGGTACGACCGCCCACCAGGACGACCTCGACGCCCGCCCGCGGGCCGCGTTCCCCCGCGCCAAGGTCATCGTCCAGCGGGACGAGCTCGCCGGCATGGCCGAACTGCACCCGCTGCAGAGGCCCTGGTACCAGCCGGACACCTACCGCGACGTTCCGCCCGAGGCGTTCCTGCCGATCGACGGTTCGATCGTCCTCGGTCCGGGCGTGGCCGTGGTCAGGACGCCGGGCCACGTCTTCGGCAACCAGAGCCTCGTCGTCAACACGTCGACCGGCATCTGGGTCAGCAGCGAGAACGTCATCGCCGCCGAGGCCCTCACCCCCGAGCACTCCAGGCTGCCGGGCATCGCCAAGTGGGCGCGGCAGTGGCAGCAGGAGGCGGTGCTCAACGCCAACACGATCGAGACCACCGCCGACCAGTACAACTCGGCCGTCCTGGAGAAGACGTTGGCCGACCGCAGCCAGGCCGACCCACGCTTCCTGCAGTTCTTCCCCTCCAGCGAGCTGACCGGTGCCTGGACGAACCCCGGCACGACGCCGACGTTCAGCCACGGTCACATCACCCACGGCGTCCAGCCGGTCTGAGGAAGCCACCATGTCGCGATTCACCCTGCCGTCCGAACCCGTGCTGCGCGCCCGCGAGAAGCTCGTGCTCGATCACTTCCGGGACGAGGTCCGCCAGGACTGGGACGCCACGCTGTCGACGTTCCCGCATCCGCACTACGAACTGATCGCCCAGATGACCGTCCACGACGGCGACGGAGAGGTGCGCGAGTACTACCAGGACACCCGCGTGGCCTTCCCCGACCAGGATCACGAGATCATCGCGTTCCGGCACAGCGTCGACGCCGTGATCGTGGAGTTCTGGCTGCTGGGCACCCACAACGGGCCGCTCGGCGCGATCCCCCGGACCGGATCGAGGCACCGCACCCGTATGACGGCGTACTTCATCTTCGACGAGCACGAGAACCTCGTCACCGAGCGGATCTACTTCGACCGGCTCACCATCCTCGGGCAACTCGTCGGCGGCGTCGACAAGCGCAGTCCGGGGGGTCTGCTCAAGCTTCTTCGCATCCTCAGGGGACTTCTCTCGATGTCCGGTGCCGCACCCGACCCGCGGCTGCTCACGACCACGCCGCCCGACTTCGTCCGTTGACCACCATCGATCAGAGGAGATCCCCGATGACCTCGACGACCACCACGACGACTCCGGCCACCATGCGCGCGCTCATCGGCGGCAAGGCAGACGCCTGGAGCCTCGAAGAGACCGAACTGCCCTCACAGCTGGGAGCCGTCCGGATCCAGGTCCACGCGGCCGGTCTGAACCGGGCCGACCTCTACGCTCTCGAAGGCACCTACACCGCCAACTCACAGGGCGAGGGGCCGTTCACCGCCGGCATGGAGGTCGCGGGCGTCGTAGAGACAGGGAGCCCGCTGGCACCCCACCTGCCCGCCGGGACCCGGGTCATGGGCATCACTGTCGGCGCGTTCGCCGACTACGCCCTGTGCCATCCACGACTGGTCGTCCCGATCCCGGACCGGCTCGGCTTCGAGGAGGCCGCGACCCTCCCCGTCGGTCTCGTCACCGAGCACGACGCGCTGGTCACCCAGGCCGGGTTCACCGCCGGCAAGTCCGTTCTGGTCGTCGGCGGCACCAGCTCGATCGGCCTGATCGGCATCCAGCTCGCCAAAGCACTCCGGGCGGGCACCGTCATCGCCACGACGACCAGCGACGCCAAGCGGGCCGCCCTGCTGGACGCCGGCGCGGACGTCGCCGTGAACACCGCGACCGAGGACCTCGCCGCCGCCGTCCTCGCCGCCACGGACGGGCAGGGCGCCGACGTCACCCTCGACCACGTCGGCGGAGACCTGTTCGCCGTGCTCCCGGCGGCCACCGCGATCGGCGGCACCATCATGAGCATCGGGCGGCTCGCCGGACCCGCGACCGCCCTCGATCTGGACACCGTCGCCTTCCGCCGCCAGAAGCTGATCGGCACCACCTTCAGCATCCGCACCCGTGCCGAACTCGGCGAGGTGGTCGCCGCGTTGGGCGAACACGTGCTGCCCGCGGTCGCGGACGGAAAGATCGCCCCCTGCCTGGACACCGTCTACCCGGTGTCGAGGGCCGACGAGGCTGCCCGCCGGCTACGCGCCGGCGACGCCACCGGCAAGATCGTGATCTCCTTCGCCGACGCCCACACCGGACCGGCGCCCGCCCCCAGCCCGGTGGCGAACATGTTCGGCAGCATCGCGCAGATCGGCTATGTCGTCCGCGACATCCACGCGTCGATGGAGAACTTCACCAGGGCCGGCATCGGCCCGTGGTTCCACCTCAAGGGCGTCAGGCCCGGAGACTTCACCTACCGGGGCCAGCCCTCCGACCTGGTCATGGACGTGGCCGTCGCCAACAGCGGCGACATCCAGATCGAGCTCATCACCCCGGTCAACGACGCACCCTCGATGTACCGGGACTTCCTCGCCGCCGGCCACGAAGGCGTCCAGCACATCGCCTACTGGAGCGAGAACTACCAGGACCTGTACGACCGTGCCCTCGCCGCCGGGTTCACCGTCGGGCAGGAGGGCCGGATCGGCGGATCCGACGGACGGTTCGCCTATCTGCAGACCGGGCACCACCCCGGCACCGTCATCGAGATCTCCGACACCGGCGGCACCAAGAAGTTCGTCTTCGACCTGATCAGGCTGGCCGCCGCCAACTGGGACGGCACCAACCCGATCCAGGAGATCGACGCCGATCTCATCGGCGGCGATCCCGCTGCCCTGGCCGCGACGATGGAGGCGCTCGGGTGAAGGTCCACCACCTGAACTGCGGCACCATGCGTCCCTGGGGCACGCCCGAGGGACTGGTCTGCCATGTCCTGCTCGTCGAGACCGACACCGGACTGGCCCTGGTCGACACCGGTCTCGGCCTCCTCGACGGGGCCGCACCCGGCCGGCGGTTCGGACCGGCCCGGCACTTCGTGCGCCCCGCGTTCGAGGAGTCCGAGACGGCCGTCCGGCAGGTCGGGAGGCTCGGCTTCGACCCGAAGGACGTCCGCGACATCGTGCTCACCCACTGCGACGCCGACCACGTCGGCGGGCTGGCCGACTTCCCCTGGGCACGCGTCCACCTCACCGACGCCGAGGCCACCGCGGCGCTCCATCCGGCCACCCGCGTCGAGAAGGGGCGCTACAGGCCCGCGCAGCGCGCCCACGCTCCGGCGTTCGTCCGCCACACACCCGGGACGGGCGAGGCCTGGCGCGGGTTCGCGGCCGCCACCGAGCTCACCGGGATCTCGCCCGGCATCGTGCTGATCGGCCTGACCGGACACACCCGCGGGCACGCCGCGATCGCCGTCGACGCCGGCGACCACTGGGTGCTCCACGCAGGCGACGCGTTCTACCACCACGGCCAGGTCGACGGCGTCGGCAAGGTGCCGAAGTCGCTGCTCGCCATGGAACGTGCCGTCGCCCACGACTGGCGCAGAGTACGGGCCAACCACGAGCGGCTCGCCGAGCTGTGGCAGGCCGCGGACCATGACCTCCTGCTCGTCAACGCCCACGACCCGAGCCTCCTCGCCTCGGCCCGGGCCCGTGCGGGTTCCTGGCAGGGCCCTGATCCGGCCCACCACTGAAGCTCACACGCCCTCGGGAAGGCCGTGGCCCCCGTCGGGCGGCCCGGTTGCGGTTCCGGATCGACGGCGCCTCCCGCGACCCCGGCTACGCGGCCAGGAAGGCCCGTGTGGAGCACCGCTACGCGATCGCCGCCGGTGTGTTCATCGGCTTTCCCGCAGACGCTCGCCGGCGGCATGATGGCCGGGACGATGGCCGGGACGACTCGTTTCGCGGCATCCCGACCGCGGTTCAGCCCAGGTAGAAGTCTCTGCGGGCGGCCACGAACGCCTCGATGGACCGGGCGGGGGTGCCCGTCACCCGCTCGACGCCTTCGGCCGTGCGGTCGTAACGGTTGTCCCGGTGCAGCCGGGCCATGGTGGCGATGTGCTGTACGAGGTGCGGCGGCATCCCCAGCTTCGGGAGCTGTGCCTCCCACCTCTGCGCGGGCACGTCCACGTAGGACACCGGCCGCCCCAGCGCCCGGGAGAACTCCGCGGCCAGCTCTGTCATGTCCACCGAGCGCGGCCCGGTCAGCTCGTAGACCTGGCCGACGTGCGGAGCCGGGTCGCGCAGCACGGTGGCGACGACCCGGGCGACATCGTCGACGGCGATCGGTGAGGTGCGTCCGGTGCCGAACGGCAGCGCGATGGTGCCGTTCGCCCGGATCGACCGCGCCGCCATCGTGGTGAACAGCGGTGAGTCCAGGAACACCGTCGGCCGGATGTGCACCACGGGCAGGCCGGACCAGTCGAAGACCTGCTCCGCCAGCCAGTGCAGCCGCTGCTGGTGCGACTCCTCGGTGCTGGTGGCGGTCATCTGCGACACCGTCATCTGTGACAGGTCGACCAGGGCCTCCAGATTCCCGTACTCCCGCGCGACGGAGGCCACCACGGTCGCCGCCAGCAGGTGGTCCGGAGACACACGCATCGCGAAGTACATCCGCGTCACGTCCTGCAGTGCGGCCGCCACCGTCTCGGGCCGGGTCAGGTCACCGGTGACCACCTCCGCACCGAGCGCGCGCAGTTCATCCGCACGCTCGTCCTCGCGGCGGACCATGAAACGCACCGGTACGTCCTGTGCGCGCAGTTGCTCGAAGACCGTACGGCCCACGCCGCCGGCGCCTGGGATGAGAACAAGGTTGCTGGCAACCATGAGTCGATCTCCTTGGGAGTGATGGGACATCCGGGTCGGGGTGTGATCAGAGCGTCAGCGGAAGCAGTGCTGGCGTTCGTCGTGCGATGGCCGGGCCGATGGGGGCCGGCCACAGCGAAGCCGGTGCAGGCCCCACCCGCACCACGCGGGCCGGCGTCGGTACTGAGGGGACGGCAGGCGGCGGCTGACCGGGGGTCTGGCGGGGATGGTTCGTGATCACTGTCGGGCTCCTGCGGTCTGGCGCCGGGGCTTGTCTCCGCCGGCGGCCGGGGCGGACTCCTTGCCCGGCAGGAAGGCCAGTACGACGACCGCGCCGGCCAGGGCGACGGCCGCCGACCCGATCGCGGTGAGGTGCATGGCGTGGATGAAGGCGTCGTTCGCGGGCCGTACCAGCGCCCGGCCGGCCGGTCCCATCTTCTCGGCGACTGCCAGGGTGGCCTGGAGGGATTCGCCTGCGGTGTGCCGGTCGGAGGCGGGCAGTACGGCCAGGTGGCTGTCGATGCCGTTGCGGTAGGTGGTGGACAGCAGCGATCCGAGCACGGCGACCCCCATGGCCCCGCCGACCTGCCGGAAGGTGTTGTTGACCGCGGATCCGGAGCCGGCCTTCTCCCGCGGCAGTGACGACATGATCATGACGGTGGCGGGCGGCATCACATGGGCCATGCCCGTGCCCATCAGGAAGAACAGCACCTCAAGCACCCATATGGGGGTGTCCTGGCCGAGCAGCAGGAAGCCGGCGAAGGACACGGCGGTCAGGGCGAGGCCGGTGGCACACACGGCCCGGGCGCCGAAGCGGTCCACGACCAGCCGGGCCCGCGGGGCGAAGAACATCTGGGAGGCGGCCAGCGGCAGCACGAGCAGACCGGACTGCAGGACGCTGTAGCCCCGCACGCTCTGGTTGTAGAAGACGCTGAAGAACGTGACGCCCATGAGGGCGAAGAAGACCAGGCCGACGGCGGCGACGGACGCGGAGAACCGCCGGTTGCGGAAAGAGGTGACGTCGAGGGCCGGGTGGTCGCTGCGGGCCTCGTACCCGACGAAGCCGCCGAGGACCGCCAGGCCGCCGAGGATCGCCGCCCAGGACTCGGGCCGGGTGAAGTCGCCCAGCTGGCCGCCCTTGATGATGCCGTAGACCAGCAGTGCCAGACCGGCGATCGACAGCAGCACGCCGACCGGGTCGAGCCTGCCGGGTCCGGGGTCCTTGGAGTCGGGGACGATCACGGCCATCGCGGCCATCGCGGCGACCACGATCGGCACATTGACCAGGAAGACCGAGCCCCACCAGAAGTGCTCCAGCAGGATGCCGCCGGTGATGGGGCCGGCGGCGATGGCGAAACCGACCGCGCCCGTCCAGATGCCGATGGCCTTGGGCTGCTCGTCGCGCTCGAAGACGTTCATGATGATCGCGAGAGTGGCGGGCAGGATGAAGGCGCCGCCGAAGCCCATCAGGGCGCGGAAGGCGATGAGCTGCCCGGAGGAGTCCGACAGCGCGGACAGCGCGGATCCCGCGCCGAACACCAGCATGCCGAAGAGCAGCACTTTCTTGCGGCCGAGCCGGTCACCGAGCAGGCCCGCGGTGAAGAGGAGTCCGGCGAAGACCAGCGTGTAGGAGTTGACCGCCCACTCCAGCTGGGCCTGGGTGGAGCCGAGTCCGGCGGGAGCGGGCTGGGCGATGGTCTTCATCGCCACGTTGAGGATCGAGTTGTCCAGCATCACCACCAGGAGGCTGCACAGGAGCACGGCCAGGATGGCCCAGCGCCGGCGGTGCACTGCCTCGGAAACGCTTCGGTGCCGGGCAGCCGGCGCGGACGGCGCGGAGCTTCCGGGCGTCGGGGAACCGGTGGGGGTGGGCGGTGATGCCACAAGGATCTCCAGAGCTTTCGGTGGTTCTGCGATCGCCGGACGGAGGCCGTCGGCCGCAGACAGCGGATGGCAGGAAAAGAGCCCTGCTTGATCTGCCAGGGCATCTCCCATCCGAAATAGATGTCACTCGAAATCTAAACAGGAGATAGGATAGATGGCAAGTGACATCTATCCTAGGGAAGTGATCGCATGGGCCGCGTGTCCCAAGCGCAGGCACAGGAGAACCGACAGCGTGTCGTGGCCACCGCCTCCCGGATGTTCCGCGAGAAGGGCACCGCGGTCAGCGTCGCCGATCTGATGAAGGCCGCCGGGCTCACCCATGGCGGGTTCTACAAGCAGTTCGCCTCCAAGGAGGACCTGGTCGACGAGGCCATCGCCCACGCCTTCGCCGAGCAGGCGGCACACTCGGCGATGACATTCGAGGAGCACACCGGGGAGCACGAGGCCGCCCGCCGGACGCTGATCGAGGACTACCTGTCGGTCTGGCACCGTGATCACCCTGCGGAGGGCTGCCCTGTCTCCGGATTCGCTGCCGACCTGGGGCGCGAGCCCGAGCAGGCCGCCCGCACCCAGCAGGTCTACATCAACGGAGTACGCAACCGTGCCGCTCGGCTGGCCACCGGCGATGACGACGGGATGGCCCAGCTGTGCACCATGGTCGGTGCCCTCGTCCTCGCTCGCGCCACCCGGGGCAATCCGATCTCCGAAGAGCTGCTGCAGGCCGCACGCACCGCTCTCGCCGAGGACACCCAGCCCGAACCGCAGCGACACCCGGGCTGACCCGGGCCGGCCGGGAACACGGCCCCGGCCTCGCCGTACGCGGCCCCTCGCCCCGACGCGATCTTCACGACGTACTCACCGGCGTGAGTTCCGCGAGCGGCGGCCAGGACCGGGCACCGGATCCGACCACGGCGCACGCGGCGTCGCCGCCCCGCCCTTGCGGGCCGGGCGTAACAAGTCCAGGTGCCGATCGGTGAGATCGCGCTCGAAGTCGCGGCCGTAGTAGTTCTTGTCGCCGATGATCGTCTGTCCTGGATGGGTGGCGGCGACGTCGGGTGCGGTGTCGAGCATGTCGTGCAGTGTTTCGCGTTCGTCGGCCTTCGCGCCGGTGAGCGCGAACAGGACGGGCAGTCCGCCCAGCGTGCACATCAGGTGCAGGCGCAGGCCCCAGAAGTACCGGGAGTGCGACGCGCAGTAGCCGTACTGTGCCCAGCCTGCGAGGTCCGAGCGCCTGGCGGTCTCACGGGAGCAGCCGCAGCCGACCGGGGTGGAATCGACCGCCCACACGTCGTCGCTCCACAGCGAGGTGTCCTGCGCCAGCATCCTGATCATGTGCTTGAGCAGCTCGGATGCGTTGCGGAGTCGCTTGTTGTAGCCGTACTGCTGAGGCAGGTACGGGAAGAGGTGGCGGAAGTCCCGGCCGGCGCGCCGCAGCCACCTCCGCTCTGAGATGTAGCCGAGCAGCGTTGACATCGCCGCGACGGTGACCAGTTCGGCGTCACTGAGCGTGGGCGCGATTCCAACGGCCGGACGCCACGGAACCAGATGCGGCGAAGCCTTCAACGCGTCGTCGACCCTGACGTACAGTGCCGTTGCGAGAGTGTCCGAGTCAGTCATCACACACCGGCATTGGACACCCTCGCGCCATGTCCGCAGGCCACCCTTTGGATTCATTCAGGGATCCCGGGCGATCCCTACTGCAGTGACTATGCGGCGTGGTCGTTTCGCAGGGCCTGGATGAGCCAGGGGTACACCGGGATCAGGTTCGGTACTACCTGCCAGCCGTTGACGATCCACACCAGCCGCCAGTACCGGTCCACCCGGGGATCGTGCGCCTCTTCGAACTGCTGCGCCATCCAGGCCCGGAATTCCGTGTCAGGGGTGCGTGCGAACACCTCGGCGAAGCGGTGCACGAGGTCGTCGATGACGGGTGCGCCCCTGTCGCTGAGCGGGTCGATGCCCGACTCCATGGCCTCGGCCACCTTCTGACGGGTGAACTCCATCAGTTCCTCGCCGGCATCGCTCTCGATGTCGAGCGTGCGCCCGGCGGCCTGGCACATGGCCGTCCGGCGCATCCGGGCACGGAAATCCTCGTCGCCGACCAGCTCGGCGAGCTCCACCCACGCGGCGACCTGCTCGCTGGTCGGATCATCGGGGAGGTCGGGAGTGGCAGCGCGAACCATGGCCACCGCGGCCGGGTCGGCATCCACTGTGCCGAAGGTGCCATCCACGAAATCGTCGATCAAACGCCGGCGTTCCTCGCCGGACAACCGCGTGAGCCTGTGCATGAGCTTGGTCTCCTCGGGACTGGACCCGCGTCTGGCCACGACTCGCAGAACGCTCCGACGCAGTAGCAGCATCCGGATCTGGACGTCCATGGCGTCGGCGTGCGCCGCGGCGACTTCCGCCACCGAGAGCTCCCGGTCCAGTACCCGTTGAATCGTGGGCAGGTCCATGCCCAGCTCGCGCAGTGTGCGGAGGAGTTCCAAACGAAGCAGTGCGTTGAGGTCGTAGAGCCGATAACCGGCGGGACTTCGGGTGGTCGGCGCTACCACCCCCGAATCGGAGTAGAACCGGATCGTCCTCACAGACAAGCCGGTCCGCCGGGACAGCTCCCCGATTGAGTAGAGGGTCGTAACGTCCATGTCCCTCACTCTGCCGTCTCCAGTCACTGGAGACTCAAGGCTGTTCTCCAGCTGGGCGAGCGATGGCAGCCATGTGTCACCGCTCGCTGGCGGCCTATGGCCACGAGCCCTTGGACTCATTCATCTAGCTAGTGCTGTGACCGCATAGGTTCGCCGGGTCGGCCAGGCTGCGGGTGCGACGAGGCGTTCGCCCCAGCGGGGCGGGCGTTGGCGTTGCGCCAGCGCCGGTACCAGTGGGTGAACTGCCTCAGCGGATTGTCTCGTCGGGGAGGGTCTCGGGAAGAGGCCCAGCAGGGTCGGCTGTTGATGTCGGCGTCGTCAAGTGGTGAGTTCATGGAGGGGTAGGTTCTGGTGTCGTCTTCGAAGCGGGTCGCGTCGGTCACGGGTGTGCGGCTTCCGATCTGCAGCACGTGCGGCGTGCAGTACGGGGCACCGCGCGCTGATTGCCCGATCTGCCTGGACGAGCGGCAGTACGTCGGTTGGGATGGCCAACAGTGGACGACGCTGGCCGAGTTGCGCGCCAGCGGCCGTCGCGGTCGGCTTGATGAGGAGGGACCCGGCGTGATCGGGGTGGGTGCGGTGCCGTCGGTGGCCGTCGGCCAGCGCGCGCTGCTGATCCGCTCACCGTCGGGCAACGTGCTGTGGGACTGCGTGGGCTACCTCGATGACGACCTTGCCGCCGAAATTGAGGATCTGGGTGGGATCAGCGCGATCGCCGTCAGCCATCCGCATTTCTACGGCGTAATGACCGAGTGGGGCCGGGCCTTCGACGTTCCCGTGTACGTCCATGCTGCGGACCGTGACTGGGTCGGACGGCCCGATCCGGTGATCGAGTACTGGACGGGCGACACTCACCAGATCGCGCCTGGCATGACGCTGATCAACGCAGGCACGCACTTCGCCGGAGGCACCGTGCTGCACTGGGCTGACGACCCGGAGAGGCGCGGTGCGCTGTTCAGCGGTGACATCTTCATGGTGGTGATGGACCGGCGGTGGGTCAGCTTCATGTACAGCATCCCCAACTTCATTCCGGAGCGACCGAGCATCATCCGCCGCGCGCTTGCGCTGGTCGAACCTTTCGCCTTCGAGCGCATCTACGGGGCGTTCTGGGGGCGTGTGGTCAGCGCCGACGGGGCGGCCGCGGTCCAACGTTCCGCGGAACGGTACCTGCGCTTCGTGGTGGAAAGCGGCTCGTAGCGGAGCCGGGCCGGGCGGGTGCGTAGTCAGGGGCGGCGCCGATCGCCCGCAGGCGTCTTCGGCTGGCGCTGTGACCGCATAGGTACACTGGGTTGGATCAAGCTGCGGTTTTGAGAGGACGTCCGCCCCAGCGGATTCCTTTCTCGCTGCGGATGCGGGCGCGTTCCTTGCGTTCGGCGGCCAGGACGTCGCGGTGGCGGGCGTTGGCGTTGCGCCAGCGCAGATAGGCGTGCAGGGCCCGGGTCTGCACGGTGTGGTTGGGATAGTTCGAGTTGGCGATGGTGAACTGCCGCAGCGGTCCGAAGTGCGCCTCGATGGGGTTCGCCCAGGAGGCGTAGGTCGGGGTGAAGCACAACTCGACCTTGTTCTTCCGCGCCCAGCGGCGGATGTCGGCGCCCTTGTGGGCGGACAGGTTGTCGAAGATCACGTAGATCGGTGCGCCGTCGGGCCGTGCGGCGCGGATCGACTTCAGTGCGGCCAGCGTGTTCCCGGCGCCCTTCTTGCGGCGGTTCACGCCCCACAAGGTGTCGTCGCCGTTGGAGTAGCAGCCGTGGAAGTACCGGACTCCGTGGGTGCGGTGGTAAGTGGCCGGCAGCCGGTCGGGACGCCCTTGTCCGGCCCAGCCCGAGCCCGCGGTGGGCCGGATCCCGAGCGGGCCGAACTCGTCGAACGCAAAGACCCGGTCCGGGAAGCGGTCCAGGACTTCCTCGATACGGTCGAGCTTGGCGTCGCGCTCGGGGTCCGGGGACTCCTTCCACGTCTTGGTGCGCTGGAAGGTGATGCCGCGGCGGGCGAGCAGGCACCGTAACGCCTCGCGGCCGATGCGGATCACCCGGCCGTGCACTTTCCGCAGGTAGGCGACCAGCTTGCGCAGCGACCAGCGAGTGAACGGCTGGCCGAGCTTGACCGGTCGTGTGGTGGCCGTCGCGATGACGAAATCCTCGTCGTCATCGCTGAGTTGGCGGGGACGGCCTCCCGCCCACTGAGACACCTCACGCGGCTAAGTGTCAAGCTGCGGTGGCAAGTTGGGTTGGGAACGCGGTCTGTTCGTCGAACAGTTCGTGTTTCTGGAGGCAGTGG
>NZ_JBHXLU010000054.1:0-82934 GCF_042720695.1 Streptomyces sp. NPDC058457 | reverse complement strand
TCGGGGGGTCCCCGGCGCGGGGGGGCCCGGGGGGGCGCGCGCCCCCCCCCCCCCCACGGCTGTGAGACTGCCGGTATGACGATGTACGGGGGACGGCGAAGTCAGGCCGAGCGGGACGCGATCACCGTCGAGATCGGATACTCGCTGTGCAGTGCGGTGTTCGCGGCCGTGGTCGTCTTCGGGGCGGTGGCCGGTCCGGTGCTGCTGTTCGAGCTGCCCGGCGGCCTGGAGCGCACCCTGCCCGTCGTGGGCGTGGTGCTCGCCGCCGTGGTGTTCCTCGCCCGGGTCGTCAGCGTGCTGCTCCGTTTCGGGCGCTCGGCTCAGCCCAGCCAGCCCGGTCGTACCAGCCCCGACTCATAGGCCAGGACGACCAGTTGGGCGCGGTCGCGGGCGCCCAGCTTGATCATGGTGCGGCTCACGTGGGTCTTGGCGGTGAGGGGGCTGACGACCAGACGGCGGGCGATCTCCTCGTTGGACAGGCCGATGCCGACCAGGGCCATCACCTCCCTTTCCCGCTCGGTGAGCCGGGCGAGGGCACCGGCGGCGGCCGGCTCCTTGGAACGGGCCGCGAACTCCCCGATCAGCCGTCGCGTCACCCCCGGCGACAGCAGCGCGTCCCCGGCCACCACCGCCCTGACCGCCCGCACCAGTTCGTCCGGCTCGGTGTCCTTGACCAGGAAGCCCGAGGCGCCGGAACGGATCGCCTCGAAGACGTACTCGTCGAGCTCGAACGTCGTCAGCATCACCACCCTGACGTCTTTCAGCTCCTCCTCTCCGGTGACCCGGCGGGTCGCGGCCAGGCCGTCCAGACGCGGCATGCGGATGTCCATCAGGACGACGTCGGGGCGCAGTTCACGCACCTTGCGCAGCGCCTCCTCACCGTCCGCCGCCTCACCGGTCACCTCGATGTCCGGCTGCGCGTCGAGCAGCGCCCGGAAACCGGCCCGCACCAGCGACTGGTCGTCGGCGAGCAGCACCCGGATCATCGGTCCTCCCTGTTGTCCCTGTCGTCCCTGTCGTCCCTGTCGTCCCTGTCGTCCAAGGGCAGTACGGCCAGCACCCGGAAGCCGCCGTCGGCGCGTGGTCCCGCCTCGATCGCGCCACCGAGGGCGGCCGCCCGCTCCCGCATCCCGGCCAGCCCGTTCCCGCTGCCGCCCGCGTCCGCCCCGGTAGCCGGACCGTCGTCGTCGATCCGCAACCGCAGCTCCCCTCCTCCGTGTTCGAGCCGCACGCGCGCGTGCCGCGAGCCCGAGTGCCGTACGACGTTGGTCAGGGCCTCCTGCACGATGCGGAAGGCGGCCAGGTCGGCGCCGGGCGGAAGGCCCGGCGGCTCCCCCGTCACGGCCACGGCGAGTCCGGCGCCCGCCGCCTGTTCCACCAGCTCCGGCAGCCGCCCGAGACCGGGCGCCGGCGCCCGCGGTGCGTCGCCCGGGGCGCGCAGGGTGTCGAGCACCTGGCGCACCTCGCCGAGCGCCTCCTTGCTGGCCGCCTTGATGGTGGTGAGAGCGGCCCTGGCCTGCTCCGGGTCCGAGTCGAGGAGAGCCAGACCCATGCCCGCCTGGACGTTGATGACCGAGATGCTGTGTGCCAGGACGTCGTGCAACTCCCGGGCGATCCGCAGCCGTTCCTCGTCCGCGCGCCGCCGGGCCGCCTGGGCCCGGTCGGCCCGCTCGCCCGCCCACTGCTCGCGCCGCAGCCGGACCAGCTCGGCCACCGCGACGATGATCAGCACCCAGGTGGCGATGATCACCTCCTGGCCGAGGTTCGCACCCGTGTCGCCCGGCGGCGGCAGCCGGCGGTACAGCCAGAGCGAGATCAGCAGATGCCCGGCCCACAGCATCCCGAGCGCCGCCCAGGCGGCCCGGCGGTGCCCGGCGACGACGGCACTGAAGCAGGCCACGGCGACGGCCGCGAAGACCGGTCCGTACGGGTAGCCGGCACCGAGGTAGACCAGAGCGAGCGCGGCCGTGCCGAACGCCACGACCACCGGGTGCCGGTGCCGCCACAGCAGCAGGGCGCAGGTGGCGAGAAGCAGCAGGCGGGCGTACGGGTCGAGGGGCTCGCGGTGGGGCTGCGCATGGGCGGCGAAGTTCGAGACCACCAGCACGAGGACGGTGAGCAGCACGGTGGAGCGCCATGGCAGGCGGAGGCGGCGGGTCCCGGCGTCAGCGCTGGTGCCGGCATCGGCATCGGCTCTGGTGCCGGTGGCGTCGGGGAGGTTCCACCACGGGGGTCCGTGGTGCCACCACTGCGCGGGACCGCGCTCCCGTACCCGCTGCTCGTCCATGACCGCCACGCTAGACGCCGCCGGAGCACGCGAGCGTCAGCCCGGCGAGGTGATCACGCCTACTCCCCGGGAAGTAGGCCGCCGGGCCTGGTCAGCGGCCGGGTGTCAGCTCCGCCACCTCGGCGTCGAACAGCCGGTCCGGGTCGAAGCCCATGCCCGTGAAGTGACCGGCGAGTTCCAGCGAGAGCACTCCGTGCATCCGGGTCCAGAACGCCAGCGCCCGCCGTAGCACTCCCGCCGGCGCGGGGTGGCCGCCGGCCCACTCGCGGTGCTGGGAGAGGTGCGCGGTGAAACCGGCGGAGGCCGGGGCGGGCGCCTCGGGCTCGGCCGCCGCGCAGACGTCGAGAAGGGCCGCCATGATCTCCTGGGCGATGCCGGTGATGTCGTCGGGTGCCTGGTAGCCGGGGACCGGCGTGCCGTAGACGAGGAAGTACCGCTGGGGGTCGTCGAGCGCCCAGCGGCGCAGGGCGTGGGCGAGGCCGCCGATACCGGCCCCGGAACCGGCGGCGGCACGGAAGGTGTCGGCCAGGCCGCGGTAGGCGTCCCGGATCAGCTCGGTGATCAGCTCGTCGCGGCTGCCGAAGTAGCGGTAGAGGGCCGGGCCGCTCATGCCCAGTTCCTTGGCGATCGCGTTCAGGGACAGACCCGACGCGCCCGCCTTGGCGATCTGCTCCCAGGCGCGCGCCTTGATGTCCGCCCGTACCTGGCTCCGGTACCGCTCTCGGGGGCTCACCGCGTCCGCGTCTGCGGCCATGGCCGTCACGCTCCTCTCTCACTTTCGCCGCCCGGGCGCCTCGGCACCTCGGGGCTCGATGACTTCAGGCTTCGGGCTCTCATCTTTGTTTCAAGTTATCACTTTCGGCAGTGGATCTAACAGGAGCAATGACCACATCCAACGCGAGGGCTTGACACTCCAGCGAGCACCAGTCATGTTTGTTATAGCTTCTAACGCAAGCGAGAGCATCTCCCGCTTGCAAGCACATCTACATACCGTCTGCACGCGGAGGTCTTCATCATGGGAACTGCAGGAACCGCCGGAAACACCCAGCTCATCGAGGTCGTCCTGCCGGGCGTCGTGGAGCCGGAGGGCCTCCGTATCGAGCGCCGGGAGATCCCGGCCCCGGCGGCCGGCCAGATCGTCGTCCGCATGGAGGCGACCGGTGTCTCCTTCGCGGAGCAGCAGATGCGCCGCGGCCGCTACTACGACCAGCCGCCCTTCCCCTTCGTCCCCGGCTACGACCTGGTCGGCACGGTGCTCACGGCCGGTGCGGGCGTCGAGCCCGGGCTCGTCGGCAAGCGGGTGGCGTCACTGGTGAAGGTCGGCGGCTGGGCCAGCCATGTCGTGCTCGACGCGGCCGATGCCGTACAGGTGCCCGCCGGTGTCGGTGCGGCGGAGGCGGAGACGCTGGTCGTCAACGGCATCACGGCCTGGCAGATGCTGCACCGCAAGGCCAGGGTGCGCAGCGGCGGCACGGTCCTGGTGCACGGCGCCAACGGCGGCGTCGGCACGGTCCTCGTCCAGCTGGCACGGGCGGCCGGCCTCCAGGTGATCGGCACGGCCTCCGCCCGTCACCACGACGCGCTGCGGGAGCTGGGCGTGACCCCGGTCGACTACCGCACCGAGGACGTCCCGGCCCGGGTCCGGGAACTGGCCCCCGGCGGTGTGGACGCCGTCTTCGACCACCTCGGCGGCCGCAGCGTCATCGACTCCTGGCGGCTCCTCGCCCCGGGCGGCACCCTCGTCGCCTACGGCAGCGCCACCACCCGGGACGACTCCGGCTCCAAGCAGCTCCCCGTGCTGAAGATCCTCGGCCGGGTGTGGCTGTGGAACGCGCTGCCCAACGGCCGGCACGCCTACTTCTTCAACGTCTGGGAGGGCCGCGCCCTCGGCAAGAACCGCTTCCGGGCCCGTCTCAGCGCCGACCTCACCCAGGTGTTCCAGGCGTTCCAGCGCGGCGAGGTCACCGCGCGCATCGCCGCCCGACTGTCTCTGACCCAGGCCGCCGAAGCACTGCGGCTCGCCGAGTCGGGGACGGTTGCGGGCAAGGTCGTACTGATCCCGGACAGCGGCGACGAGACGTCGTCCGACTCGGCGCGATGAGGACCGCCGGCCCGGCAGGCAGCGGCTCAGGCTCAGCAGACGCAGGCTCAGCGAGCCCAGGTCCAGCGAGCCCAGGTCCAGCAAGCTCGGGTCCAGCAAGCTCGGGCTCAGTGGCCGCCGCCGAACCCCGCGAGAGCGAACGCGCCGTCGTCCGCGAAGGCCAGCCCGGCGAAGCGTTCGCCGATCCGACGGTGGGTGGCCGCGTCCGGATGGAGTCCGTCGGGCAGCGGGAGCTCGGCGGAGTCGGCCTCGCCGTAGAGGGCGCGGCCGTCGAGGTAGTGGAGGTGCGGGTCCTCGGCCGCGCGCTGGGCGACGATCCGGGACAGCTCGTCCCGGATGACGTTCAGGGTGAGCTTGCCGCTCGCGCGCTCGGCCGGGTCGCCCGCGGCCGTGAAGGCGAGCCGGCCCGCGCCGAGGGCGCTCAGATCCATGGCGGTGGGGCCCGGCGTGTCCTCGTGCATGGGGCACAGGATCGGCGACACGACCAGCAGCGGGGTGGTGGGGTGCCCTTCGCGGACGGTGTCGAGGAAGCCGTGCACGGCGGGACCGAAGGCCCGCAGCCGCATCAGGTCGGTGTTGACGACGTTGATGCCGAGCTTGAGGCTGATCAGGTCGGCGGGGGTGTCCCGGACGGCGCGGGCGGTGAACGGGTCGAGCAGGGCACTGCCGCCCAGCCCCAGGTTGACCAGCTCCACGCCGGAGAGCGCGGCCGCGAGTGCCGGCCAGATGGCGGTGGGGCTCGCGGCGTCGGAGCCGTGGCTGATGGAACTGCCGTGGTGCAGCCAGACCTTGCGACCGTGGTCGGGTGCGGCGGCGAGCGGGGCGTCGGTGCGCAGCGCGACCAGTTCGGTGGTCTCGTTGTGCGGCAGCCAGATCTCGACGACCTTCTCGCGCTCGGGCAGGCCGGTGAAGCGGAGGGTGCCGACCGGTCCGGGGCGGAGCTCCATGGTCCCGGCACTCATGTCGACGACCTGCACCTGGCCGCCGGACACGCTGCCCTGACCGGCCAGGGCGCCGTCGACGAGCAGGTCGTAGACGCCGTCCGGGCGGGCCGGCGCGCCGACGTAGAGCCGCTTGGTGGGCAGGGTGTCCAGTTCCACGGCGGTGGCGCGGGTGCGGAACACCAGCCGTACGCCGGAGGGCTGGGACTCGACCATGGCGAGCTGCGGGTCGGCGCACTGGGCGCGGGCCCGGGCCGGGAGCCGGTGCGGCAGGATGCCGTGCTCCGTGTGCTCCAGGTCGAGGGCGCCGCGCAGCAGGTCGGCGGTGATCGGGGTGGTGATCCGGCGGGGGTGGGTGTTCATGGCCTCTGTGTTCCGTACGAAGAAATACGAAGCAATGCGAAGGAATGCGAAGAAAAAAAGGGGGGTCAGGACGGGGCGGGCCAGTTGCGCAGCAGTGCGTCGAGGGCGTCCAGGACGCGGGTCCAGGACTGCTGGCTGTCGGGGGCGCTGTGGCTGAAGCCGCCGCTCAGTTCCAGGTCGACATAGCCGTGGAAGACGCTGCCGAGCATCCGGACGGCATGGGTCTCGTCCGGTTCGGTCAGGTCGTAGCCGCGCAGGATCGCCCGGGTCATCTGAGCGTGCCGAACGCCGGCGCTGCCTGCCGCCGTCTCCGGGTCGAGACGCAGCCGGGCCGCCGCGTAGCGGCCGGGGTGGGCGCGGGCGTAGTCGCGGTAGACGTCGGCGAATGCAATGAGGGCATCCTTGCCGGCCCGTCCGGCCAGCGCGTCGGAGGCCCGGTCGGCGAGCTCCTCCAGCGCCAGCAGCGCGATCCTCGTCTTGAGGTCCTGGGAGCTCTTGACGTGCGAGTACAGGCTGGCGACCTTCACGTCGAACCGTCTGGCCAGCGCCGAGACGGTCACTTGATCGAAGCCGACCTCGTCGGCCAGTTCGGCTCCGGCCCGGACCAGTCGTTCCGTGCTCAGTCCCGCTCGCGCCACGCCCGCTCCTCACCTTCGCCTCTAGCCTGAACCGATTATGCGTTTGCCTAAAGCCTTTAGGCAAATTAGCGTGCGTTGCATGAGGCAGCTGACCGAGCAAGAGATCCGTGCCACGTTCGTGAACTGCACCAAGGGCGCGGCGAAACGCCTGAACATCCCCCACGACCTGGACGAACGACCGTGGGCCGACTGGACTACTTCGGCTGGCGCGATCCCCAGGCACCCGACCGCGCCTACCTGGTGGCCGAACCGGCCGACGGCCGCGCGCGGGCGGTGGCGCTGCGCTGCCCGAGCCCCTCCTCCTGGCAGACCCGGCGCAGCATGTGCTCGATCTGCCTGACCACGCACACCGGAGGCGTCTCGCTGATGGTCGCCGCCAAGGCGGGGAAGGCCGGGCAGCAGGGCAACTCCGTGGGCGCGTACCTCTGCAGCGACCTCGCCTGCTCGCTGTACGTGCGGGGCAAGCGGGACGCGGGCGTGGGCGGGCGCATGCCGGAGTCACTCACGTTGGAGGAGAAGATACGGCGGACCGTGACGAACCTCGCCGCGTTCCTGGACAAGGTCACGGCGTGAGCCGAGGCGACGGCGTCTCCGTCACCTCACCCGAAGGGCTCCGCTAGGGGAAGACCAGCCCCACCCCGTGGGCGAGCTGCGCGGCCGCGTGCCGGAAGAACCGATCCCGTTCCTCCACGACCCCCTTGAACTGGCCGAACAGTTCGAACCCCACCAGCCCGAACAGCTGGGCCCAGGCCGCGGCCATGGCCACCGCCACCTCCGGCGGGAGGCCGGGCATCAGCTCGTCGGCCATCCGGCGGGCCTCGGGGGCGAGTTCGACGGGTACCGGGGTACGGGCCAGACCATGCCGTTCGAACGCCTCGCGCAGGATCCCGATGAGAACGAGGGCGACCCGGGCCGCCGGCGGGATGGTCGTGTCCGGCGCCGAGTAGCCGGGCACCGGCGAACCGTAGATCAGCGCGTACTCGTGGGGGTGGGTCAGCGCCCAGGCGCGCACCGCCTCGCACACCGCGACCCAGCGCTGCGCCGGGGCCACGTCGCCGACAGCGGCGTGGGCGGTCTCCGCGGCCTCGCCGAGGGAGTCGTAGGCGTCGATGATCAGCGCGGTGAGCAGGTCGTCGCGGCTCGGGAAGTAGCGGTAGAGCGCCGAGGAGACCATGCCGAGTTCGCGCGCCACGGCCCGCAGCGACAGCTTGGCCGCACCCTCGGCCGCGAGCTGTCTGCGCGCCTCGTCCTTGATGGCCGTGGTGACTTCCATCCTGGCTCGCGCGCGGGCGCCCTGTGGGGTGGTCATGGGGAGCAGTTTGCCATGTTTGCAGAGCGGTGCACACGTTTCGGAGCAGTGCACTTGATTTGGACCAGCGATCACAAATGAGATCGGTGCACACACACAAGTGCACCGCTCAAAAAAGAGAGCACCGCTCTTGCAGTGGATCACCGATCTCCCCCACACTGTTCCTCAAGCGAGAGCACTGCTCTCCCAAGCAGGTGGGGGTCATCATGTCGTCGTCACAGTCGCAGCCGGAACCGCAGCCGTCGCCCGAGCCGTACTACGCCAAGGCCAACCCGATGGCCGTCCGGATGAACAGCCTCGTCGGCTGGCTCGCCCGGCGCGGGATCAGCCTCGCGGGCAGCGCGGAACTGTCCGTGCCCGGCCGCAGGAGCGGCAGGATGCAGCGCGTCCCGGTCAACCCGCACACGTACGACGGCACCCAGTACCTGGTCTCGGCGCGCGGCAACTCCCAGTGGGTGCGGAACATGCGCGTGGCCGGCGGCGGGGAGCTGCGGGTGGGGCGGAAGGTGCGGGAGTTCACCGTGGTGGAGCTTCCCGATGCCGAGAAGCTCCCGGTGCTGCGGACCTACCTGGAGAAGTGGGGCTGGGAGGTCAAGCAGTACTTCCCCGGGGTGACGGCCAGGTCCTCCGACGACGAACTCGTCGCGGCCGGCGCCGACCACCCCGTCTTCCGGGTCACCGTCACGAAGTGACGGCTTCCTCGTCGGCCGTGTCCTCCGTCGGCGTGCTCTCCTTGGCCGCCGGCTCCGGGCCGAAGGCGGTGAGGGCGCGCTGGGCGAGCGGGTGCGAGCGGATGAGTTCACCGAGGGAGGTCCGGCCCTGGGTGATCTCCTTGAACGCCCGCCAGGCGGGACGGAACCCGGTCAGGACCGCGTGGAACAGTCCGGGACGGCGTTCGAAAGCCGCGAGCATCCGCTTGCCGACACTCATCTCGACGCCGAGGCCCGCCTTGATGGCGAAGGCGTAGTTCAGCGCCTGGCGGCGGGTGTCGACGGCGTCGTGGGCCTCGGCGATCCGCACCGCCCACTCCCCCGCGAGGCGCCCCGAACGCAGTGCGAAGGAGATGCCCTCGCGGGTCCACGGCTCGAGCAGGCCCGCCGCGTCACCGCAGACCAGCACCCGGCCCCGGGACAGCGGTGAGTCGTCGGCGCGGCAGCGGGTCAAGTGGCCCGAGGAGATGCTCGGTTCGAAGCCGGCGAGGCCGAGCCGGGCGATGAAGTCCTCCAAGTACCGCTTGGTGGCGGCGCCTTCGCCGCGCGCCGAGATCACGCCTACGGTCAGCGTGTCGCCCTTGGGGAAGACCCAGCCGTAACTGCCCGGCATCGGGCCCCAGTCGATGAGGACCCGGCCCTTCCAGTCCTCGGCGACCGTCTCCGGCACCGGGATCTCCGCCTCCAGGCCGAGGTCCACCTGGTCGACCTTCACCCCGACATGGGCGCCTATGCGGCTGGCACTGCCGTCGGCGCCGACCACCGCGCGGGCCAGCAGGGTCTCGCCGCCCTGGAGCACGACGGCAACCGTCCGCCGGTCCGGGACCGCCGAGCCATGCTGCTCGACGCGCTGCACGGCGGCACCCGTGCGCAGCTCGGCGCCCGCCTTCTGGGCGTGCTCGACCAGCTGCTGGTCGAACTCGGGACGGTTGATCAGCCCGAACATCATCTGCTTGGAGCGACGGGTGCGGGTGAACCGTCCGTTGTTGGAGAAGGTGACCGCGTGCACCCGGTCCTTGAGGGGCAGCTCGAAGCCGGGCGGCAACGCGTCGCGGGAGGGGCCGATGATGCCGCCGCCGCAGGTCTTGTAGCGGGGCAGCTCGGCTTTCTCCAGCAACAGCACGCGCCGTCCCGCGACCGCTGCCGCATAGGCGGCCGAGGCCCCTGCGGGTCCCGCGCCCACCACGACGACGTCCCACACCCGCTGCGCGTCGTCCGCCTGCACGTCGTCCGCCGAAGAATTCTCGCCGCTCACGATGGTCCGCTGCTCCGATCAAGCCGTAGAAGCCGTATCAAGCCGTAGAAGCCTTATCAAGCCGTCAAGCCGTGGATCAGGCCCTGTCCGTCCGTAGGCCGACATCCGCCACCTGTCCCCCCGCATCCTACGGCGGAGATCGCCGCAGGCCACTGTGGGAGGATCGGTCCACTCACCAGTTCAACGTCGCACCCACGAGGAGCGTGCCCATGTCGTCCAATCCGGTCGCCGAGACCGTCGCCGCCCTGTTGCCCAGGGCCAAGGCGGAGCTCGCCGAGCTGGTGGCCTTCAAGTCGGTGGCGGACTTCGCCCAGTTCCCGAAGAGCGAGAGCGAGGGCGCCGCGAACTGGGTGGCCGACGCGCTGCGCGCCGAGGACTTCACGGACGTCGCCGTACTGGACACCCCGGACGGCACACAGTCGGTGTACGGCTACCTGCCGGGCCCGGCGGGTGCCAAAACGGTCCTGCTGTACGCGCACTACGATGTGCAGCCGCCGCTGGACGAGGCCGCCTGGACCACCCCGCCGTTCGAGCTGACCGAGCGGGACGGCCGCTGGTACGGGCGCGGTGCCGCCGACTGCAAGGGCGGCTTGATCATGCACCTGCTGGCGCTGCGTGCGCTGAAGGCGAACGGCGGCGTCCCGGTCAACGTCAAGGTGATCGCCGAGGGCTCGGAGGAGATGGGCACCGGCGGCCTGGAGCGGTACGCCGAGCAGCACCCCGAGCTGCTGACGGCGGACGCGATCGTCATCGGCGACACGGGCAACTTCCGGGTGGGGCTGCCGACGGTGACCACGACTCTGCGGGGCATGACCATGGTCCGCATCCAGATCGACACACTCCGGGGCAATCTGCACTCCGGGCAGTTCGGTGGCGCCGCCCCGGACGCCCTGGCCGCGCTGATCCGCGTCCTGGACTCGGTGCGCGCCGAGGACGGTTCCACGACGGTCGACGGGCTCGCGCCTCACACGCGCTGGGAGGGTCTGGAGTACGACGAGGAGCAGTTCCGCAGGGACGCCAAGGTGCTGGACGGCGTCGAGCTGATCGGTGACGGCTCGGTCGCGGACCGCATCTGGGCCCGTCCGGCGGTCACGGTGCTCGGCATCGACTGCCCGCCGGTGGTCGGCGCCACCCCGTCGGTGCAGGCGAGCGCCCGCGCCCTGGTCAGCCTCCGGGTCCCGCCGGGCGTGGACGCGGCCGAGGCGGGCAAGCTGCTCCAGGCCCACCTGGAGGCGCACACGCCGTGGGGTGCGCGGGTGCGGACCGAGACGGTCGGCCAGGGCCAGCCGTTCCGCGCGGACCCCACCAGCCCGGCGTACCGGGCGATGGCCGACGCGATGGCGGTCGCCTACCCGGACGAGACGATGCAGTACGCGGGTCAGGGCGGCTCCATCCCGCTGTGCAACACCCTCGCGAGCCTTTATCCGCAGGCCGAGATCCTGCTGATCGGTCTGAGCGAGCCGGAGGCGCAGATCCACGCCGTCAACGAGAGCGTCTCCCCGCAGGAGCTGGAGCGCCTGTCGGTGGCGGAGGCACTGTTCCTGCGGAACTACGCGGCTGGCTGACACACCCGGGTCGGCCGACGTACGCGGTCGGCTGAATCGCTCTGCCCACAGCGGAGGACCCTCGTCCACGGGCGGGGGTCCTTCCTACGGTCGGGACATGGTCGTCATCGAGTTGCTCCCCCGGCTGCACCTGCTGCGCTTCCCGGTGGGTCAGGCCTACCTCTGGCACGACCCCGACACCGGCGCCTCGACCCTGGTCGACGCCGGGCCGCCCGGCGCGGGCCGGTCGATCGCCGACGCGCTCACCGTGCTGGGGCGGTCCCCTTCGGCGGTGCGACGGATCGTGCTCACCCACTTCCACGAGGACCACGTCGGCGGGGCCGCCGAGTTCGCCGTGCTGAGCGGTGCCGAAGTGCTGGCCCACCGCCTGGACGCGCCGGTGATCAGGGGCGAACTCCCGGGTCCGCCGCCGGTGTTCGAGGACTGGGAGCTGCCGATCCATGCCGCGGCGGCCAAGCTGCTGCCGGCCGCCGAGCCGGTCCCCCCGCAGGAGGTCACGGAGCTGTCCGACGGGGACGTCCTGGACTTCGGCGGCGGTGCCCGGGTCGTCCATGTCCCCGGGCACACCCACGGGAGCATCGCCCTCCATCTGCCCGTGCACGGTGTGCTGTTCACCGGGGACGCGGTGGCGGCGGCGCCGGGCACCGGCCTGGTGATGCTCGGGGTGTTCAATCTCGACCGGGAGCCGGCCGTCGCGTCCTTCCGGCGGCTGGCCGCCCTGGAGACCGAGACGGCGTGCTTCGGCCACGGCGATCCGGTGACCGCCGGCGCGTCCCGGGCGCTGCGGGAATCCGCGGACACCTACGGACCGCCGCGGTGACCATGGGGGTATGACCGACACCGCGCTCCGCATCACCGCCCATACCGGCATCGCGAACTCCCTGAGCCTGCTGACCGACTTCGAGCTGGCCGAACTGGTCGCGGCCGGTGAGCCGCTCGGGGCCGGGATCGGCGGGAGAGCGGTGCGGCTCGCGGTGGACGACAGGCCGGTGTTCGTGAAGCGGATCCCGCTGACCGACCGGGAACAGGAGCCTCGGCACACCCGCTCCACCGAGAACCTCTTCGGCCTGCCGCCGTACTGCCACTACGGCATCGGCGCGGTCGGCAGCCCGGGGTTCGGCGGCTGGCGGGAGCTGGCCGCGCACCAGGTGACGACGGACTGGGTGCTGGCGGGCCGGTTCCCCGGTTTCCCGCTGCTGCACCACTGGCGGGTGCTGCCCGACACGCCCGCCCCGCTGCCCGTCGAACTCGCGGACGTCGACAAGGCGGTGGCCTACTGGGGCGGTTTCCCGGGCGTACGGGACCGCGTCGAGGCCCTGCGGGACGCCTCCGCGAGCCTCACCCTGTTCCTGGAGCACGTCCCGCACACCCTGCACGACTGGCTGGACGCCGAACTGCGCACCGAGCGGGCGGACTCGGCCTGTACCTTCACGGCCCAAGGGCTGGAGGGGCTCACCGCTTTCCTCTCGGGCAGCCATCTCCTGCACCTCGACGCCCACTTCGGCAACATCCTCACCGACGGCCGGCAGCTGTACCTCACCGACTTCGGGCTCTCCCTCAGCTCACGCTTCCGACTGGGCCCGGACGAACGGGACTTCTTCGACCGGCATCGGCACTACGACCGCGCGTACACCGTCTACTACCTCGTGATCTGGCTGGTCACCGCCCTGTTCGGGTACCGGGGCGAGGAGCGCGCGGAGTTCGTTCGGGCCTGTGCCCGCGGGACACGGCCCGAGGGTATCCCCCGGGCCGCCGCCGACCTGCTGATGCGGCACGCCCCGCTCGCCGTCGGCATGGAGGTCTTCTGCCGACGGGTGGAGCAGGAGAGCCGGCTGACGCCGTTTCCGTACCCGGACGGTCACAGCAACTGCACGTTCTCCGCGTAGTGGCAGGCGACCGGGTTGCCGCCGCCCCGGTCGACCAGGTCCGGCACCCGTTCGACGCAGGCCGTGCGTTCGCTGTCGGTGAGCTGGTTCGCGAACTTGGGGCAGCGGGTGCGGAAGCGGCAGCCGCTGGGCGGGCGGACCGGGCTCGGGACGTCACCCTGGACGGTGATCCGTTTCCGGGCGCGTTCCTTGCGCGGGTCGGGCAGCGGGATCGCGGAGACCAGGGCCTGGGTGTAGGGGTGGGCGGGGCGGGCGAAGAGCTGCCGGGCGGGGGCGATCTCCACCAGGCGGCCCAGGTACATCACCGCGACCCGGCCCGCGACATGGCGCATTACGGAGAGGTCGTGCGCCACGAACAGGAAGGACAGGCCCAGTTCGCTCTGGAGGTCCATCAGCAGGTTGAGGACGCCCGCCTGGATCGACACGTCCAGGGCGGAGACCGGCTCGTCCAGCACGATCACCTTGGGTCGCAGTGCCAACGCCCTTGCGATGCCGATGCGTTGGCGCTGTCCGCCGGAGAACTCGTGCGCGAAACGGTTGCCGTGTTCGGGGTTGAGGCCGACCAACCGCAGCAGTTCGCGTACCTCGTCGGCGGCGCCGGGGCCGTACCGGCCGTGGATGCGCAGGGGTTCGGCGACGATCTCGTGGACGGAGATCCGGGGGTCCAGGGAGGCGTACGGGTCCTGGAAGACGATCTGCAACTCACGGCGCAGTGGCCGCATCTGACGTCTGCTCAGGTCGGTCAGCAGCCGGCCCCGGTAATGGACGGAGCCCGAGGTGGCCGTCTCCAGGTTGAGCAGGGTCCGGGACACGGTCGTCTTGCCGGAGCCGGACTCGCCGACCAGGCCGAGCGTCTCGTTCTCGTACAGGTCGAAGGAGACCCCGCAGACGGCGTGCACGTCGCCGACCCGGCGGCGGACCACGCCCCTCGACATCACCGGGAAGTGTTTGACGAGGTCGCGGACCTGGAGGACGGGGTCGCCGGTGCCGCCGTGACCGGGCAGCGGGTGCAGCGGATCGGTCATCGGGCATCGTCCTCCAGGTCCGCGAACCGGGCCAGGGCCTCGGTGTCGGCGCCGACGGCGTCGAAGACCTCGCCGGCCGCCGTGTCCACGAGTTCGTCGGCGAAGTGGCAGGCGCTGCGGTGGGCGTCGGAGCCGACGGGGCGCAGGGCGGGTTCCGTGGTGTCGCAGGGCTCCCGGCGCATCGGGCAGCGCGGGGCGAACGGGCAGCCCGGGGGCAGGTTGAGCAGCGAGGGCGGGGAGCCGGTGATGGGGGTCAGGCGGTCCTCCTCGCGGTCGAGGCGGGGCAGGGAGCCGAGCAGGCCCAGGGTGTAGGGCATGCGCGGGGTGTAGAAGATGTCCTCGACCGAGCCGGTCTCGACGATTCGCCCCGCGTACATGACGGCGACCCGGTCGGTGTGGCCGGCGACCACGCCCAGATCGTGGGTGATCAGGACGAGCGCGGCGCCGGTCTCGGCGCGGGCGGCCTCCAGGGCCTCCAGGATCTGGGCCTGGACGGTGACGTCGAGGGCCGTGGTGGGCTCGTCGGCGATGATGACGTCCGGGTTGTTGGCGATGGCGATGGCGATGACGACCCGCTGGCGCATGCCGCCGGAGAGTTCGTGCGGATAGCTGTCGACGCGCCGTTCGGGGCTCGGGATGCCGACCGTGCCGAGGAGTTCCACGGCGCGCCCACGGGCCGGGCGCTTGCCGAGCCTCGGATTGTGCCGGAGCAGGGTCTCGGCGATCTGGTAGCCGACCGTGTAGACGGGGTTGAGGGAGGTCATCGGGTCCTGGAAGACCATGGCGATGCCGCTGCCCCGTACGTCCGAGAGGCGGGCGTCGGACATCCCGAGCAGTTCCGTGCCCTCGAACCGCACCGAGCCGCGCACCCGGGCCGAGCCGGGCAGCAGCCCCATCACGGCAAGGGCGGTGACCGACTTGCCCGACCCCGACTCGCCGACGATGCCCAGTGCCTCGCCCCGCTCCAGCCGGTAGCCGACGCCGCGCACCGCCCGTACGGTCCCGTCCTCGGTGGGGAACTCCACGCTCAGGTCCTCGACTTCGAGCACTGCGCCCGACTCCTCGCCCTTCGCCACGACCCTGTCGATGCCCTTGGCGTTGCCCGTGTCGGTCACTGTCGCACCCTTTGCTGCCGGGGGTCGAAGGCGTCACGCAGCCCGTCGCCGATGAAGTTGATGGTGAGGGCGATGGCGATGATGAAGGCGCCGGGGATGTAGAAGAGCCAGGGCCGGGTGTCGACCGCGGTCTGTGCCTGGGCGACCAGCAACCCGAGGGAGGTGTCGGGCGGTTGGACGCCGAACCCGAGGAAGGACAGGGCGGTCTCGGTGAGGATGCCGGTGGCGACCAGGATCGTGGCGTTCACGATGATCGGGCCGAGCGCGTTGGGCAGCAGGTGCCGGAAGATGATCCTGGTGTCGGAGGCGCCGAGCGCCCGGGCGGCCTCCACGAACTCCTTCTCGCGCAGGGAGAGTACGGACGAGCGCACCACGCGGGACACGTACGCCCAGGTGAGTCCGGCGATCACCGCGGCGATCCAGTACCAGGAGCCGCCGCTGCGCGAGGAGATGACGAGCGCGATCGCGAACAGCGGGAGGGTGAGCACGAGATCGGCGATGCGCATCATGAGCGCGTCGACGAAGCCCCGGTAGAAGCCGGCGACGGCCCCCCACACGGCTCCGACCAGGGTCGAGCCGAGCGCGATCAGGATGGCGATCTTCAGCGAGGTCTGGGTGCCGCGCATCACCTGTGCGTAGGCGTCGTAGCCCGAGGAGTCGGTGCCGAACGGGTGTTTCCAGGAGGGTGGCTGGGAGTTGTCCGGGGTGAACTTGGCGTACGAGTAGTGCCAGAAGTGCGGGCCGGCGAAGGCCCACAGCACGATCAGCACGAAGACGACCAGGCTGATCATCGCGGCCCGGTGGCGCAGGAAGCGGCGCAGGACGAGCCGGGTCTGGCTGCGCTGCACGACGGTGAACTCGTGGTCGTCGCTCGGTGTCTGCGTACCGGCCGGCCCGAGTGCCCCGATGTCAGTCATAGCGGATCCTCGGGTCGAGTACGGCGTAGAGGAGGTCGGCGAAGAGGTTGAAGACGATGACCACGACGGCGGACAGCAGCAGCCAGGCCATGGTCCGGTAGACGTCGAGGGTGGTGGCGGCCTGCACCAGCATCTCGCCCATGCCGTGCCACTGGAAGATCGTCTCCGTGATGACCGCGCCGCCGAGGATGATCGCGACGTCGAGGGCGGTGACGGTGGCGAGCGGGATCAGGGCGGTGCGCAGGGCGTGCCGGGTGAGCACCTTGCCGCGGCGCAGCCCCTTGGCGCGGGCGAGCCGGACGTAGTCGCTGTCCAGGACTTCGAGCATGGAGGCGCGGGTGTAGCGGGTCCAGGAGGCGAAGGAGACCAGGGCGAGGGTGATGGTGGGCAGGATGAGATGGCCGACGCGGTCGGTGAACTCGTTCCAGGTGGTGTCCACTTCGAGGTACGGCGACTTCTCGCCGATGGTGCCGAGGAACTGGCTGCCGGTCTCCTGGTTGAACCAGACCCCGGCCTGTTTGAGCAGTACGGCGAACCAGAACACGGGCATGGCGAGGAACAGGAAGCCGAGGAAGGTGATGGTGTAGTCGGCGGCGCTGTACTGGCGGATCGCGCTGAACACCCCGAAGACGACGGACATCACCAGGGCGAGCAGCATGGCGGCGGCGACCAGGGTGACGGTGACCCGGAAGCGGGTGAACAGGTCGTGGCCGATGTCCAGGTTGGTCTGGACGGACGGGCCCCACTCGCCGTGCAGGACACCGGTGATCCAGTTCCAGTAGCGTTCCACGGCGGGCTCGTCGGCGTGGATGTGCCGGGCGAAGGCGGTCACGGCGGCCTTGCTGGGCGGAGGTTGCCGGGAGGTGGCGAAGTTGGCCACCGGGTCACCGGAGTTGACGACGACCAGGAAGACGATGAACGTCGAGACGATCAGGACGGGTATGGAGACGAGGATGCGGCGCACGGTGTAGGCGAGCATGCGGTCTTCTCTCGCGGAGGCCCGGCCCCGGGGTCTCCGGGGCCGGGAATCGGTCCGGCTGGTCGCTGGGACTACTTCTTGAGGCCCCACTCGCCGACGTTGTACGGCGGTCCGACGTTGGTGGAGTTGTTGCGCATGTTGACGAACCGGGTCTGCACCGCGAGGAAGGTGGGCTTCTGGTAGAGCGGCAGCACGTAAGCGTCGTTCACCATCAGCTGGTCGGCCTGGTTGAGCAGGGAGGCGGCCTTGGTCTGGTCCGTCTCGCCGATGGCCGTGCTGATCAGGGAGTCGACCTGCTTGTTGCTGTAGCCGCCGTAGTTGCCGCCGCCTCCGGTGGTCCACAGCTGCTGGGCGCCGCTGATCGCGAACGGCGAGGCGACCCAGGCGAAGACGATGATGTCGTACTGGTGACCGGCCAGGACCGTGCCGAGGTCGGCGGCGCCGATGGGCTTGATCGTGACCTTGATCCCGAGGTTGGCGAGGTCGCTCTGCAGGATCTGGCACTCGCTCTGCCGGATCTGGTTGCCGGTGGTGTAACGGCAGTTGAAGGGCCCGACAGCCGTACCGTCCGGGGTCTTCAGGGCGGTGCCGACTCCGGTGAACTTGGCGTCGGTGAGGTACTTCTTCGCCTTGGCGAGGTCACCCGAGCCCTGGCCGCTGGCACTGACCACGTCCTGGTAACCGGCCGTCCCCGGGACGAAGTTGTGGTTGTAGAGCTGCTTCACGCCGGGGTCGAACTGGGCGACCGTCTTGGCCATGATGTCCTTGACGCTGATCGCCGTGAACATCGCCTGCCTCAGGGCCAGGTACTTGCCGATCACCGGGTTGTGCAGGTTGAGGTCGAAGTGCTCCCAGGTCAGGCCGCTGCCGATGGTGTAGGTGACGTTGGGGATGGCCTTCACCTGGTTGACGAGGTCCACCTCGGGCTGCGGGTAGATGCCCTGGACCTCGTTGTTGCGCAGCGCGATCGGCTCCTGGGTGGCGTCCGAGATCACCTTGAAGATCAGCCGCTGCAGGGTGGCCTTCTTCCCCGACCACTTGGGGTCGGGCTCGTAGGTGGCGTGGTCGTTGTCCACCCACTCGGTCATCTTGTACGGGCCCGCGGTCGCGTACTTGGTGGGCGGGTTCCTCTGGAAGTACTGCCAGCCCTGGGTCATCTGGGCGGCCGTCATGTGGGCCGCGTCGCCCGCCTTGGCACCGGAGACCTTCTCGGCGACGTGCGCCGGGTAGAACGGGTAGCCTGCGCCGAACAGGGACTTCCAGTCGGCGTAGGGCTTGGCCATCACCACGGTGACGGTCTTGCCGCCGTCGGAGCCGGTGACCGACTTGATGCGGTCGTAGCCGGCGGTGCTCTCCGGCAGACAGCCCTTGGTCTGGGTGGAGTCGCTGGCGGGCGGCGGCGGGCAGTCCTTGCCGTCGTTGGTACGCCAGTAGTAGATGAAGTCGTCGGCGGTGATGGCTGTCCCGTCGTTCCAGGACGCCTTCGGGTTGATCTTGTAGACGATGGTCTGCGGGCTCGCGCTGGTCTGGGTCGCCGAGGTCACCAGGTCGGTGTTGAGCTTGACGCTGAAGTCCGGCTGCGGGACGTAGACCTGGGGTAGCACCGGGCTCAGCGCCTCGGCGTTCTCGAAGGTGTTCCCGTTGGTGTCCTGCACGTTCCACTGCTGGATGTTCTTCTCGATGACGTAGGCGAACGTGCCGCCGGCCTTGGTGGTGCCGGAGTTGCAGGTGTCCGCCTTGCCCTGGGTGGAGCAGGACGTGAGACCGGCCGAGGTGCCCTTGCCGCCGCTGCCCCCGCCGCCTCCCCCGCTGCTGCAGGCGGCGAGCGCCAGAACGAGCCCGGCGGTCAGTGCGAGGCCCCTCGTGAGGGCCGAAGAGTGCGCGCGCATGTCCCTCCTTCAGCCGGTGGTTGTCCGGCCTGTGCATGGCGGCCAGTGGCCGCGAGGAAGTTGAGCTGCGCACCGACGGTAGAACGTCCGTGTACCTCCTTCACGTTCTTGTTCATACCGGGACGGCGACAATTCACCCTCGTTTTCCCCCAGGAACCTTCCACCCCGCGCAAAGTCCCCTACACACGCCCCGGAAATGCCAAAGTCCCCGCCAACAACCAGCGCATGACGGGAACTTGACGATCCATCAAGGAATGTCAACCGACCGGGACACCGGCCTCCAGATAGAGCGCGGCACCGCGCTCGCGGGCGCGCAGGGCCCAGCGCAGCCGTTCGTAGCGCACCGGCGGAAGCAGTTCGGCGGCCTCCTGCTCGGTGACGAAGCGCCAGTCACGCAGCTCCGGTCCCGGCAGCACCAGCCGCCCGGCCTCGGCGGAGTCCAGCCGGCCGCCGTCGAAGAGCAGCCGCAGACCGCCGTAGCGGGGCAGGGCGGGCTGCTCCCAGTCGACGACGAGCAGTCCCGGCAGCTCCTCCAGCCGTATCCCGGTCTCCTCCTCGACCTCGCGCACTCCCGCCCGGGCGGGGGCCTCACCGGGCTCGACGACACCGCCCGGGAACTCCCAGCCGGCCTTGTAGGTGGGGTCCACGAGGAGGACGCGGTTCTGTTCGTCGAAGAGGAGGACGCCTGCGGCGACGGTTTCGGCGGTGGGTTCAGGGGTTTGCACTATGTCACATACCGCGGCTTCGCCACTCCCGACCGCCCCCGCGATCCGCACCGCCGTCTCATAAGGACTGAGCGCACTGCTGTCGACGAGATGGGCGTCGGCGCTGATCCAGGAGGCGAGGGCGGCACGGTAGGGATCGATGCGGTCGTACGACCACTGCCGGATCCGTATCTCGCCGTCGGGCAGGTCGGGTGGGATCTCCCGGTCGGCTATTCGCTCGCGCAGGATCGTTTCGGCCGGGGTGAGGCACAGGTGCCGGACGGCGATCCGGCGGGCCGCGAGGCCGCCGAAGATCTCGTCCCGGTACTCCTGGCGCAGTAGCGTCATCGGAACCACCAGGGTCCCGCCCAGCTCGGCGAGCATCGCGGCCGCCGTGTCGATCACCAGTCGTCGCCAGATCGGCAGATCCTGGAAGTCGCCGACGTCTGCGAGGTGCTTGGCCGGCAGCAGGTGTGTCAGCGCCCCGCCGATGACCTCGGGGTCGAAGAGCGTGCTGTTCGGGATCAGTTCGATGAGTTCACGTGCGGTGGTGGTCTTACCCGCACCGAACGCCCCGTTGACCCAGACGATCACGGACTCCCCCTCTTCTGTTGGCCCCCTGTGGCTTGCCCGCTCCACACTGCCACGGAAACCAGCTCCCGTTGAGGGCGCGCAAACCGAGTGCCGGTGTCCCCTGCCTGGAACACCGGCACCGTTGCCCGCTCCCGCCCCGCCGGGCTACTCCTGGCCCAGGAGGTTCTGATCGGCCTGGAAGCTGTCCTGGCCGACGAAGTGGTCGACGTGCTCCAGGGTGTCCGAGACGTTCAGGTCGCCGAGCGGGCCTTCGTCGGCCGCGTGGGACGGGGTGATGGCGGCCACGACGAATCCGGTGGCCAGGCTGGCGATGGCGAGCATGCTGCGCTTCTTCATGCCCGTTCCAACTACGCGGACGGCCGGGGGTCACGGGCGTACCCGCGAGGAGAGCAACGGGACACGTCGGAGCGGAAACCGGTTGGCCGGATGATCACGACGCCGATACCGTCGGGCACCCCGGCCGTGCCCACACGACCCACACGCGCATCACGCTCACCCAGGAAGCCGTACGCCATGACGACCTCACGCCCGACCACGACCCTCTGGCGGCCCACCGGCCCCGTGGAGCTCGGGCTGGTCCGGGAGCTGGAGTGGCGCACCTGGCCGCCCCGGCTGCCCGAGCAGCCGATCTTCTACCCGGTGCTCGACGAGGACTACGCGATCAGGATCGCCCGGGACTGGAACGTCAAGCACGACGGCGCGGGCTTCGTGACCCGATTCGGGGTCGACGCGGAGTTCCTCCGCCGCTATCCGGTCCGGCAGGCCGGCGGCAGCACGATCCTGGAGCTGTGGGTGCCGGCCGAGGAGCTGGACGAGTTCAACGCGCACATCGTCGGCACGATCGAGGTGGTCCACGAGTTCGGCCCGACGGACCGGAACATCGGATGACCCGATTCGTTCCGGTCTGGACCAGGCAGATCCCGAACGAAGCACGGAACCATCATCACCGCTCTCTATTCAACACACTCCGACGGGTTCTAACGTAATCGCACAGAGCGATGACGCGTACATGCCGTCATCGCACCTTTCGCGAGTCGGAGGAACGTAACGATGCGTCACCCTCACACCCGCACGACCCGCCGAAGAGTGGTCGGAGCACTGGCCGCGGCCCTGTTGTGTACGGCGGGCCTCGCCGCGCCCGCCGTCGCCGACACGAAGACCGCCTCCCCCGCCCCGGCCGACGGTCTCGCGCAGACCCCGCCGATGGGCTTCAACAACTGGAACTCCACGCACTGCGGCGCGGACTTCAACGAGGCGATGGTCAAGGGCATCGCCGACCTCTTCGTGGCGAAGGGCCTCAAGGACGCCGGCTACCGGTACGTCAATCTCGACGACTGCTGGGCCCTGCCCGAACGGGACGCGGACGGCAAGCTGGTCCCGGACCCGGCCCGGTTCCCGGGCGGGATCAAGGCCGTCGCCGACTACGTGCACGCCAAGGGCCTGAGGCTCGGCATCTACACCAGCGCCGGCACCAAGACCTGCAACGACGCGGGCTTCCCGGGCGCCCTCGGCCACGAGTACAGCGACGCCCGGCAGTTCGCCGACTGGGGCGTCGACTACCTCAAGTACGACAACTGCAACAACCAGGGCGTGGACGCCAAGCAGCGGTACACCATCATGCGCGACGCGCTCAGGGCGACCGGCCGGCCCATCGTCCTCAGCATCTGCGAATGGGGCGAGAACAAGCCCTGGGAGTGGGCCGCCGACGTCGGCCAACTGTGGCGCACCACCGGGGACATCAGCGACAGCTGGGGCTCGATGGTGTCGATCCTGAAGCAGAACCTGCCGCTCGCGCCGTACGCGGGCCCCGGGCACTGGAACGACCCGGACATGCTGGAGGTCGGCAACGGCGGCATGACCGACACCGAGTACCGCTCGCACTTCTCGATGTGGTCGGTCATGGCCGCCCCGCTGCTCATCGGCACCGACCTGCGCAAGGCCTCCCGGGCGACCTTCGACATCCTGGACAACAAGGAGGTCATCGCCGTCGACCAGGACCCGCTGGGCAAGCAGGGCACGGTGGTCTC
Source organism: Streptomyces sp. NPDC058457 (assembly GCF_042720695.1). Lineage (NCBI taxonomy): Bacteria > Bacillati > Actinomycetota > Actinomycetes > Kitasatosporales > Streptomycetaceae > Streptomyces > Streptomyces sp. NPDC058457. Next base: position 60,629 of record NZ_JBHXLU010000054.1, on the reverse strand, counting down.
CTCGGAGGACGGGCGCTGGGTCGTCGCCAAGGAGATGACGGACGGCAGCCGCGCGGTCGCCCTGTTCAACGAGTCCGACTCGCCGCAGCGCATCGCGACTTCGGCGACGGCCGTCGGCCTCCCGAAGGCCCCCGCCTACACCCTGCGCGACCTGTGGCAGCACCGGAGCTACAACACCGCCGGCACCGTCTCCGCGATCGTCCCGGCACACGGCACCGTCCTGGTGCGGGTCTCCGCCGACCGGCGCTGGGCGGCCCACCCGCCGGCCGTCGAACTCGGCCTGGACGGCAGCCGGTTCAGCGAGCCCGGCACGTCGTCCGCGCTCACCACCTCGGTCACCGACCTCGGCCGCACCACGGCCAGGAAGGTCTCCGTGTCACTCACCGGCCCGGAGGGCTGGACCGTCAGGGCGGCCTCGCCGACGAAGGCCCCCGCCCTGTCGACCGGCCGTGCACTGCACACCAGTTGGCAGGTGACCGCTCCCGCAGGGACGCCGAAGGGGTCGTACGACCTGGAACTCAGGGCCAGTTACCGGTCGCCCACCGGAGTGCGCGCCGAAAGCGCGACGACGGTCACGATGACCGTCGCGGACCCGCCGCCCGCCGGCAACTCCTATCTCAGTGACCTGCCCTGGCTGTCGACAAGCAACGGCTGGGGACCGGTGGAGCGCGACACCAGCAACGGGGAGACCGCCGCGGGCGACGGACATCCGATCACCATCGGCGGGGTGGTCTATGCCAAGGGGCTCGGCACCCACGCCCAGAGCGAGATCGACTACTACGCCGGGAAGACGTGCGAGAAGGTCACCGCGGACGTCGGGGTGGACGACGAGGAGGCCGCCAACGGCACCGTCTCGTTCGAGGTCTGGGCGGACGGTACGAAGGTCGCCTCGACCGGCGTGCTGACCACCGACATGCCCGCCCAGCCGCTCACCGCCGACGTGACCGGCGCCGAGGTGGTCAGGCTCGTCGTCACCGACGGCGGTGACGGCATCACCTCCGACCACGGGGACTGGGCGGACGCGCGGATCACCTGCTGAGGTCCCACGCGTTCGTCCCCGGCCCGGTCGGACGGTCCTGAACACCGACCGACCGGGCCTGAACGTTCCTGCGCAGCCTTGCGACCGCCGTCAGGCCCCCGAGACCCCCGCCGCCTCCGCGTCCGCGTCCGGGCTGGCGGCCAGCGCGGCCGCCGCGGCGCCCACCAGGCCCGCGTCCGTGCCCATCTGGGCCGGTACGACCGTCAGACGCTGGACGAAGGAGAGGGTGGCGTAGTCGGTGAGGGCCTTGCGCAGGGGCGTGAAGAGGATGTCCCCCGCCTTGCCGACACCCCCGCCGATCACCGCGATGTCGATCTCGACCAGGGTCGCGGTGGCCGCGATCCCGGCCGCGAGGGCCTGCGCGGCCCGCTCGAAGGAGGCCACCGCGACCGGATCGCCGGCCCGGGCCGCGGCCGCCACCGCCGCCGCCGAGGTGTCACCGTCGGGACCCGGCTGCCAGCCGCCCTCCAGTGCACGCCGGGCGATGTTCGGACCGCTCGCGATGCGTTCGACACAGCCGCGCGACCCGCAGGGGCAGGGGTCCCCGTCGAGGTCGACGCTGATGTGGCCGATGTGGCCCGCGTTGCCCGTCGGACCGGGGTGCAGCCGGCCGCCGAGCACCAGGCCGCCGCCGACGCCCGTCGACACCACCATGCACAGCGCGTTGTCGTGCCCGCGGGCCGCGCCCTGCCAGTGTTCGGCGGCCGTGATGGCGACGCCGTCGCCGATCAGCTCGACCGGCAGCCCGCCGGCGGCCGCCCGCACCCGCTCGACGAGCGGATAGTCCCGCCAGCCCGGCACGTTGACCGGGCTCACGGTGCCGGCGGAGGCGTCCACCGGGCCCGCGCTGCCGATCCCGAGCGAGCGGGCACGCCCCCACAGGGGTGAACCGGCGAGTTCGCCGACCACCTCCTCGACGGCCCCCATGACCGTCTCGCCGTCCTGCTGGGCGGGTGTCGCGCGCTGGGCGCGCGCCTGGATCCGTCCGTGACCGTCCACCAGCGCGCCGGCGATCTTGGTGCCGCCGATGTCGAGGGCCGCCACGAGGTCGGTGTGCATCAGAGTCAGTTCTCCCCGTCAACCATGAGTAGCCGAGTGACACTACAGGCCGGTCAAGCGGTGGGGGCGCAGGCCGGAGATTGCGGTGGACAGTCTCCCTTGCATCTGACAACGTTGTCCAGGCTCTATGCTCGACGCCACATCCTCATACAAACCCACAAGCCTGTGTATCCCTGATACAAACCCATGAGCCCAGACACAACCCGTGAGCCCATGCACCCCGTGGACGACAGGACAGGACGCCGCATCGTGCCCGACACCTCCCGCCGCGCAGACCGTCTCCCCGGCTCCCGTTACGGGACCCGGCCGACGATGAAGGACGTGGCGGCGCGGGCCGGTGTGGGCCTCAAGACGGTGTCCCGGGTGGTAAACGGCGAGCCCGGGGTGACCCCGGACACCGAACGCCGGGTCCAGGAGGCGATCGACGCGCTGGGCTTCCGCCGCAACGACAGCGCGCGGGTGCTGCGCAAGGGCCGTACCGCGAGCATCGGCCTGGTCCTGGAGGACCTCGCCGACCCGTTCTACGGCCCGCTGAGCCGCGCGGTGGAGGAAGTGGCCCGGGCGCACGGGGCGTTGCTCATCAACGGCTCCAGCGCCGAGGACCCGGACCGGGAGCAGGAGCTGGCGCTGGCACTGTGCGCGCGGCGGGTGGACGGCCTGTTGGTGATCCCGGCCGGGGACGACCACCGCTATCTGGAGCCGGAGATCAGGGCGGGTGTGGCGACGGTGTTCGTGGACCGCCCGGCCGGGAAGATCGACGCCGACGTCGTGCTGTCCGACAGCTACGGCGGCGCCCGGGACGGGGTCACCCACCTGATCGCGCACGGCCACCGCCGGATCGGTTTCATCGGCGACATGCCCCGGATCCACACGGCGGCCGAGCGGTTGCGTGGCTACCGGGCCGCGATGGAGGACGCCGGGATAACCGTCGAGGGGGCGTGGACCTCCCTCGGCGTGACGGACCCGGAGCGGGTGCGCCGGGCCGCCGAGGAGATGCTGTCCGGCCCTGACCCGGTCACCGCGATCTTCGCGGGCAACAACCGTGTCACCGTCACCGTGATCCGCGTCCTTTCCGAACAGGCCCGCCCGGTCGCGCTCGTCGGCTTCGACGACATCGAACTCGCCGATCTGCTGCACCCCGGGCTCACGGTCGTCGCCCAGGACTCGGCCCTGCTCGGCCGCACGGCCGCCGAACGGCTCTTCCGCCAGCTGGACGGCACCCTCCTGGCGCCGGAGCGGATCGAGCTGCCGACCCGGCTGATCACCCGCGGCTCGGGCGAACTGCCCCCGGCGGACTGAGCCGCGCATGACGGACCGGACGCGCGAGGAACCGTGCCGCCGGACGGACAGCGGTGGGCGCGCGATGCCGAGCCGCCCGGCACCCTGGTGTTCCCCTGCGCAACCGAGACGGTCGATGCCTGCGCGGTCGCGCCCGGAACCGCCCCGCGCAACGACCGGCCGAACGCACGCGGGACCAGGCCGCCCGGCGCCCGGCCGGCCCCTTGCGGAACCGGACCGGTCGATGCCCGGAGGGACAGACCCGCAACCCGCTCGCACGACGGCCGTCCGACCCCTCGCCGAACCTCGCCGCGCATGACCGGCCGTACGCTCGCCGAGCTGGGTCTCGACGAGGCGCCGCGTGACCGGCCGCTGGCCTACCCCGGTGCCTGGCCTGCCGACTCCGGGCTCCTCGACGGTGACCGGCTGCTGCCGCTCGGCCGTCTGGTGCACGACGGCGACCGGGTGCCGGTGCTCGCCGTCGGCTCCAACGCCTCCCCCGCCCAACTCCGGCACAAGATGGCCGAGTTCGGTGTCACCGGGCCGATCCCCATGGTGCGCGCCCGGGTGACCGGCCTCGACGTGGGCGTCTCCGCGCACGTCAGCCGCCTCGGCTATGTGTCGGCGTCACCGGTCGCATCCCCGTCGGCGGTACGGGAGTTGTTCGTCCTCTGGCTGGACGGGCCGCAGCTGGAGGTGATCGACGCGAGCGAGGGCGTACCGCTGCCGCACGGCAACTTCGACCGGGCCTGGCTGCCCGCCCCGGCCGTACGCGCCACTCTCGCGGACGGCACGACGCTCCCCGGCGTCCACGCCTACGTCAACCGGCACGGCGTGCTGCACGACGGCACCGGCACGCCTCGCCGCCACCCAGGCGAGCACGCCCTTCTCACCGAACTGCTCACGGAGTCGGCCGAGTTGAGAGATCTGTTCGGTGTCACGCCGGAGCAGTTCTGTGCGCGGGCGCGGGCCGACTCCGCGTTGTGCGGGCGGGGCACCCGGCTGTTCGCGGAGCGGAGGTGGGCGGTCGCATCCGGCCTGGAGCGGTACGTCGGTGGTCAGCAGACGGGAAGTCCCGGGACCGGCTCGTCGTTGCTGCCGCCCTTGATGTAGACGTCGCTGATGTACACGCCGGTGTTGCCCTTGTCGTCGTCGGTCTCGGCCCACCAGACGTTGGTCCGCCGGCCGTGGGTCTCCCGGCGGCCCAGGTCGACCTGGCAGTAGAAGGAGTGGACGCCCTGGCGGACCTTGCCGACCTTGACTCCGTCGGCGGTGTAGGACTTGGCGCCGCCATTGCGGACCAGGCAGGTGTACGTGCCGTCGCCTGCGGACTGGCAGACCGGGGCGGGGGTGGAGGCCGTGGCGGTCGCGGGGGCGGTGGCACCCACGGTGCCGGAACCGCCGGAGGGGCTGGGGCCGGCGGTCTGTGCCGAGGACGGTGTGGCGGAGGCCCGTTCCGCCGGCTCGCCCCCGGCGGCGCGCGTGGCGCCGGTGGCCGGTACGGCGCCCGTCTCCTCGCCCTGCCCCACGGGATCCGCGCCGGCCGTGTGCCTGGCCCCGGTGCCGCGGACGCTCTCCGTGGCGCCGGCCCCGGTCGGGGCGGGCGGCCCCGCGTCCGTCTTCGCCGTCCGCCCGCTGTCGTTGTGCAAGGCGATGGTCAGGCCGGTAGCCGTGAGGACGACGGCGACGGCCGCCACGACGAGCATCCGGACCCGGCGGCGGGTGCGGATGGGCCCGGTGGGGCTCATCGGGCCGTCCGGTTCACCCGGTCGGGGCGCGGGCTCTAATCTTCGGGCGGCCGAGAGAACCGGCCCCGGGGTTCCGGCCCGCTTGGCGAGTCCGGCGGCCGGCACCGGGGCGAGCTGCCCGGCGGACTCCGGGGCAGTCCCCTCGGGGGACCCTTCGACGGGCCCCGCCACGTCTCCTTCGGCGAGCCCGCTCGCACGTCCGGCCACAGCCCCTTCGGCGGGCCCCTCGCCTGGCCCCTGGACGAGCTCCTCATCCGCGCCCTCGGCAGCTCCGCGTCCCGGAGACACCACCGGCACGCCGGTTCCGGACTCCGGCCGCGCGGGCTCCCGCAGGGCCGTCGTCGGAGTGTCCGCGACCGCTTCCCGCGCCACGGTCCGCAGCAGCCCGCAGGCCTCCTCGGCGTCCGGGCGGGCGTCGGGCCGCTTGTCCATCAGGCGCTGGAGGACGGGGGCGAGCGGGCCGGCCCGGTGGGGCTCCGGGAGGGGCTCGTCGATGATCGCGGTGAGCGTCGAGAAGGTGGACGTACGGCGGAAGGGCGAGTCGCCCTCCACGGCCGCGTACAGGGCGGCGCCGAGTGCCCAGATGTCGGAGGCCGGCCCGGGGGCGGCGCCCTTGGCCCGCTCGGGCGCCAGGTAGTCGAGGGAACCGACGAGTTCGCCGCTGCCGGTCAGGTGGGTGTCGGAGCCGTCGCCGGGATCGGCCATGGTGGCGATGCCGAAGTCGGTGAGGACGACCCGCCCCGAGCGGTCGAGGAGGATGTTGCCGGGCTTGACGTCGCGGTGCAGCACGCCGACCCGGTGGGCCGCGGCCAGGGCGTCCATGACCTCGGCACCGACGCGGGCGGCCTCCTGCGCCCCGAGGGTGCCGCGCTCGCGCAGCAGGTCGTCCAGGGAGGGGCCGTCGACCAGTTCCATGACGATCAGCGGGCGGCCGTCGACCTCGGCGATGTCGTGCACGACGACCACCCCGCGATGGCGCACCCGGGCGGCGGCCCGCGCCTCGCGCTGCATGCGCAGCCGCAGGTCGGCCAGTTCGGGTCCGGCGCTGTCGGTGTAGGCACGCAGCTCCTTGACGGCGACCTCGCGGCCGAGGACCTCGTCGACGGCGCGCCACACCACACCCATACCACCGCGCCCGAGCCGGTCCACCACCCGGTACCGCCCTGCCAGCAGGCGACCGGTCCCGTCAGCCTGTCCGTACGAACCCGACACCACAGCCCCGCTCTTCAGACACGTCCGTGAATGGCGCACCAGAGTACGGGGAGATGACAGGGTCGGTTCAAGTCGGCTGGAAAAGCTGTGACTTGACCGGTACGCGCTACTTCCCGGAGGCCGTCAGGCCGCCGCGCCGGGGCGTCGCGAAGCCCTCCAGACCGGCCCGGGCCAGACCGGTCAGCCGGGCCACCTCGGCGTCGTCGAGGGCGCCGCAGTCCAGGCCGCGCAGCAGGTAGCCGCTGAGGGCCTTGGCGGTGGCGGGCTCGTCCATGACGTCGCCGCCGGCGCGGTTGGCGTACCGGGCGAGCCGGGCGGCCGCCTGTTCCAGGCCCTCGCGGTAGAAGGCGAACACGGCCGCGTACCGGGTCGGGAGGTGGCCGGGGTGCATGTCCCAGCCCTGGTAGTAGGCGCGGGCCAGGGCGCGCCGGGTGAGGCCGTAGTGCAGCCGCCAGGCGTCGTGCACCTGGGCCGTCGGGCCGACCGGCAGGACGTTGGTGGAGCCGTCCGACACGCGTACGCCCGTGCCGGCGGCGGCGACCTGCATGACCGCCTTGGCGTGGTCTGCGGCCGGGTGGTCGCTGGCCTGGTAGGCGGCGGAGACCCCGAGGCAGGCGCTGTAGTCGAAGGTGCCGTAGTGCAGTCCGGTGGCGCGGCCCTCGGCGGCCTGGATCATGCGGGCGACGGTGGCGGTGCCGTCGGTGGCGAGGATGGACTGGCTGGTCTCGATCTGGATCTCGAACCCGATCCGGCCGGGCTCCAGTCCGTGCGTCTTCTCGAAGGCCTCCAGGAGCCGGACCATCGCGGTGACCTGCTCAGGGTAGGTGACCTTGGGCAGGGTCAGCACAAGGCCGTCGGGCAGGCCACCCGCCTGTGTCAGCCCGGTGAGGAAGATGTCGAGGGTGCGGATGCCCCGGTCACGCACCGCGGCCTCCATGCACTTCATCCGGATGCCCATGTACGGCGCCGCCGTGCCCTCGGCGTACGCCTCGACGATCAGCCGGGCGGCGCGGGCGGCCGCCTCGTCCTCCTCGGCGTCGGGGCGGGGGCCGTAGCCGTCCTCGAAGTCGACGCGCAGGTCCTCGATCGGTTCCTGCTCCAGCTTGGCGCGGACCCGGGAGTGGACGGGCTCGGCGAGGTCGTCCGGCAGACCGAGGACGGCGGCGAAGGCGGCGGCGTCGGGGGCGTGTTCGTCGAGGGCGGCGATGGCCTGGTCGCCCCAGGAGCGGACGGTGCCGGCCGTGAAGGCGTCGCCGGGGACGTACACGGTGTGGACGGGCTGACGGGTCCCCGGATCACCCGGATAGCGGCGCTCCAGTTCGGCGTCGACGGGCGCGAGGGAGGCACTGATCTCCTCGCTGACGGCGCCCGCGAGGCTCGTGGCCACCTTCTCCTGCCGACTCTGGCCCATCCCACACCCTCCTGTTTTCCACTGTACGGAATCAACAATCCGTTGAATGAAGGTATCCGGGCGCCTTCCGGGTGGTCAACACCCTGTCCACGGGGCGACACGCCCCCATCTGGGCATGTTCACGCTCATCACACACCTGGGTATCACACTGCTCAACGCCCGCCCGTCCGGCTTGTGCCCCCATAAGGAGCCGTCGTGCCGATCCAGCGCCGAGTCACCCGCCGGCTGGGACTGCAGGCCTTGTTGGCCGCAGCGGTCACCGTGCCCCTCTCCAGTGCCGCGATCACCACCTCCGCCGCCTCCTCCGGCTCGCGGGTCCGCAGGGTCAGCGCCCTGGCGGCACCGTCCCGGCCGGCGCCCCGCCTCGACGTCATGACCTTCAACCTGCGGTACGCCAGTACCGCCGAACCCAACAGCTGGGCCGACCGCCGGCCGGTGATGGCCGAACTGCTGCGCCGGGCACAGCCCCAGGTCATGGGCACCCAGGAGGGTCTCTACCAGCAGTTGCGCGACATCGACAGCGATCTCGGACCGCACTACGACTGGGTCGGCACCGGCCGCGAGGGCGGCAGCCGGGACGAGTCCACCGCCATCTACTACGACATCCGTCGCCTGGAGCCGCTGGAGCACTACACCTTCTGGCTCTCCGACACCCCGGAGGTGATCCGCTCCAACACCTGGGCCGCCGCCTTCCCCCGTATCGTCACCTGGGTCCGCTTCCGCGATCTCGCCGACGACGGACGGGAGTTCTACGTCGCCAACACCCACTTCGACCAGAAGAGCCAGTACGCCCGCGAGCGCAGCGCCACCCTCCTGGTGAAGCGGATCGCGGAGTTCGACCGGAGGCTGCCCGTCGTGGTGACCGGCGACTTCAACGCCTACGCCCACAAGAACCGGGCCTACGACACCCTGGTGGACTCGGGGCTCGTCGACACCTGGGACGCGGCGGAGCACCGTGGCCCGCAGTACGCGACCTTCCACGGCTACCACCGCCTCAAGCCGGACGGCGACCGTATCGACTGGATCCTGACCTCGCCCGGCGTGACCACACACCGGGCGACGATGGACACCTTCTCGTGGCACGGCCAGTTCCCGAGCGACCACCTGCCCGTGCAGGTCTCGCTGAGCCTGCGCTGAACCGAGCCTGCGCCGGCACGACGAGGCCCCCGTGACCGGTTCCGGTCACGGGGGCCTCGGACAGCCCTGCGGCGGCGGTCAGCCCTTGCGGGCCTTGACCTCCTCGGTCAGCTGCGGGACGACGTCGAAGAGGTCACCGACCACGCCGAAGTCGACCAGCTCGAAGATCGGGGCCTCGGCGTCCTTGTTGACGGCCACGATGGTCTTCGAGGTCTGCATGCCCGCGCGGTGCTGGATCGCGCCGGAGATGCCGTTGGCGATGTACAGCTGCGGCGACACGGACTTGCCGGTCTGGCCGACCTGGTTGGTGTGCGGGTACCAGCCGGCGTCGACGGCGGCGCGCGAGGCACCGACAGCGGCACCGAGGGAGTCGGCGAGGGCCTCGATGATCGCGAAGTTCTCGGCGCCGTTGACGCCACGGCCGCCGGAGACCACGATCGCGGCCTCGGTCAGCTCCGGGCGCCCGGTCGACTCACGCGCGGTACGGCCGGTCACCTTGGTGCCGGTCGCCGCAGCCGAGAAGGTCACCGCAAGGGCCTCGACCGCACCGGCGGCCGGGGCGGCCTCGACGGCCGCACTGTTGGGCTTGACCGTGATGACCGGAGTGCCCTTGGCGACACGGGACTTGGTGGTGAAGGACGCGGCGAACACCGACTGGGTGGCCACCGGACCCTCGTCACCGGCCTCCAGGTCGACGGCGTCGGTGATGATGCCCGAGCCGATGCGCAGCGCCAGGCGGGCGGCGATCTCCTTGCCCTCCGCGGAGGAGGGGACGAGGACGGCGACCGGGGAGACGGCCTCGACGGCGGCCTGCAGGGCGTCGACCTTCGGGACGACCAGGTAGTCGGCGTACTCGGACGCGTCGTGGGTGAGGACCTTCACCGCACCGTGCTCGGCCAGCGCGGCGGCGGTGTCGGCGGCGCCGCCTCCCAGCGCGACGGCGACGGGCTCGCCGATGCGGCGGGCCAGGGTCAGCAGCTCCAGGGTGGGCTTGCGGACGGCACCGTCCACGTGGTCGACGTAGACGAGGACTTCAGCCATGGGAATGCTCTCCTGCTTGGATGAGTTGAGGGGCGGTCAGCGAGTGCGGGGCTCAGATGAACTTCTGGCCCGCGAGGAACTCGGCGAGCTGCTTGCCGCCCTCGCCCTCGTCCTTGACGATCGTGCCCGCCGTGCGGGCCGGACGCGCGGTGGCGTTCTCGACCGCGGTCCAGGCACCCTCCAGGCCGACCTCCTCCGCCTCGATGTCGAGGTCGGACAGGTCCCAGGACTGAACCGGCTTCTTCTTGGCGGCCATGATGCCCTTGAAGGACGGGTAGCGCGCCTCACCCGACTGGTCGGTCACCGAGACCACGGCCGGCAGGGATGCCTCCAGCTGCTCGCTGGCGGCGTCGCCGTCGCGACGGCCCTTGACCGCGCCGTCCTCGACCGACACCTCGGAGAGCAGGGTGACCTGCGGGACGCCCAGCCGCTCGGCCAGCAGCGCGGGCACGATGCCGGCGGTGCCGTCGGTGGAGGCCATGCCGGAGACCACCAGGTCGAAGCCGGCCTTCTCGATCGCCTTCGCCAGCACCAGGGAGGTGCCGATGGCGTCGGTGCCGTGCAGGTCGTCGTCCTCGACGTGGATCGCCTTGTCCGCGCCCATCGACAGCGCCTTGCGCAGCGCGTCCTTGGCGTCTTCCGGACCCACCGTCAGAACGGTGACCTCGACGTCGTCGTCCGAGTTCTCCGAGATCTGCAGCGCCTGTTCGACCGCGTACTCGTCAAGCTCGGAGAGGAGACCGTCCACGTCGTCACGGTCGACGGTCAGGTCATCGGCGAAGTGCCGGTCGCCAGTGGCGTCGGGCACGTACTTCACAGTGACAACGATCCTCAGGCTCACGCCGGCTCTCCTACTGCATCGTCTCTTCTGGGCTGCCTCTTGCAGGCAGCATAGGCGCCTCAAGCGGCTCATCCCGGTCGGGGCGGCCGCGCGCTCCGAACGAAATATTACTCACCAGTACAGCCAGTTCATGCCCGCTAAGCAAGCGCTTTGAACTGTGACCTTCGCAACGCAGCGTAACCGGAACTCGACGCGTTCGCAGAACGAGGGGCGTGTGATCCGTGGAACCAGGGGCGTGTGATCAGTCCCGCAGACCGTTGAAGCCGCCCTGGTGGTACAGGAGCGGCCGGCCGGCGCGGGACGGATCGCCGACGAGCACCTCGGCCAGCACGATGCGGTGGTCACCGGCCGGCACGCGCGCGACGACCCGGCACACCAGCCACACCAGTACGTCGTCGAGGACCGGGACACCCGCGTGGCCGTCGCGCCAGTCGGTGGGCGCCCCGAACCGGTCGGCGCCGCTGCGCGCGAAGGTGGCCGCGAGCTCCGCCTGGTGCTCGCCGAGGATGTGGACGCCTATGTGCTCGGCGGTGGATATCGCGGGCCAGCTGGAGGCGCCCGTGCCGACGCCGAAGGAGAGCATCGGGGGCTCGGCGGAGACGGAGGTGAGGGAGGTGGCGGTGAAGCCGACCGGGCCGTCGGCGCCGCGCGCGGTGATCACCGCCACACCGGCCGCGTGCCGCCGGAAGGCGGAGCGGAGCAGGTCGGGCGAGGCGAGCTGAGGGGTGCCGAGGTCGGGCGTGGCCGTCATGGAAATGTCCTTCTGCGAGGGGCGGCGTTCGGGTCCGTGGCTGCTCAACAGCCCGGACAGCGCGCGCTCGCGGTGCGGGCCAGGTCCACGTGGACCCGCGCGTAGAGAAGGAGTTCCTGAGGCATACGGTCAGGCTGACGATAGGTGGTGCGCCCAGTCAAGTACGTTCCGGTATATGGGAGGTGCTTCACCGTCACCGGCATGTCCGTCAGACCGCCTCTCCCAGCGCCGCGATGACGTCCGCCTTGCGGGGCTGTCCGGTGGCGCGGCGCACCACCCGGCCGTCCGCGTCCAGCACCAGCACGGTGGGGGTCTTGAGGATCCCCAGCTCGCGTACGAGATCCAGGCGGGCCTCCGCGTCGATCTCCACGTGGGTGACGCCGGGGACCATCCCGGCGACCTCGCCCAGCACCCGCCGGGTGGCCCGGCAGGGGGCGCAGAAGGCGCTGGAGAACTGCACCAGCGTGGCCCGTTCGCCCAGTTCGCCGCCGAGTTCGGCCGCCCCGAGCCGCTTGCCGTCGTCCCGCCCGCGCACCCGTACCCTCCCGCTCCGCCGCCTGTGCAGCACTCCGTAGACGCTCGCCGCCGCGAGCACCGCCACGCACACCACCAGTCCGGTCATCACCGGACAAGGATCCACGAGACCGCCCATCAGCCGGAAAAGCGTTCACGAGACTGCAAAGATTCCCGGCTCCCGTACCGGCCCGCGGGGCGGAATCCTTGGTTCATGGACATCGACGCACGTGGGCCGCGGTTCGGCGCGGCCGTGACGACGGTCGTGCTGGCCGCCGCGCTCATCACCCGGAGCCCCTGGATCCTCGCCTGGCAGACGCTGGCGTTCGCGCTCGGCGCGGCCGGGGGCGTGACCCGGTCGCCGTACGGCTGGGCGTTCCGCACCGTCGTACGACCGCGCCTCGCTCCCCCGACGGAGTTCGAGGCGCCGGAGCCCCCGCGGTTCGCACAGGCGGTGGGACTGGTCTTCGCGGGGCTCGGTCTGGTCGGATTCACGCTGGGCCCCGACTGGTTGGGCCTCACGGCGACCGGGGCCGCGCTCGCCGCGGCCTTCCTCAATGCGGCATTCGGGTACTGCCTGGGCTGCGAGATGTTCCTGCTCATGCGGCGGTTGGCGGCACGCCCGGAGTAAAGGCGGGTTAAAAGCGCGAGGTGGATCAAGGGACCAACGTGACGAGAATCTCGCCACGCGCGGGCACCAGGGCTGGCTCCCCGTCCGTTCTTCGGGCACGATCTGCGAGACGCCGTAAACCTACGGCTGCGTAACTTTCCCGCCGGGAGCCCCTTTCCCAGGCAGAGCAGAAAGGGTCCACCCCGCCCATGGCAGAGTTGGTCTACCGTCCCGTCGTCGGTCTCGCCAAGACACTGTTCAAGGCCTGGGACCTCAAGATCGACTGCCAGGGTTCGGAGAACATCCCGCGCTCGGGCGGCGCCGTGCTGGTGAGCAATCACATCAGCTACCTGGACTTCGTCTTCGACGGCCTGGCGGCCCTGCCGCAGAAGCGCCTGGTGCGGTTCATGGCGAAGGAGTCGGTGTTCCGGCACCGGATCTCCGGCCCGCTGATGCGCGGGATGAAGCACATCCCGGTGGACCGCAAGCAGGGCGAGGCCGCCTACCAGCACGCGCTGGACTCGCTGAAGTCCGGTGAGATCGTGGGCGTCTTCCCGGAGGCCACGATCTCCCAGTCCTTCACGCTGAAGAGCTTCAAGTCGGGCGCCGCGCGCCTGGCCCAGGAGGCCGGCGTCCCGCTCGTCCCGATGGCCCTGTGGGGCACCCAGCGCATCTGGACCAAGGGTCAGCCGCGCAACTTCAAGCGGAACCACCTGCCCATCACCATCCGGGTCGGCGAGCCGGTCGAGGCGCCCCGGGACCAGTACGCGGGCGCCATCACCCGCCGGCTGCGCGAGCGCGTCCAGGAGCTCCTCGACGCCGCCCAGCGCGCCTACCCGGCCCGGCCCAAGGACGCGACCGACACCTGGTGGCTCCCGGCCCACCTGGGCGGCACGGCCCCCACGCTGGACCAGCTGAAGGCCGCCGAGGCGATCTGAGCCTCAGCCCGCCGACTCCGGCGCACGCACCTCGATGCGGGCGCCCGGGCTGAACTTCTCCAGCAGTTCGGCGAGTTCGGCGCCCGCCGACGCCACCTCAGGCACCGGCATCGGGGCGAGGCTCTCCAGCAGGAAGACGGCCGAGGCCGTGCGTTCGGTGAGACGGGTGCGAGGGCCCTGGCGCCAGTTCCAGCGGCGGCAGGTGACTCCGGTGTCGTCGCACCACACCACCTCGCCCGCGTCGGGGTGCTCGACGGTCTCCTCGCCCCCGGCCACGGTCACGAAGTCCTCCTCCCCCGTGGCACGCACGAGGCGCATCCCGCCCTGGACGAGGTCGAGATCCTCACCTCCGACCGGGATCAGGTGGGCCACACTGATCGCGTTGTAGAGGTCCACGAGCAGGTTGATGCGGGGCAGGCCGCCGTCCGCGAGGGCCCGTCTGGCCAGCGCCTCGGCCGAGTTGCGGGTGCGGGACGGTTTGGCGCCGAAGGCCGTGTAGACCGACCGCCAGGCGGCCATGTGCGGGTCCTCGTGCGGGGCACGCCCGTCGAGGCGTACGGCCAGCCGGCGGGCCGCGTCGTCGAGGAGTGCGGAACTCTCCTCGGTGCTGGGCCCGTTGACCAGGCCGTGGGCCTCGATCGCGAGGTGCGTGAAGCCGGGCGCGAGGGCGCGTACCTCGTCGGACACGGTGAGTGTGAGAGTCATCTGCCTGGCCTCAGAGTGCGGTGGGGAGCGTCTTCCAGAGGTACGGGCGGTCAGGTGCCGCTTTGAGCACGCCGAGCACGACCGGGTGAGGTTCAGCGTACAGGACCGGATAGTCCATCTCATTGGACCGAGGGTCGGGGACCCAGGCCAGCCGCTCGCCGTCGAGGGAGAACTGCGCGTCCACGCCCGGCTTGTTGCCGCGCGGGTCCTGCCGGTGCCACGCGCCGTGGAAGCGGACGGCGATCAGGCCGTGCACGACATGGCCGCGGCCTTCGTCGTCCGCCAGTCGCTGGTAGCACAGGGCCGCGGGGATGTCCTCGGCTCGCAGCAGGGCGGCCAGGGCATGGGCCTTGGCGTAGCAGATGCCGGTGCGCTGCTCCAGCACGTCCGAGGCGCGCCAGGTCACGCGCAGGTCGCCGGAGTCCTCGGAGTGCGGGATGCCGTCCCGCACGAATTCATAGGCGGCCCGCGCATAGGCATACGAGTCCTCGACCCCCGCCGCCAGTCGGGCAGCGGTCTCCCGGACCACGGGATGATGATGGTCGATGACCTCGTCAGCGGCCAAGTAGGCGGACAGGTCGGCGGTGTTCTGGATCAGCTCCATGCCCGCAGAGCATAGGAATGCGATCACCCGAGCGTCAATGACTTTTCAGGTGACCGCATATCTATGCAACAAGCGGCGCTGCAGCGCCCCGTAAGAGGCGCGGGGAACTGCGCGACCAGCCACGACGGCGCCGCAGTCGACAGACAAACCTGTCGCGGCACCTCCGGCGGAGCCCTCAGCGCGCCATCTCCTCCTTGAGCGCCGCCACGAACGCGTCCACGTCCTCCTCGGTCGTGTCGAAGGCGCACATCCAGCGCACGTCCCCGGCCGCCTCGTCCCAGAAGTAGAACCGGAAGCGCTTCTGCAGGCGCACGCTCACCTCGTGCGGGAGCCTGGCGAAGACGCCGTTGGCCTGCACCGGGTGGAGGATCTGCACGCCGTGCACGGCCCGGACGCCCTCGGCGAGCCGCTGGGCCATCTCGTTGGCGTGCCGGGCGTTGCGCAGCCACAGGTCCTTGGCGAGCAGGGCCTCCAGCTGCACCGACACGAAGCGCATCTTGGAGGCGAGCTGCATGGACAGCTTGCGCAGGTGCTTCATGTGGCTGACGGCGTCCTGGTTGATCACCACGACCGCCTCGCCGAACACGGCGCCGTTCTTGGTGCCGCCCAGGGAGAGGATGTCGACGCCGACGGCGTTGGTGAACGTGCGCATCGGGACGTTCAGGGAGGCCGCCGCGTTGGCTATCCGGGAGCCGTCCAGGTGCACCTTCATGCCGTGCGCGTGAGCGTGCTCGCAGATCGCGCGGATCTCGTCGGGCGTGTAGAGGGTGCCCAGCTCGGTGCTCTGGGTGATGGACACCACCTGCGGCATCGCGCGGTGCTCGTCCTCCCAGCCGTACGCCTGCCGGTCGATCAGCTCGGGGGTGAGCTTGCCGTCGGGCGTGGGCACGGTGAGCAGCTTGAGGCCGCCCATGCGCTCGGGGGCGCCGCCCTCGTCGACGTTGATGTGGGCGCTCTCGGCGCAGATCACCGCGCCCCAGCGGTCGGTGACCGCCTGGAGTGCGACGACGTTCGCGCCGGTGCCGTTGAAGACCGGGAAGGCCTCCGCGGTGGCCCCGAAGTGGCCCCGGACGATCCGCTGGAGGTTCTCGGTGTACTCGTCCTCGCCGTACGCCACCTGGTGGCCGCCGTTGGCGAGGGCCAGCGCGGCCAGCACCTCGGGGTGGGCTCCGGCGTAGTTGTCACTGGCGAAACCGCGGACCTCGGGGTCATGGTGGCGACGCGCGTCGGTCCTGGGAGGGTTCACGGCTTCTCGGTCAGCCACAGACGGTTTCCGTTCACTTCGGCGGCGGACTTGCTCCAGACGCCCTCGATGGCCTCGGCCAGGTCCTTGACGTCCGTGAAGCCCGCGAACTTCGCGTTGGGCCGCTCGGCTCGCATCGCGTCGTGCACCAACGCCTTCACCACCAGGATGGCAGCGGCGGAGGTCGGGCCCTCGGGCCCCCCGGCCTTGCGGAAGTAGTCGGCCAGCGCGAGCGTCCACGCCTCGGCGGCGGCCTTGCCCGCGGCGTACGCGGCGTTGCCCGCGGTGGGCTTGCTCGCGGCGGCGGCGCTGATCAGGACGTACCGGCCGCGCTCGCTGCGCTGCAGCGCCTCATGGAAGGCGAGGGAGGTGTGCTGCACGGTCTTGACGAGGAGCAGCTCCAGGAAGTCCCAGTCGTCCAGGCTGGTCTTGGTGAAGGTCTCGCTGCCGCGCCAGCCGCCCACCAGGTGCACGAGACCGTCGACGCGCCCGAAGTCCTTCTCGATGTGGGTGGCCCAGTCCCGGGTGGACTGGAGGTCGAGCAGATCCACCGTGTCACCCGTGACGGTCGCGCCGCCGGAGGCATAGCGGGCCGCGTCCACCGCCTCCGACAGACGCTGCGGGTCGTTGTCCGCCCCGACGACGGTCGCGCCGGCCTCGGCCAGCCGCATCAGCGTCGCACGCCCTGCGGGTCCGCCCGCGCCGGCCACCGCGATCACTGCACCTCTGAGAGCCCCGTTGCCCACCATGTCGTTCCCCTCTTGAGCCGTGTTCCGCAGCCCGTCGCTCACGCGGCGACCGGCTCGGCGCTGTCCGCCGTGATGCCCCTGGTCTCGGCGATCACATTCTTCAGTTTCTTGGACAGGGCCTCGTAGAACATGCTCAGCGGAAACTCGTCCGGAAGCACGTCGTCCACGAGCTTGCGCGGCGGCAGGGTCAGGTCCAGGGCGTCGGGACCCTTGGCCCACTTGGAGCCGGGGTGCGGGGCCAGGTAGGTGGCGACCAGCTCGTACCCGGCGAACCAGTGGACGAGTTTCGGGCGGTCGATGCCGTCCTTGTACAGCTTCTCGATCTCGGCGCACAGCTGGTTGGTGACCTGCGGGGCGCGCTCCCAGTCGATGGCGAGCTTGTTGTCGGTCCAGCGGACCACGTCGTGCTTGTGCAGGTAGGCGAAGAGCAGCTGACCGCCGAGCCCGTCGTAGTTGCGGACGCGGTCGCCGGTGACCGGGAAGCGGAACATGCGGTCGAAGAGCACCGCGTACTGCACGTCACGGGCCTGCGGGACGCCGTCGGCCGCCAGCTTCACGGCCTCCTTGAAGGCGGTGAGGTCGCAGCGCAGCTCCTCCAGGCCGTACATCCAGAACGGCTGGCGCTGCTTGATCATGAACGGGTCGAAGGGCAGGTCACCGTGGCTGTGGGTGCGGTCGTGGACCATGTCCCACAGCACGAAGGCCTCCTCGCAGCGCTTCTGGTCGTGGACCATGGCGGCGATGTCCTCGGGCAGGTTCAGGCCCAGGATGCCGACGGCCGCGTCGGTGACCCGGCGGAAGCGGGCGGCCTCGCGGTCGCAGAAGATACCGCCCCAGGAGAATCGTTCCGGCGCCTCGCGTACGGCGATGGTCTCGGGGAAGAGGACGGCGGAGTTGGTGTCGTAGCCGGCCGTGAAGTCCTCGAACTTGATGCCGCAGAACAGCGGGTTGTCGTACCGGGTGCGCTCCAGCTCGGCCAGCCAGTCCGGCCAGACCATGCGCAGCACGACCGCCTCCAGGTTGCGGTCCGGGTTGCCGTTCTGGGTGTACATCGGGAAGACGACCAGGTGCTGGAGGCCGTCCGCGCGGCCCGCGGCGGGCTGGAAGGCCAGCAGCGAGTCGAGGAAGTCGGGCACCTGGAAGCCGCCCACGGCCCACCGCCGCAGGTCCGTCACCAGCGCGCGGTGGTAGTCGGCATCGTGCGGGAGCAGCGGGGACAGCTCTTCCACGGCCTCGACGACACGCCGTACGGCCGCCTCGGCGTCGGCCCGCGCGGGCGCGCCCTCGGCCTCGAAGTCGATCGCCCCGTCCTTCGACTGCCATGGCCGGATCCGCTCCACGGAGTCCTTGAGCACGGGCCACGCCGGGTGCTCGACCACCCTGGTCACGGGAGGAGCCTGCTCCTCCGAACCCACCTGCACAAGAATTTCCGTCATGACCCATCCTCCACGGGAGAAGCTTCCGTAAGGACACCGTATGCATACGAGGTTTCTCCCAGCAAGGGGGCCCTCAGGAAATTATCCTGCAGCATCCCTTCTTCACCGCGCTTTTTCCTGTGTGAAACCGTGAGGCGCTCACATTCACTACGGCCGGTGACGAGGTGTCAGCTCCCGGAGGACCGCATGGATCCGGCCGGTCAATGCGCGGCGGGACGCGCCCACCACCGGGTGACCGCCGACCGGGGCACGGGCCAGGTGTCGCGCACCCCGCGCGCCAATCCCCCCGTGTACGTACGGGTTCATCGCGACGGGCGGCCATTAGGCTGCGCCCAGCCGCGTGGACAGCGACGTCCGTCGTACGGTTCGCGCGCCTGCCCCACCGCCGCCGTCGACGGAAGCGAGTTGAATCTTGAACTTCCTTACCATCGGTCACCGCGGAGTCATGGGCGTCGAGCCCGAGAACACCCTCCGTTCCTTCGTCGCCGCCCAGCAGGCCGGCCTCGACCTGATCGAACTCGATCTCCACCTCAGCAAGGACGGCGCCCTGGTCGTCATGCACGACGCGGAGGTGGACCGCACGACCGACGGCACCGGCGCGATCGCCGACAAGACCCTGGAGGAACTGCGCGCGCTGGATGCCGGCCGGGGCGAGCGGGTGCCGGTGTTCGAGGAGGTCCTGGACGCGGTGCGGTCCCCGCTGCAGGCCGAGATCAAGGACGTGGCAGCGGCCCGGGCACTGGCCGAGGTCATGCAGCGGCGGGACCTGGTCTCCCGGGTGGAGGTCTCCTCGTTCCACGACGAGGCGGTCGCCGAGATCGCCCGGCTGGTGCCGGGGGTGCGCACCGCGCTGATCGCCAGCCGCTTCGGCACCGACGTGGTGGAGCGGGCCCAGGAGGCGGGGGCGGCGACCCTCTGCCTGAACATCCGGCGGCTGACCCTGGAGGTCGTCGAGCAGGCCCGCAAGGCGGACCTGCGGGTGATCGGCTGGGTGGTGAACACCCAGGACGACCTGCGGCTGGTGCGCGCCCTGCAGCTGGACGGCGCGACGACCGACTACCCGGAGATCAAGCGCACCGCCCGCTTCACCGCGTGACCGCCGGCCCGCACCTCACACCAGCGGCTTGACCAGCGGCTTGACCAGCAGCTCGAACTGCAGGTCGGCGCGTTGCGGAATGCCGAAGCGCTCCTCGCCGTACGGGAACGGCGTCATCCTTCCCGTACGGCGGTAGCCGCGCCGCTCGTACCAGGCGATCAGGTCGTCGCGCACCGAGATCACCGTCATGCGCATCTCCGTGACGCCCCAGTCCGCGCGCGCCTGACGCTCGGCCTCGGCGATGACGACCTTGCCGAGGCCGCCGCCCTGGAGGACGGGGCTCACCGCGAACATGCCGAAGTAGGCGTGGTCACCACGGTGTTCGAGCTGGCAGCAGGCGACGACCGCGCCGTCCCGCTCGACGACGAGCAGCTTGCGGTCCGCCCCCTTGATCACCTCGAGGACGCCCTCCGGGTCGGTCCGCCGCCCCTCCAGGATGTCCGCCTCGGTGGTCCAGCCGACCCGGCTGTCGTCGCCCCGGTAGGCCGACTCGATCAACGCGACCAGGACGTCCACGTCGGCGCCGGTGGCGTCGCGGAAGGTCGGTCCGGCGGCGGCGTTCTCCATGGGCGGGTTCTCCGATCTCGGGCACGGCTGAGCCGGACCCGAGCCTATCCCCGCGGCACGGCTCCGGATTCCCAGGTCACGCCACCCTCCGGGGGCGGCCTGCCACTACGCTCCGGTCGCATGGTGCATGTACTGAGCGGCCGTACGCTGATCCACCCCACCGCCCCCGAGCGGTCCCGCGCGTTCTACGGCGAGCAGCTCGGCCTCGCCGTCTACCGCGAGTTCGGTGAGGGTCCGGAGCGCGGCACGGTCTACTTCCTCGGCGGCGGGTTCCTGGAGGTCTCCGGGCGGTCGGACACCCCGCCTTCACCGGCCGTACAGCTGTGGTTGCAGGTCGCGGACGTCGCGGCGGCGCACGACGAGCTGGTGGCGCACGGCGTCGAGATCGTACGCCCGCCCGTGAAGGAGCCATGGGGCCTGCTCGAGATGTGGATCACCGATCCGGACGGGATCAGGATCGTGCTGGTGGAGGTGCCGGCCCACCACCCGTTGCGTTACCGGCCGACGGTAGCGCCCTGAAGGGGCGCGGGGCTGTATCCGATATGCGGCTACCGCCGCGTGGGCGCGACCAGCCACGACGGCGCCGCAGTCGACTGACGGCATGTCGCGGCTCTTCCAGCGGAGCGCTTGGCGGGGCGAGCACCCGACCGGTGGTGCCGACAGCGGGGGACGGACGGCGAGGACCGAACCGGCGGTCAGGCCCGCAGTGCGCCCATCCTGCCCTCCAGGCGGCCCAGCAACTCCGCGAGGAGTCCCGCCAGTTCGCCCTGGCCCTCGGGGGCGAGGACGGACAGCACGGCGGTCTCGTAGGCGAGTTGCTCGGGCAGGAGGCCGTCGACGAGGTCGCGGCCCGCGTCGGTGAGGCGGAGGTGGGCGACCCTGCGGTCACGGGCGTCGCCGCGCCGCTCGACCAGGCCTCGTTCGGTGAGCTGCTTGAGGCGTTTGGTGACGGCGGCGCCGGAGGAGAAGGTCTCCTTGGCCAGCTCGCTCGGGGTCAGCTCGTGGCCGGTGCGGCGGAGCGCGCCGAGCAGATCGAATTCGGGGCGGCTGAGGCCGGCCCGGCGCAGCGGGGCGTCCTCGGCCTGCTGGAGCAGGGCGGCGCAGCGGTTGATCCGGCCGATGACCTCCATGGGCCCGGTGTCCAGCCCCGGATGGACGCTCCGCCACTGCCGGACGACGGCCGCGACCGTGTCGACCCTGCCCGCACCTCGGTCCGCGTCCTCGCCCCCGCCCACGTCGTTCCCGGCCGCCGGTCGTCCGTTGGTCGCCGTCATGGCCGTACGTCCTCCGTTGTCCTCGCGCCGTCCCAGGAGTGCACTCCCTGGCGTCGTACCGTCGCGGCGAGCGTACGGTGTCCGGACTGCTCGGCTTGCACGACCCGCTCCTGGGGCAGTGCGCGTTGCCACCACTCGCCGGACGCGGCGTCGGCCGTGGCGCGCAGGTCGGCCAGGGCGGCGGACAGGGTGCGCCGGGCGGCCTCCAGGGCACGCGGGGCCGGCTGCTCCCCGGCGAGCAGGCGGGCGGAGTGTTCGCGGGCCCGCTCGACGGCGCCGAGTGCGTGTTCGATGCGGTCGCCGGCGCGACGGTTGGTCACGACCACGGCGGTGCCGAAGCCGACGACCGCGCCGACCAGGGTGTCCACGACCCGCTCGGTGATCAGCTGCCCGGCGTCCTGGGTGCGGGCGAACTCGGTGACGAGCAGGGCCATCGGGGTGACGCAGACGCTGCCGAGCCAGTAGTTGCGGCCGATCAGCGCCTCGGCGCCGAAGTTGAAGGCGAGGCAGCACAGCACCAGGGCGGCCGGGTGGAGATGGGCGAGCGGTACGACGGCGGCGAAGACGAGGACGCCGAGGAGGTTGCCGACGACGCGCTGGACGCCCCGGCTCCAGGTGAGGGTGACGTTGGCCTGGTAGAGGGAGGCGGCGGTGACCAGCGCCCAGTAGGGGCGGCCGACGCCGAGAGCGAGGGAGACGTAGCCGGCGAGGGCGCAGCCGAGCGCGGTGCGGGCGGCGAGCGGGGCGAGCGGGCCGAGTCGGCGCCACAAGGGGCGCTGTGGTACGGCGCGTTCGGCGTCGACGCCGAGGAGGTCGTCGTCGGCTCCGGCCACCCGCGGGACGCGTCCGGTGCCGCGCAGGTCCCGGGCCCAGCCGCGGAGCAGCCGCGGGTCGGTGTCGGCGGGGGCGGCGAGGGCGACCTCGGCGCGGACGACGAGGTGTTCGAGGGCGCGCCGGGTGCGGTCGGTGCGGGTGCCGGTGGCGAGCAGGGACTGCCAGGCGGCCTGTACGGCGGCGGCCGCGGCCGCGCGGGTCCGGTCGTGGCCGGCCGCGGTGGTGCGGGTGTCGGCGTGGGCGGCGGTGGCGTTCAGGGCGTGGGCGGTGGCCCGGCGTTCGGGGCCGTGCGGGCGCAGCAGTCCGGGGGCCATGCCGACCAGCCAGGCCCAGGCGCCCGCCGCCAGGGCGAGGCCGACGTGACCGGGGACCTGGCCGAGGGTCTGCGGGGCGAACAGGGAGGCGGAGCTGATGAAGGTGAGGACCACGTTCCCGGGCGGGCCGACGCGGGTGGCGTCGCAGAGGACCTTCTGCACGGCCGCCATCAGCGCGCCGACGGTGACCAGGACGGCCGCGTTCCTGGTGAGCGAGGCGGCGACCAGGGCGAGGGCGAGGCCGCCGACCATGCCGAGGATCACCCGGGCCAGGGTGCGGGCGCGGGCGGGGTAGGGGCGGTTGTGGCCGTAGAGGGCGCACAGCGATCCGGCCATCGTGTACATCGCCAGGTCGAGGCGGCCGAGGGCCAGCAGGGTCAGGTTGGGCGGGGCGACCGCGGCGACCACGCTGCAGGCGGGCTTGAACCAGATCTCGGAGGGCCGGCCGAGGCGCAGCGCACCGGCGAGGGGCAGACGTCGGGTGGTCGTGGGGGTCGCGGTGCTCATACCCATTAATTTAGCATGTGTTTTACTCATAAAACATCTCGAACGGCCCTGATCACAGGCTGTGCTCCGGCGAATGCTCCCCGTCTACATCCTTGCGCTCGCGTGCGCGCCGTGCGGCCCGGGCATCGCATCCATCGACGCGACGTCGAGCGGGGAGGTGCGCAGTGCACGGACCGGCTTCGCCCGGCTGGCTGCTGGTCGCGCTGTGCGCGGCGACCGGTGCCTACTGTCTGCTGCGGATGCGCAGCAGTGTCGAGGAGCAGCGGCGCGCCGCGGGCGGTGAGGCGCTGATGGGATTCGGCATGGCCGTCATGGCCGTGCCGGCGACGGTGTTCACCCCGCCGGGGTGGGCGTGGCCGCTGTACGCGGTGGTGTTCGGCGCCGCCGCGCTGCGCACCCTGTGGAGCGGCCGAAGCAGCCCGCACCACCTGCACCATCTGGTGGGGACGGCAGCGATGGTCTACATGGCGGTGGCGATGGCGGCCGCCCCCGGCGCCCACCATCACGGCGGCGCCGGAGTCCCGCTGGTGACCGGGCCGTTGCTGCTCTACTTCACCGGCTACGTGCTGGTGTCCGGGGCCCGGCTCGTCCCGGTCGCGGTGGCCGCCGGGGCAGGCGCGGCCGGATGGGGCGACCGGCCCGAACTGGCGCGGGCGTGCCGGCTGTCGATGGGGATCGGTATGGTGGCGATGCTGCTGGCACTGTGAGGAAGTGACGGCACGCGCGGCGCAAACGTTGCCTGCGTCACTTTGGCGTAATGGCCTGTACCCGTGAACGGCCCCCCGCTCATAGGGTGCTGGCCATGATGGTCCCCGTGGCACTGTTGCTGCTAGGCGCCCTGACCGCCGTGGTCGGCCCCAGGCTGCTCGCCCGGGCCGACTGGACGGACCAGGAGCCGGTGGTCGCGCTGTGGGTGTGGCAGTGCGTGGTGGCGGCCGTCCTGCTGTGCTGCGCGCTGTCGATGACGCTGAGCGCGGCGGCGGCCTGGCAGGCGGTGCGCGGGCAGGTGTTCGCGACCGCCCCGAGCGGGGTGGTGGACGCCTACGCGCTCGGTACGAGCGGCCCGTGGGCGGCCGCGACCGCGGTGGCCCTCGCCTGCGCAGGGCTGTGGAGCGGGGCGATGCTGGTGCGGGAGATCGCGCGGGCCAGGGCCGGGCGCAGCCGACGACGGGCCGAACTCCTGGCCCGGGCACCCCTGTTGCCCGGCGAGGAACCGACCGACGGCCGACTCGTCGTGCTTGAGGGCGACCGCCCGGACGCCTGGTGGCTGCCGGGTGCGGCGCCCCAACTCGTCGTCACCACGGCCGCGTTGCGTCGGCTCAAGGGGCGTCGGCTGGACGCGGTCCTCGCCCATGAGCAGGGCCACGCGCAGGCCCGGCACGACTGGCTGCTGCACTGCTCGGCCGCGCTGGCGGGCGGGTTCCCGCAGATCCCGGTGTTCGCCGCGTTCCGCGCCGAGATGCACCGGCTGGTCGAACTGGCCGCCGACGACATGGCCTCCCGGCGCCACGGCCGCCTCACCACGGCGCTCGCCCTGGTCGAACTCAACGAGGACCGGGGCGTGTTCGGCCCAGGACCGGCCCCGAACGCCCATGTCCCGCAGCGGGTGAACCGGTTGCTCACCGCACCGGACCGCCTCCCCGCCCGGCACCGGCTGCGGCTGACCGCGACGGCCGCCCTGGTCCCGGTGATACCGGTACTGGTGGCGCTCGTACCGAGCCTGCGCGCCCTCGGGTAAAGCCGTACCCGCCGGGGGAATTGCCCTGCGGGCAATGATTCGGCAAAGATCACGTCATGCACCCCCCACCCAGCGACCGCCCCGCCCCCCTTCTCACGACCGCCGTTCTCGCCCTCGCGTCGGCGCTGCTGCTCGCCCTCGTCGCCGGCGAGTGGCCTCCCCTGGTCGCGGTGGACGAGGACATCGCCGGCGCCACCCACCGCTGGGCCGTGGCGGACCAAGGCACCACGCAGGTGCTGCGCGTTCTGACGGACTGGGTCTGGGACCCGCTGACCATGCGCCTGCTGTGCGCGGCGGTCGCGGTGTGGCTGGTGTGGCGGCACTCGGCGTGGCGGACCGCCCTGTGGCTGACCCTGACCTGCGCACTCGGGACGGTCGCCCAGCAGTCCCTCAAGGCCGCCGTCGGCCGCCCCCGCCCGGTGTGGCCCGACCCGGTCGACTCCGCCCACTACGCCGCGTTCCCCTCCGGGCACACCATGACTGCCACGGTGGTCTGCGGCCTGCTGCTGTGGCTCCTGCACCGCTGCGGCACCAATCGCGCGATATGGCGTACCGCCCTGGTCGCGGCCGGACTCTCGGTCGTGGGCGTGGGCCTGACCCGGGTGTGGCTCGGCGTCCACTGGCCCTCGGACGTGCTCGGCGGCTGGCTGCTCGGGGCCCTGGTGGTGGCGCTGGCGGTGCTGGCGTACGAGGGGGAGCGCGGCACCCGGGGACGCCTTCGCCCTTAGGAGCGCGCCCGGCCATGGGTAGAGTCCGGCACATGACTGCCGTGCTCTTCGACTTCTCCGGGACCCTCTTCCGTATCGAGTCCACCGAATCCTGGCTGCGGGCGGTGCTCGCCGAGGCCGAAGTACCGCTTGGCGAGGCCGAGTTGTCGGCAGCGGCGCGAGCGCTGGAGGCGGCCGGGGCGCAGCCCGGCGGGGCCTTCCCGGACGCGCTGCCCGAGGAGTTGTCCGGGGTGTGGGCGGTGCGGGACGAGAGCGCGGAGCTGCACCGGGCCGCGTACACCGCTGTGTCCCGGCGGGTTTCGCTGCCGGACCCGGCCCTGCACGACGCGCTGTACGAGCGGCACATGACCCCGCGGGCCTGGACGCCTTACCCGGACGCCGCCCCGGTGCTGCGCACGCTTCGCGAGCACGGGATCGGAGTCGGTGTGGTCAGCAACATCGGCTGGGACCTGCGCCCGGTCTTCCGCGAGCACGGGCTGGACGCCTACGTGGACGCCTACGTCCTGTCGTACGAACACGGTGTCCAGAAGCCGGATCCGCGGCTCTTCACGGTGGCGCTCGAGGCTCTCGGGGCCGAGCCGGGCGAGACGGTGATGGTCGGGGACAGCAGGCCCGCCGACGGCGGGGCGGCGGCGCTCGGCTGCCGCGTGCACTTCGTGGACCATCTGCCGGTGGCCGAACGGCCGGACGCACTGCTGCCGGTCCTGGACCTGGTGGGCGCGGCCCGCCGACCGGCCACGCCCACCCAGGCCTGACCTCTCGCGCCGTCCGCCCGAGACGCTCCCCCGTGTCGCCCCGGACGGACGGCAACCCTGAACAGGCCCCGCGCAGGGCGGTGCCCACTGCGTCGATTATAGTTGGCTGGCAGCCAGTCAACGCAGGAGTTCCAGCATGTCCCCGCGCAGCGCCTCGGTCAATGAAGAATTGCGCAGACGTTCCCGTGAGCGGCTGTTGCAGGCCGCGGTGGAGCTGGTCGACGAGCACGGCTTCGAGGCGACCACGCTGGGCGCCATCGCGGACCGGGCGGGGTCGGCGCGCGGCCTGGTGTCGTACTACTTCCCCGGCAAGCGCCAGCTGGTGCAGTCCGCCGTGCACCGGCTGATGCACCGCACGCTGGAGGAGGCGCTGGAGCACGAGCCGCGCACCGAGGACGGGCGGGAGCGCCTGGCCCGGGCCATCGACGCCATCCTGGGTCTCGCGCACGACCGGCCGGTGCTGATGCGCCAGCACATGGCGGGCCTGCTCCAGGGCGAGGGCTTCGTGCAGTGCCCCGAGCAGCGCCGGCTGTCGGAACTGCTGGGCGACACCGTCGCCCGGTACGGCTCGGAGCACGTCGAGGTCGACTACCCCATGCTGCGGGCGGTGCTGATGGGGGCGGTGTACGCGGCGCTGGTGCCCGGCGTGCCGATGCCGATCCCGGCGCTGCGGGCGGAGCTGTTCGAGCGCTACGGGCTCGACCGGGAGCTGGGCCTGCCACCGGAGTCCACGCCGTCGGCCGAGCGGCGGGACCTGTCCCGGTTCTTCGCGACCGAGGACCGGACCGGGACCGAGCCGGAAGCCGGGTCCCGAGCCGAATAGTCAGCGGCGGGCGTGACGCGGCGTCAGGAAGCCCGCGTCGCGCGCCTGGGCGATGAGCCGGAGCGACCGCCGGCGGCTGTGCCCGGTCGCGCACATCACCGCGAGGACCGGGTCGAGGCCCTCCTCCTGCGCGGCCCGGTACTCCTGGGCGACCAGCCACCTTCCCTCGATGCCCCGCGGCCAGGCGGGCCGGGCGCGCCGCGAGCCGCCGGGGTCATCGCCCTCGTCCGCCGCCTCGGGTTCCTCGTCCGCGTACGACTCCATCCCGCACGCCCGGCACAGCGGCTCCTCGATCCAGTCGGCGAGCACCGTCAGATCGGCCAGGGAGAGCGCGGGCCACGCCTTGACGTCCTCGATGGAGACCCGCCCCTCGGCCACCACGGCGAGCGCGTCGACCCGCGCGCCGTCCTCGAAGGCCAGCCGGACCTGGAACCACGAGGTGGCTCCCGCGTGCTCCTGCACCTCCCAGGCGGGCGACACGGACACCGTGCCGTCCTCCGCGCGCCGATCGGAAAGATTAAGAAACGATGCTTCTAGCACATACGCAACGTAACCTCATGATCACACTCCGGACCCCCGGACACGCGTCCGCGTCACCCCAGCGGCCCCTGTCGAGGCGGCCGGGCCGGTGGGATGCTGGAGCCACCAGCCCCTCGGGCAAGGAGTCCCCCTGTGTTGCGTGTCGCCGTCGTCGGCTCCGGGCCGAGCGGGTGCTACACCGCCCAGAACCTCGTCCAGCTCGATCCCACCGTGCTCGTGGACGTACTGGACCGGTTGCCGTGCCCGTACGGACTGGTGCGCTACGGCGTCGCCCCCGACCACGAGAAGATCAAGTCGCTGCAGGGGAACCTGCGCACCGTCCTGGAGCACGAGCGGGTGCGGTTCCTCGGCGGGGTCCGGGTCGGGGGCGCGGGCGGGCTGCCGGTGGAGCGGCTGCAGGAGATGTACCACGCGGTGGTGTACTGCGTGGGCGCCGCGACCGACCGACGGCTCGGGATTCCCGGCGAGGAGCTGCCGGGCAGCTGGTCGGCGACCGAGTTCGTGTCCTGGTACAGCGCGCATCCGGACGCGATCGACGCCGGGTTCGTGCGCGACGCCCGGTCGGCGGTGGTCATCGGGGTCGGCAACGTCGCCGTGGACGTGGCGCGGATGCTGGCCCGGGGCCTGGCGGAGCTCAGCCCCACCGACATGCCCCAGGCGGCCCTGGCCGAGCTCGCGGCGAGCCGGATAAGAGACGTCCACGTGGTGGGCCGGCGCGGCCCGTCCCAGGCCCGCTTCACCACCAAGGAGCTGCGCGAGCTGGGCGGTCTGCCGGGCACCGAAGTCCTCCTGGATCCGGATGAGTTGGCGCTCGACCCGGCCTACACCGATCCCTCCGCGCTGGCCGCCGCCCAGCGCCGCAACGTGGAGGTGCTGCGCGGCTGGGGCGGTGCCGGCGGCCGGGGTGCGGAGCGCAGCATCTGGCTGCGTTTCTTCCTGCGCCCGGTCGAACTCCTCGCCGACGGCGGGCGGGTGGGCGCGGTGCTCTTCGAGCGCACGGAGATCGACGCACGCGGCAGGGTGCGGGGCACCGGACAGTACGAGACCGTCGAGGCGCAGTTGGTGCTGCGGTCGGTCGGCTATCGCGGAGTACCGCTGGACGGGCTCCCGTTCGACGAGGAGAGCGGCACCGTGCCGCACGAGGCGGGCCGGGTCCTGCACAGCTGCTTCGGCCCGCCCGGCGACTACGTGGCCGGCTGGATCAAGCGCGGCCCGACCGGCGTCATCGGCACCAACCGGCCCGACGCCAAGGAGACGGTGACCTCCCTCCTGGAGGACGCGCCCGCGCTGCTGCGCAAGGAGGTGCCGGAGGACCCGGTGGCCGCGCTGCGCTCGGCAGGCATCGAGCCGGTCCCGTGGACGGGATGGCAGGCGATCGAGCGGGCCGAGGCGGCGCTCGGCGCCCGGCTCGGCCGCAGCGTGGTCAAGCTGGCCGACTGGAACTCCCTGCTGGCGGCGGCGCGATCGGGGTCGTAGCGGAGTCACGCGCGATCAGGTGGGCATGACACGTATCGGCAACGAGTCGGAAATCAACAAACTGTTCAAGCCGCTTACCGTCTCGTGCTGCCCGGATGTCGTCCCCGCTCTGGAGTCCCCATGGCCACCACCAGCGCCTCCGTCCATCCCGTCGACGAGGTCCCACCCGTACGGCAGTTGGCCGCGTTCGGCCTCCAGCACGTGCTCGCGATGTACGCGGGCGCGGTCGCCGTTCCGCTGATCGTGGGCGGTGCGATGAAGCTGTCGCCCGCCGACCTGGCGTATCTGATCACCGCCGACCTGCTGGTGTGCGGCATCGCGACGCTCATCCAGTGCGTGGGCTTCTGGCGCTTCGGCGTCCGGCTGCCGATCATGCAGGGCTGCACCTTCGCGGCGGTCTCGCCGATGGTCCTCATCGGTACGACGGGCGGCGGGCTCCCCGCCATCTACGGCTCGGTGATCGTGGCGGGCCTGGCGATCATGCTGCTCGCGCCCGTCTTCGGCCGGCTGCTGCGCTTCTTCCCGCCGCTGGTCACCGGCACGGTGATCCTGATCATCGGGGTCTCGCTGCTGCCCGTCGCGGGCAACTGGGCGGCGGGCGGCGTCGGTGCGAAGGACTTCGGGGAGCCGAAGAACCTGGCGCTGGCGGCCTTCGTGCTCGCGGTGGTGCTGGGCGTGCAGCGGTTCGCGCCCGCCTACCTCGCCCGGATCGCCGTCCTCGTCGGCATCGCGGTGGGCCTGGCGGCGGCGGTGCCCTTCGGGTTCACGGACTTCAGCGGGGTCGGGGACGCGGACTGGCTCGGCATCAGCACGCCGTTCCACTTCGGAACGCCGACGTTCAAGGCCTCGGCGATCGTCTCCATGCTGGTGGTGGCCCTGGTCACGATGACCGAGACGACGGGTGACCTGATCGCGGTCGGCGAGCTGACCGGCCGCAAGGTCGAGCCGCGCTCCCTCGCCGACGGTCTGCGCGCCGACGGCCTCTCGACCGTACTCGGCGGTGTCTTCAACACCTTCCCGTACACGGCGTTCGCGCAGAACGTGGGCCTGGTCGGGATGACCCGGGTGCGCAGCCGCTGGGTGGTCGCGGCGGCCGGCGGCATCCTGGTGCTGCTCGGCCTGCTGCCCAAGCTGGGCGCCGTGGTCGCGGCGATTCCGGCCCCGGTGCTGGGCGGCGCGGGCCTGGTGATGTTCGGCACGGTCGCGGCGAGCGGCCTGCGGACCCTGGCGTCCGTCGACTTCCACGGCAACAACAACCTGACGGTGGTGGCCGTCTCGGTGGCGGTCGGCATGCTGCCGGTGGGCGTACCGACGGTCTACGAGAAGTTCCCCGACTGGTTCCAGACGGTGATGAACAGCGGCATCAGCGCGGGGTGCCTGACGGCGATCGTGCTGAACCTGCTCTTCAATCATCTGCCGGCGAGGGCGGATTCGGCGCCGGGGGCGGTTCCCAGCGGAGCCGAGTCCGCCTAGGCGCTCCGCTGGGGGGTGCCGTGATATGCCGTCTGCGGCGCCATCGTGGCTGGTCGCGCAGTTCCCCGCGCCCCTTCGGGGCGCTTCCGAACCGGCGCTGTCAGACGGTGGCTGCGGACAGGTGCTCGTGGACTGCCTGCCAGTCCCCGTCGCCGGCACGGTGGAAGACGATGGTCTCCCGCTCGCGGAGAGCCTCCTCGCCGGCCGTGGTGGAGATGCGGGTGGTCACCGAGTGGGTGAACACGGCTGTGTCGCCGAGGAGTTGGAGGCGGCGGTCGGTCGAGTCGCAGGACAGGACGCGGAAGGCGTCCTCCTCGCTCCACTTCTGCCACAGGGCGCGGTACTCCTGGGTGGAGTCCAGGCGCCGGTCGGAGGTGTGGAAGACGAACGTGGCGTCGGGCGCGAAGGCGTCGAAGTAGTCGTCGGTGCGGCCCTCGGCGAAGGCGGCGACCAGTGCGTCGGCGGCAGCGAGGGCGGTGTCGTGGTCGTTGCTCAAGGCTTCGGCTCCGAGATCCGGGCCACGGCGCGGACGGGTGCGCCGTCCGCGCCGGGCAGGTGCAGGGGGAAGAGGCTGACGTGGACGTCCTGGCCGGTGTGCTGGGCGTCCAGGACCTCGGCCAGGTTGGCGAGGTTCTCGGCGATGACGGCGTCGGCGCCGCACAGGATGCGGTGGGCGGGCAGGGTCTCGCCTGGGGTGGGGTCGACGCTGAGGGCGTCGATGCCGACGGTGTACACGCCGCGGGCGACGAGGAGGGCGGCCGCCTCCTCCGTCAGGTAGGGGTGCGCGTGGTAGGCGTCGGTGCCCCAGTGCGCGGACCAGCCGGTGGCGATGAGCACGATCCGGCCGGCCGGGACACCGGCGAGCAGGTCCGGCCCGATGGCCGCCCGGGGCGCGAGGCCCCGGGCGTCGACCACGTGGGCGGGGCCGTCGAAACGGTCCAGCGGCAGCTGGTCAAGCGCGGGCAGGCCGTCCTCGATGTGGGACGGGGCGTCCACGTGCGTACCGGACTGCGAACCCATGTGCACCTGAAGGACGTTGACACCGTCCCGGGCCGCGGTGAGCGCGGGCCGGATGTCCACCTCCGGGTCGCCGGGGTAGACCGGCATGCCGGTGCGCAGCGGCACGGACAGGTCGATCAGGCGCATCCCGCTCACACCTCCGCAGGCTCGGGGGCCGCGACGGGAACGCCGTCGGCCGCGGTGATCGGCGGCACCGGGGTGTCGACGGCACGCACCAGCCGCGGGCCCTCGCGGCCGAAGACGGCGCGGGGCTCGGGGAAGAGCCACAGCAGCGCGAGGTAGCTGACCGCGGCCAGGCCCAGTCCGACGGGCAGCGAGATGTCCACGCCGCCCGCGAGGTCGCCCAGGGCGCCGACGAACTGGCCCGGGAGGTTGACGAACTGGACCGCGAGCAGGGCGGAGGCCAGCCAGGCAGCCATGCCGCGCCAGTTCCAGCCGTGCGTGAACCAGTAACGCCCGCCCCGCTGACGGCGGTTGAAGACCTGGAGCGAGTCGGGGTCGTACCAGCCGCGGCGGGTGAGGAAGCCCAGGGTCATGATGACCATCCAGGGCGCGGTGCAGACGATGATCAGCGTCGCGAAGGTGGAGATCGACTGGGTCAGGTTGGCGGCGAACCGGCCGACGAAGATGAAGCCGATCGACAGGACGCCGATGAACACGGTGGCCTGCACCCGGCTGAACCTGGGGAAGACGCTGGCGAAGTCGAGACCGGTGCCGTAGAGCGAGGTGGTGCCGGTGGACATGCCGCCGATCAGCGCGAGCAGGCAGACCGGCAGGAAGTACCAGGAGGGCGAGATCGCCAGCAGCCCGCCGACGTAGTCCGGGGCGTTCGGGTCGAGGAAGTTCCCCGCCTTCGCGGCGATGATCGAGGCGGTCGCCAGGCCGAAGAAGAACGGCAGGATCGTCGCGATCTGGGAGAGGAAGGCCGCGCCCATGACCCGGCGGCGCGGGGTGTCTGCGGGGATGTAGCGGGCCCAGTCGCCGAGGAAGGCCCCGAACGAGACGGGGTTGGAGAGCACGATCAGCGCGGAGCCGATGAACGCCGGCCAGAAGCCGGGGGTGCTCAGCGAGTGGAAGCTGCCCTGGTAGCCGGCGTCGAAGTCGCCGCCGAACGCGAAGAGACCGAGGACGAAGAGCAGGGAGGCGGCGGCCACCGCGATCTTGTTCACGAAGAGCATGAAGCGGAAGCCGTAGATGCACACCGTCAGCACCAGCGCGGCGAACAGCCCGTACGCGAGCGCGTACACGCCGTCGTTGGTCGGCAGGTGGAACATCCGGTGCGCGCCGCCGACCAGGGCGTCGCCGGAGGACCACACGGAGATGGAGAAGAAAGCGACCGCGGTCAGCAGGGAGAGGAAGGAGCCGACGACCCGGCCGTGCACGCCCAGGTGGGCGGAGGAGGACACCGAGTTGTTGGTGCCGTTCAGCGGCCCGAACACGGCCAGCGGCGCGAGGATCAGCGCGCCGACGGCGAGCCCGAGGCCGGTGGCCGCCAGGCCCTGCCAGAAGGAGAGCCCGAACAGGATCGGGAATGCGCCGAGGACACAGGTGGCGAAGGTGTTCGCGCCGCCGAAGGCGACCCGGAACAGGTCGAGCGGCCGGGCGGTGCGGTCGGCGTCCGGGATGCGCTCGACGCCGTAGGTCTCGATCTCGGTCAGCGACGGGGCGTCGTGCTGCTCCGCTTGGGGGCTGGTGGTCATGTCTGCTCCTCGCGAGGGCCGGCGGAGTCCAGGGTGAACAGGCTGATCAGGTCGTACGCGACGTGGGACGCGGCGACGGAGGTGATGTCGGCGTGGTCGTAGGCGGGGGCGACCTCGACGACGTCGCCGCCGACGAGGTTGAGCCCGGCGAGGCCGCGCAGGATCTCCAACAGCTCGCGTGAGGTCATCCCGCCGGCTTCCGGGGTACCGGTGCCGGGGGCGTGTGCGGGGTCGAGGACGTCGATGTCGACGGACACGTACAGCGGCCGGTCGCCGATGCGCTGCCGCAGCGCGTCCACGGTCTCGTCGACGCCGCGGCGCAGCACGTCGGAGGAGGTGACGATGCCGAAGCCGAGCCGGCGGTCCTCCTCCAGGTCCCGCTTGCCGTACAGGGGGCCGCGGGTGCCGACGTGGCTGAGCGCCTCGGTGTCGACGATGCCCTCCTCGACGGCGCGGCGGAACGGGGTGCCGTGGGTGTACTCGGCGCCGAAGTAGGTGTCCCAGGTGTCGAGATGGGCGTCGAAGTGGAGGACGGCGACCGGTCCGTGCCGCTTGGCGACCGCGCGCAGCAGCGGCAGCGCGATGGTGTGGTCGCCGCCGATGGTGACGAGCTTCGTGCCGTCGGCCTGGAGGCGGGAGGCCTCGTGCTCGACGGTCTCGATCGCCTCGTTGATGTCGAAGGGGTTCACCGGGATGTCCCCGGCGTCGGCGACCTGCACCGCCGCGAACGGCGACACGTCGAGCGCCGGGTGGTACGGGCGCAGCAGCCGGGACGCCTCGCGCACCGCGGCCGGTGCGAAACGGGCGCCGGGGCGGTAGGAGACGCCGGTGTCGAAGGGCACGCCGACGACGGCGATGTCCGCGCGGGGCACCTCGTCAAGACGCGGCAGCCGGGCGAAGGTCGCGGGTCCCGCGTAGCGGGGGATCCGGGAGGAGTCCACGGGTCCACGGGGCTCGGTCGTCATGGGGCACCTTCCTGTCGAGCCTGGGCGTACACCGCCGGGTGGGCGGACCCTGGACCGGAGCTGATGGTTCCGGTAGCGGGGGGATGCCTCAGTGTGCGGACGGCCGACCGGCAGGGTCAATTGTTGACAGCACGAAGAACTACAGTGGTCTTGTGTCTGACCACAAAGCAACGCCGCGTTCCGTCCTCACCGTCGGTGACCTCCTGTCCTTCCCGGCGCTGCAGATGCGCCTGCTCGCGGGCGGCGGCGGCCTGGGCCGTACGGTCTCCTGGGCGCATGTCAGCGAACTGGAGGACCCCACCCCGTGGCTGCAGGGCTCGGAGGTCCTCATGACCGTGGGCCTCGCCGTGCCCCGCGGCGGCGAGGCGCAGCGGCGCTATCTGGAGCGGCTCGACGACGCGGGCGTCGCGGCGCTGGTGCTCAGTACCCAGCTGCGGACCCCGCCGCTGCGGCAGGCGTTCCTCGCCGCGGCCGAGGAGCGCGGTTTCCCGGTCCTCGAGGTGCCGCTCACGGTTCCCTTCGTCACCATCGCTCAGGAGGTCGCCGCCGCGGTCAGCGAGAAGTCCGCCGAACGGCTCGGCGCCCAGCTCCAGGTCTTCGGCGCGCTGCGGTGGATGGCCGAGGAGAACCTGGACATCCCCGCGCTCTTCGACCGCCTGGAGCAGCTCAGCGGGTACCGCATCTTCCTGTGCACCCCCCAGGGACGCCCGCTGCTGCCCGGCGTCGCGGCACCCGAGGACCTCTCGGTGCTCCCGGCGGACCCGGACGCCCCGCCGACCGTGCCCGGCGGCTTCGTGCTTCCCGTCCTCGGCCCCGGCGGCGCGGCCGGCTACCTGGTCGCGCTGGAACAGGCCGGCGCCCGTCCGGCCGGGCTGGCCGTCGTCCAGCACCTGGCCACCGTCGCCGCCCTGCGGCTCGCGATGGTGCGCCAGGAACGCGAGGTGCTGCGGCGCGAGGGCGCGGAGACCCTGGCCGAGATGCTCCAGGACACCCTCGACCCGGCCGGCGCCCAGCGCCGGCTCGCCCACCACGGCCTGGACACACAGCGGCCGGTCGTCCTCGCGGTGCTCCGGCGCGCCCAGGACGAGCAGCTGGACGGCGCGCTGTCCGGCCACCCGCACCTGACCCTGCGCCGCGGCGAGGACCGGCTGGTACTGGCCGAACCCGGCTTCACCGAGGCCCTGGCCGACCTGCCGGGCGCGGTGTGCGGGGTGAGCCGGCCCTTCGCCGTCGGCGAGCCCCTGCGGGTCGCCCGGCAGGAGGCGGAATGGGCGGCCGGACGCGCGGAGGAGGCGGGCAAGCCGCTCCTCCACTACGGCGAGGACGCCACCGGGCGCTGGCTGCCCGAGGACCGCCGGCTGCTGTCGGCGCTGGTCGAGCAGGTCCTCGGCGAGGCCCTGCGCTACGACGAGGCGCACGGGTCTCAGCTGCTGGTCTCCGTCCGCACCTGGATGGAACGCGACCGCCGCACCGAGGACGCCGCCGCGGCCCTCCACATCCACCCCAACACCCTCGCCTACCGGCTGCGCCGTTTCGGCGAGGTGACCGGCCGGGACCTGTCGACGACCGCCGCCTTCACCGAGGTCTGGTTCGCCGTGCGCGCGGCCACCGAACTCGGCGTGGCGGTCGCGGGGCCGTAGCCGAGGAGCTCCCGGCCGCTGGCGGCCCGCGTCACTGAGGTCCGCCGCGACACGTCACCGCTCACCGACCGCGAACGCAACGGTCGCGGGACTGCCCGGCATACAGTCGATCACGCTCGGCACCGGACGCGGAAGGGACGACGCAGTGTCGGAGAAACCACAGCACGCTCATCCCCGGCACGACGTGAACGGGTCCGGGACCAGCGACGCGGACGGGTCCGGGACCGGCGACGCGGACGGCCCGAGCTGGACCCGGGCGGTGAAGGTGCTCCAGGACGCCGCTCCGATCACCGTCCCCGAGGGCGCCTCGGCGATGACCATCCACGTCGGTTGGGAGCCCGGCGACCCCGGAACCCCACCGCACCGCCACTCCGGCCCGGCGTTCGGCTATGTCCTCAAGGGCGCGGTCCGCTTCGAACTCGAGGGCGAGCCCGAGCGCGTCGTGGAGGCCGGCGGCACGTTCTGGGAGCCGGGCGGTGACGTCATCCACTACCAGGACGGCAACGCCCTCACCGACGCCAGGACCGAGTTCGTGGTCACCATGATGTGCGCGCCGGGCAAGCCCATGCTCGAACTGGTCGAGGAGGACGAGCTCAGGTCCCGCGCCCACCTGCGCGCCCCGCGGCCTGCCGGCTGACCCGTCTCGGGGTCTGGGACCGTCCGTAGTTCTTCAGCCGGCTCGGTCCCGCTACGAGGTGCGGAACAGCCCCGCCGGCACCGCCGCCGCCAGCGCCCCGTACCCGGTCGGGTTGAGGTGCAGCCAGTCCCCCACCTGGAGGTCGGCCCGCAGACGGCTCGGATCGGCCGGGTCCCGTACCGCCCGGTCGAAGTCGATCACCGCGTCGAAGTGCCCCTGCCCCCGGATCCAGGTGTTGACGCGCTGCCGGGCCGCCTCCCGCACCCCGGCCCCGTCGTCGTAGGCGTTGCCGCCGAAGGGCAGCAGGGTGGCGCCGTAGACCCGGATGCCCTGGGCGTGGGCGCGGACGACGATCTGCCGGTAGGCGGCGATCAGGTCGTCGGCGACGGTCTGCTGGGCCTGC
The DNA here is from genome assembly GCF_042720695.1 of Streptomyces sp. NPDC058457. Classification (NCBI taxonomy): domain Bacteria; kingdom Bacillati; phylum Actinomycetota; class Actinomycetes; order Kitasatosporales; family Streptomycetaceae; genus Streptomyces; species Streptomyces sp. NPDC058457. The sequence goes on along the minus strand of NZ_JBHXLU010000054.1, from coordinate 23,824 downwards.
GGGGTGGCAGCGGCGGTGCCGATGTCGTTGACGCCCTCGAAGAGGATCAGCCAGGAGACCCCGCTGCGGGAGAGGACGTCGCGGTCGAGCCGGGCCAGGACATTGGGGCCGAGGCCGTCGTTGAGGACACGGTTGCCGCCGGCCGCCTGGTTGAGCACGGCGATGTCGGAGGTACCCGCCCGGGACTGGAGACGGTCGAAGAACTGGTCGGGCCAGCGGTCGTTGCCGTTGGTCGTGGACCCCCGGCCGTCGGTGAGGGAGTCACCGAGGACGGCCACGGCCCGGGTCGCGGCGGGCACCAGGACCTCGACGTCGCTCAGCAGGTACCAGTGGTCGACCGTGGTCGCGCCCGGCAGATCCGGGTCCTGCGTGTGGTCTCCACCGACGAGGTACGACGTGGTGCGCGACCCCGGGTGCGAGGTGAGCGCCAGATCGGGCTGGCCCTGCGCGGTGTACGCCGTGACCGTGAGATTGGCCCCCGCGGTCAGCTCGAAGTCCACGGGATCGGAGACGACCTGGGCCCCGACGGGTACGACGGTCGCGGCGCGCCCGGAGAACGTCACCCGGTGCAGGCTGCCGGAAGCGATCCCGCCGACCCCCGCCGCTCCGCCCGCCGGAAGCGCCACGGTCACCGAGGTGAGCGGGAGCGCGGTGTCGCCGTAGGCGTTGGAGAAGCGCAGCCGGAGCCGGTGGGCGCCGACGGTCACGCGGACGGTCTGGCGCAGGGTGGTGTCGGCCAGGACCGACTTCTCCCCCGTGAAGGGCGCGGGCGGCAGGTTGCCGGGCTCGGTGAGCTGGGGCATCCCGGTCCAGGTGTTCACCCAGTGGCTGCCCTGGCGATCGGCCGAGGCGACCTGGCCGGTACCGCGGACCAGCGCGGTGACGGCCGTGGCGGTCACCACCAGGGCCAGGGCGAGAACACAGGTGCTGAGGAGCGTGGCGAACGGCGTTCTGCTGGGCTGCGGCTTCACGGGGACCTTCCTGGCGAGGGGACGGCGGCCGAGCCGTCGTCAACTGACCGTGCAGGGAGTGCCGTTGAGCGTGTACGCGGTGGGGGCCGCGATGTTGCCGGTGTGGGTGGCCTGGTGGCCGATGCTGACGCTCGCGTTCGGCGCGACCGTGGCGTTGTACGACACGTCGGCCGCCGTCACCGCACCGGACGCGGGGCTGTACGTGGCGTTGCAGCCGTTGGCGATGGTCTGCCCGCCGGGAAGGGTGAAGTGGAGCCGGGGCGCGGGCCCGGATGTGGAGCCGGATGTGGAGCCGGGTGTGGGGGCACGGCGTTGTCCCTTTCTGATCGCGGCTCGATGCGGCGTCGTGCGGGGAACTCCCGGCATGGTGGCATGCACACGGCCATCCATGGAAGCGCTCCCACACCACTTTGCGGGACGGTGGCGCGGCCGGAACGGGTGCTGCGCGAAGCGTTGACTAGAAAGCGCTTTCATCCTACGTTCCGTTCAGCACCCTGACCGACAGCCCTCGATGGCCCCATGTTCGTCCAGGTGTCCACGCACCGCGTTCCTCATGATGGACACCTTTCATTCACTTGGATGGCCGATGGAGCGCTGCCGCAGGCCCCCCACTCGAAAGAAGGCATACGGGACATGACTTCACGAGCACGGAGCAGTGCGCGCGCACTGCTGGGCGGGATGGCCGCCCTGGGATTCTCGTTTGGCATGCTCATGACGGCAGGAATCCCGGCGAACGCCGCTACCTGGCCGACCGCGAGCGGCAGCCAGGCCGTCACCGCGACGATCAAGCTGTCGGGCACCAAGGACTACGGGATGCTGCGCCTGTACGGCAGCGGCGACCTGGGCACCGGCGGACAGAGCGAGGACCAGGACCCGATCCTCGATCTGGCGGCCGGCACCGTCCTGAAGAACGTCATCATCGGCGCGCCCGCCGCGGACGGCATCCACTGCGAGGGCAGTTGCACGCTGCAGAACGTGTGGTGGGAGGACGTCGGCGAGGACGCGGCCACCTTCCGGGGCTCCTCGTCGTCCAACGTGTACACCGTCTCCGGCGGCGGTGCGAAGGAAGCCAGCGACAAGGTGTTCCAGTTCAACGGCGCCGGGACGCTGAACGTGTCCAACTTCGCGGTGCAGAACTTCGGCAAGCTGGTCCGCTCGTGCGGCAACTGCTCCACGCAGTACAAGCGCACCATCAACCTGAACACCATCGAGGCGACGTACAAGGGCAGCGCGCTGGTCGGAATCAACACCAACTACGGCGACAGCGCGACGCTGAAGAACATCACGATCGTCGGGGACAGCAGCAAGAAGATCGTGCCGTGCCAGAAGTACATCGGCAACAACACGGGCGCGGAACCACCGACGAACGGGAGCGGGCCGGACGGGACGTACTGCAAGTACGCGAGCTCGGACATCACCTACAAGTGAGCCGGGCCGGTGGGACCGCCGCCTCCCGCCGGGCGCCGGCGGCCCCACCGGCGCCCTCGGGCGCGCACAACTCCCGGGCGGTGCCGTCACGATGGGGGCGGATACGGGCTCCGGAGCCGTGCGGGCCGGTTCGAACTCTGCTGGGGGCACCTTGGATGAGGTGCCTCTGGGCCTGGGACGAGCAGACCTGGACGGTGTTCGTCGCTTCCGTCACGGGCGAGATCCGTCACCGGCACCGGGCTCACCTGGTGGCTTGGGGCTACCTCTTCGGCGGACACCGACGACTGCACCAGCGGGCCGGGGTGCCCAAGCTGCGGCCGCTGGCCGACTTCGCACTCGGACACGGAGCCGTCGACCCCGCTCTGGAACAGGTCTGCACACTGCTGGAACACTGGGAGACGTCACCCAAATCACAGCCGGAACTGGTCCGTTCCTCGGTGCTCGATGCCCTGCTCGGCGTCGGCAGCCCGCACCTGAAGGACGCGACCCCGGAACTACCGCAGAACCTGGACGCCGACCATCCCAGGCAACTGGGGACTGCCGACGGCTTCATCCCCGACACTCAGCTCATGAGATCGATCGGAACCGGAGAGGACGGCCACAGGCCGAACTCCTGAGGAGTCACGCAGCGTCGTACCAGGGCTTGTTCTCTGCCCAGTGTCGTACCCAGCCCGCAAACCCAGGCTCAGCCGTGGTGAACCCGAACTCCGCGCCGAAAGGGACGGCACCGACGTCACTGATCATCCAGACATGCCCTCGGTGGGGCCCGGTGACGATGAGGTGCCAGTTCATCGCGCACCCGTCGGTCCCGAGCACGAGTGAGCCGTGGTTGTAGACCTGCTCAAGGATGGTGTCAGTGTCCTCGGCCGGGTCGGAATCGTCCTCCCACATCCACGTCTCAGCCAGTGGGAACGGCCTGCTCAGGTCGCGTTCCTGCGCTTCGCCGCCCCAGTCGTCCGGCAGTTCTGCCACTGGCAACAGTCCGTACTCGGGCGGACCGGAGTACGAACCGTCCGTTATCTCAGCGACGAAGGTCCGATACGGCTCGGGCAGCACGATCCCGTGCTCTGCCTCGAAGGCATGCACTGCCTCCCATCCGAGAGCCGAATCCCCTCCGTCATCGACATCGAACGCCGCGCGGAGCGCCGACAACTCAGCAGGGTCAGCCTGATCAATGTTCATGCGTCATAGATACCGCCCCGCTCGGACAACGCCTCACGCGATGCCTCCACCCCGCCCAGAAAGGTCACACCCCTGTCTCAGTTCTCAATGATTTGCCACTTGATGCCGTTGTCGACCAGGTAGCGGATCGCTTCGGGTATCGCCCGGTGGCAGTACGTCTCTTGCCGGCCCCGGGCCCGGTCCGCGTCCGTCACGTCCGACGGATACCGCCGAACACGTTCCGGGTGATCGGCCGCATTCCCGAACCGGTGAGCGACACAATCACGCGTCGGCTCAGCCGAGTTGAACTCGAGATTCCCATTCGACGCGCGCACCTCAAGATCGGCACGACATCAGCTCCGTACACCCGGACGCTGCCTTCAGCAACACACCAGCAACTCAACACCACAGACAACGCCAGCACACGCCCCCCAGAACCACCCGCCAGCCTTCTCAACCAACCGACAACACCGCAGGTCAGACACGACCCCCCACGCCAAATGACACCCCCCTGGTCGACACCTCGACATCACCCGAATGGGTGTATCCGAATGGCGGTACCACGCCGGGCGATTCTACGGTCGGTTCAGATCTCGGTTCCGAGACAGGTGGCTAGCCAGGGAGGTCAACCATGAACCGACTTCGCGCCCTCGCCATCACGGCCGCGCCCGCGGCATTGCTGATCGGGCTGGCGATTCCGGTTCCCGCCGCACCCGCGCCGAAGGCGCCGACAACGCCGAACGCCGGCTGCTACATGCCGCGGGCCGACCAAGTCCTCACTGCCCAGGAAGGCATCAAACTCGCCAGTGCCTGCAAGGCTCAGAAGTCGGATGACCCCTCGTGGCACTGGATGGGCAACTACGGCTCGGTCTACGACGTGGTCAACGTCGCGAACAGCAGGGGCGTCGGCACCGGCGGGCTGGTAACGATACCGAATGCCAGCGGCGGCGGCCTGATCCCGACGTTCATGTACTACTGAACAGACGGTCAGGAGCGCTCATCGGCATGTCATCAACGCGTCGGAGTGGCGGCATGGCGGGCAGTCTTCTGCTGATCACGGAGTTGCTGACGTTCTGTGATCCTGGGAGCAGACTCGTGCCCGTCGTGCCTGCGTCCATCATCGACCCGATCCGCGCCGAGCTCCTGGCCCTGCTGCCGGATCGTGAGACCGATCACCGGCTTGGGTGCCACAACCCGCCGATCCCGGACGCGATCGTCTTCGACAAGCCCGTCACCGCACCGGGGTTGAGGAAGGGGACAGCTCGGGGATTCCCAGCAGCGTTACCGCGTCCGCTGGTGCCGGGGTTTATCTGCTCGCCCTTCCGACTGCTCCAGGAACCTCACGCTGGCCAGGGTGTCAGGGTGGTCCTCACCCAGCACCCGCCGCCGACGAGCCAGGGCGTCCTCAGCCAGGGCACGGGCTTCCTCCCTCTGCCCCAACTCCGCCAGCCAGTTGGCCAGGTTGCAGGAGCTGGTCAGGGTGGCGGGGTGGTCCTCGCCCAACACCCGCCGCCGACGAGCCAAGGTGTCCTCAGCCAGGGCACGGGCCTCCTCCCTCTGCCCCAACTCCGCCAGCCGGTTGGCAAGGCTCGATGCGGTGCGCAGGGTGGCCGGGTGGTCCTCGCCCAACACCCGCCGCCGACGAGCCAAGGTGTCCTCGGTCAGAGCACGGGCTTCCTCCCTCTGCCCCAACTCCGCCAGTCGGATGGCAAGGTTCGCAGCCGTGCGCAAGGTTTCAGGGTGGTCCTCGCCCAGCACCCGCCGCCGGCGAACCAGGGTGTCCTCAGCCAGGGCACGGGCCTCCTCCCTCTGCCCCAACTCCGCCAGCCAGTTCGCCAGATTCGAGGCTGTGGCCAGAGTTTCGCGATGGTCTTCGCCCAGGAGACGGCGTCGTCGCCGGAGAGTGTCCTCGTCCAGGGCGCGCGCCCGTTCGTAGTCCTGGGTTTCGCCGTAGGCGCGCGCGAGGCAGTAGACGGTCCAGAGGGTGCCTTCATGGTCCGGGCCCAGCTGCCGGATCCAGGTGCGATGTAGTTGCTGGAGGCGGTCACGGGCGGTGCGGGCCTGCCCGCGGTCCAGCATGTACCAGCAGGCATTGCGAACTGCATCCCGCCCCGCCTTGGTGGTGATCAGGGCGGGGTCCACCGCTAGGAGGTGGGGCAGCAGCACGCGCCAGGCAGGCCAAGCCAAAGGCTCGCTGACATCTCCGGGACTGGCCGCTGTCAGCAGGGCTTCGGCGTGGACGCCTGCCTGTCGGCGTTGGTCGTGGGTGAGCTGGTCGCGCAGCACAGTCTGGGTGAGGCGGTGTAGCTGGATGGTGCCGTCCTGCGCCCGGGCCAGATTGTGCCGAGTGATCGCATGCAGTGTGGCGCTGCTGGCCAGACGGGTGGCCAGGGCATCCCTCAAAGGTGCGGAGCCGCCTTCGGGGACGTGGCCGGCGCAGGCGGTGACCGGGAAGGGTTCGGGAGCCAGCAAGGCCAGGCCGACCAGCAGGGCGGCCGCGCCGGGATGGTCGTCTTCCAGGCGGGTAGTGGTGAGGCGGACCTGCGCGGCCAGGGGGACGGGGTAGCGGGCCGGGTGCCCCTCAGACAGAACCGTGGCCGTGCTACGGGCCAGTTCGGCCGACAGGTCGGCGCTGGACAGGCCGTTGGCGAGCAGGGCGGCGGCCTGGGCAAGGGCAAGTGGAAGGTCGTCCAGGACGCGCGCGAGATGGTCGGCGTCACGCTCGTCCAGGACCGCGCCGTGGGCGTGTAACAGGGCGACGGACTCGGCCCGGGTGAACACGTCGACGTTCAGCGCTTTGGCGTGGGTGTACCAGTGCGGGTTGCGGGAGGTCAGCAGCACATGCCCGCCACCACCCGGCAGGAAAGGGCCCAGGGCTGCGGGGTCTTCGATGTTGTCGAACACCAGCAGCCAGCGCGAGCGGGTACGCAACTCACCCAACAGCTCCTGAACCGCCTTGGCCGAAGGCGCTTCGACTGGTGCAGCACCGATGCGGGTGGCGAGCTGGGCGAGCTGGTCGGGGATCAGGGCCGGGTCCTCGGACGCGACCCACCAGGCGAGTTCGTACTCGCCGGCGAACCGGTGGGCGTACTCGATGGCGAGCTGGGTCTTGCCCACCCCGCCGCGCCCGTGCAGCGCCTGCACCGCCACACGGCTGCTGGCTGCGAGGGTCTGGCGTAGCCAGACCAGCAGGGTGTCGCGGCCGGTGAAGGCGGCATTGCGGGCGGGCAGGTTCCACACCCTGGGCAGTGATCCGGGCAGGCGCGGCCCTCTGCCGCCCAACTGCCGCAAGGATCCGGGGAAGGCCGGGGCGACGGCCGGTCGGCTGCTGCCGTTGACCGCCTCCAGCAGCGCGTGGCGGGCAGCCTCCTCGTCCAGCTCGAACAGGTCACGGATGATGAGGGGGCGCAAGATCGGCGGCGGCACGACTCCGGCGACCCGAACCGGGGTGATCTTCTCCTGCATCGCCACCATCGCGGTCCACTCCGGCGTGGTGAACCGCTCCGGCTCGAAGTAGGCCGGGGAGAACAACGCCACAAACCGGCCCCGCTCCAACGCCGCGTTCATCCTCAGGACGAAGTTGTCACCCGTTCCCCAGTCCCAGTAGTCCAACTCCACCTGGAAACCCGCGTCGACCAGCTGCCAAGCCACCCATTCCGCCCAAGCCCGGTCCACCCCCGCGTGACTGACGAACCACGCCCCGCCAGGCATCTCGACGCCGCCCATCCTCACCCCCGAGTCCCACCGCGCCAGTCCATCGAGCCTAGAACCCCCATATCCCGCCTGCAGGCGGTTCACCCACGCCTACTCCCATAAGCCGCCAACCGGCAGGATCCAGGGCAGGGCAGTATCGACCACAGGTGAAACCCGGGCCCGGCTCACTCTCGATCTCCATCTCATTCAGCATCGTTCACGGCCGTTCACGGCCGCCGACGCGAGCCCCGGTGCCGTCGCCGAGCCAGCGTCCAATCACCTTCCGACGGAGCTGCCTTGGCAGTGCCGTTCACCGGGATGACGACGATCACTCGATCCCGAGGGGTCCGATGCCCAGATCCTCGCGCATGAGGCGACGCATCTGTGCCATGGCCGAGCGCCGCACTCGTATGAGGCGTGCTTCCTCGGCGGAGCCCACGGCCACGCCCCGAGCGTAGGCGTCGCGTATCGCGCGCAGGCCGTGGAACGCCTCGTTCCCCGCCGCCACGACCTGTGGCAGGCCGACGAGCCAGAGGCGTTCACTCGCTGTATAGAGGCCGGAGCCACGGACGGCCTCCCTCACCGCCGCGTCACGCACCGAATCGGACATGTGATCACCCAGGGCGACGGCACGCATCTCTTCGCCTGCCGCTTTCAGGGCGGACGCGAACTCCATGTACGCCTCACGCCGTACTTCCAACGCATGCCTGAGCTCCTCACGCCGCCACCGGTTGCGATCGGCAATAAGAGTGGCCGCGATGCCGATCACGGCACCGGTCAGTGTGGAGAGAAGCGACATCCAGTCCATGTGCGGCAGCTTGTCCCAACCAGTGCACCGGCACCAGTGGCTCTCGCAGCAGAGGCAGACATCGGAGCCGCCGACGAGACCGTCTCGCGATTGCGAGGTAGTCCCCTGGTCAGCCCCCCCTTGTCCAGCCAGGTTCAGCTGGGGCTTGACGGACGTGTGTCGGTTGGTGCTTTCCTTGCCCGGTCAGTCCAGCCAGACGAGCATCACGTCGTTCGCGCCGGCAGCCGCGTCGAAGAACCAGCCGAGGGGGTACACCTCGGCACGGGTCAGTTCGGCGGGGTCCACCCCGTTGATGAGCTGGGTACAGGTCGTGGCCCGCAGAGCTTCCGCCGCGAGCCGGACGCGCTCAGGCCGTAGGTACCTCGGAGGCTCGTACCCCCAGTCTCTATCCTCGGCAAACGGATCCTCACCGTGGATCACGTTCACCGGGAACTCGGCGCGCGCCAGCAGGAAGCGGAGCATGTCCCAGGTCTTGTACGTACCGAAGTGACGCGCCTCGGCCGGCGCAGGCTCAGACTCCTCCTCGGCGTCCTGGACCTCTTCTCGAGGTCCAAGGCAGATGAGGTTGTTCGCGTTCGAGTCGGAGGCCAGGGTTCTCCGGGGCCAGAGCGACGAGAAGATCAACCTCAGCGACCAGCAGCGGGTCTCCCTCTGCTGACGGGGAGGTGCCAGCAGGTGACGGAACAGGCGTCAGAGGATGCCTTCCAGCTGAAGTGGGAACTGAGGGACCGTGGTTGGGCACGTTGCCACCTGACCGAGGGTTCCCGGAAGGTGTCACTGACCGTCAGCTACTGCACTGACGCGCCGGCGGACCTCGTGGCCGTCGCGGGCAGTCTGTACGGGCAGTGGCACACGACCCGGTTCTTCTTCGACGCCGAGCCGCAGGAACTTCGCTGGGCTCTCCGCGCCACGGGCGAATCGGTCGAGTTGACCATCTACAGGTTCAGTGACGTTGCGGTCAGTCCTGGCCTGCCGGATTCCGACGGCACGGTGATGTGGCGATCGGTGTATCCGCGTACGGTGTTCGCCCACGCTGTTCTCGATGCCGCCCGGCAAGTGCTCGCGGAGCACGGCGAGACCGGCTATCGCTCCAAGTGGGTGCTGCATCCCTTCCCTGTCGGCCCGGTCCAGGATCTCCGCAGGCTGCATCTGCACGACGACGCCTGCGAGTTGCCCCACGACCTGCCCGACCTCAGCACCTGACGGTCCCGCTGACACAGAGGTGACGCCCCCGTAACGGCACTCCTGCGAACGTAGCCGTCGCCGGCCGGGCGCGGGTATCTCGCCGGGCTCGGGCGACAGCGGTCACCGAAGGTCTGGGGGGAAGCATGATGGCATTCAGGGACAGGGCGTTGCTCGCGTTGAGCGATCCCGCCGCTCTGGGTGCGTTGTTGTCGCCCGCCGATGCCTCGGGCGACCAACGGGTCCGCACCATGCTGGCCGCGACCTACGACCTGTCGGCCGCCCGGGTCGACACGGTCAGCTCCGCGCGGGTGCGCGAGGTCGCCCTGCAACGGCCGCTGTTCCTCACCGGGCGGCAGGACGGCGCGTGGTCGCAGCTCGTGCCCTCCTACACCCGCACCGAGGTGAGCCTGACCGTGCCCGCCCCGGCCGAGCCGGTCTGGACCGACCTGCTCGCCGGGATCGACGTCACCGTGGTCACGGAGGTGGACCCGGCCGGCGCGGAGGCGGTGCTGTCCCGGGGTTTCGACGACTTCGCGTCGTTCGACGAGTTCAGGGCCCGGTTCGCCTTCTTCGATCTCGACGCGTTTCTCGCCGAGCACGACATCAGCACGGTGGAGGAACTGCGGGACGCGTTCGACTACGTGGTGACCGAGGTACGCCTGCGTACGCCCGCCCCCTTCGACCCCGACGACCCGGCCAACACCCACCTGCTGCCGGTCACGCTCGCCGCCGTGATCGTCGATCCCTTCGACCTGACGGCGGGGCTGCGCGCCACCCGGCTGGTGCGGGAGGCCGCTCGGCGGCTGGCCGGACCATCCCCCGCCGGCATCCCGACCGAGGTCACCGAGGCGTACGCGACGGCCGTCGTCGTCCCGGCGGACGGCCTGCCCGACGGGCTGGCCGCCGCCGACGTCGAGCGGCTCTACGCCGCCGAGGGTGTCATCTGCCTTTTCGTACCCGTGACATGAGGAGCGCGCGATGACAGCACGCAAGCCCGCCCGGTCAGGTCCGGCCAAACCCGACCCGGCGCGGAAGGCACAGGAGGCACAGGAGGCCACGGCCGGGATCCCGAACACGCCCGAGGCCCCGGCCGGGGACCAGCCGGTCCCCGTGCAGCTCTCGCCCGAACCCCTCTCGCCCGAGGCCTGGCAGCGCCTGTGTGACCGGCTCGTTCGCAAGTACCACTGATCCGGCTCGACCGAGCCCGACATGGAGGAGGACCCTGATGGCCGTTCGGTATGTCCGGGTTAAGCCGCTCGTCAATCTCTTCGCACCGGCCGTGCGCGCGTTCGGCAACATCGCTGTCATCGGCCGGGTGACCACCGCGGTCACCAAGCCGCCCGTGCCCGTGCTGTTCACCGGCCCGGACGACGCGCACAAGAGCTTCCCCGGCGAACTGGCCGACTCGATCGACCTCGCGTTCCGTCAGACGCCCGGCCCGACGCTCGTCTACGGCGTCCCCGTCGCCGCGGACGCACCCGACTGGGCGGGCGCGCTGGAGGTCGTCGCGGGCCTGAACGTGCAACTCGTCATGCTGGCGAAAACCCCGCTCAACAAGGACACGAAGGCCGCGGGCGGCCCGATCGACCTGCTGTCCGCCCATGTCACGGCCGTGTCCAACACGGGGGCCGACGGCCTGGAGCGGATGGGCGTCGCGATGCTGGAAAGCGGCGTCGCCAAGGCGGACGACATCCTGACCAACGAGCGCATGGTCTACATCGCGCACAACAGCACACAGGATGCGGCGGCCGCCGTCGCCGGCACCATCGCCGGATACGAACCGTCCGTGTCGCTGCTGCTCAAGCCGGTGAACATCGTCAGCCCGCCGTTCACGCCGGCCGAGATCGAGACGTTGAACGGCACCGAGACGGACGACTCGGGACCGGCGGGAAAGGGCGTCAACTGGCTGACCAGCCCGGCGCTCATCCCCGGCAACGGCGTCTACATGGGCGAGGGCTATACCGGCGATCCCGGTGGCGGCAAGCGGTACATGGACGTCGTGCGGATGGTGGACGACCTCTCGTTCAGGCTCAAGGCCCAGCTCATCCACTCGATCGGGAACGTGCGGATCAGCAGGTCGGGGCTGCGCGCGCTGGTCGCCCAGATGGAGGCGATCCTCACACCGCTGCTCGACGCGGACGTGCTCAACAGCTTCGAGGTGGTCGTCCCGGTCCTCACGCTCCTGGACAAGGACCCCGCCACGCTCAGCGCCGCCGAGGCAGCCGCGATCCATGCCGCCGAGGTCCAGCGGCTCGTCCAGGTGCTGGCCGCGGTCGAGTACGCCGGCGCCGTTCACCGGATCTCGATCACCTTGAAGTTCGACTAGGAAGGGGTACCTGATGGCCGACTGGAACACGCGGCTCGAGGTGAAGCTCGGGGACGCCACGATCACACCGATCACCACCTTCACGCCCACCTTCAACGTGCCGCACACGGTGCTGCACAGCATCGAGGCCGACAACGTCGGATTCGTCCGCCAGCCGGCCACGTTCACGTTCACGATGGGCGTGCCCGCGGTCGCGACAGCCGTCGCCGAGCTGACCCAACTGGCCACGACCGGGGCCGAGTTCCAGGTGATCGTGGCCGAGAAGAAGGGCACGGACTGGGCCTTCGGTTCGCTCAAGTTCGCCCGCTGCATCGTCACGTCGGCGAGCCCCAGCAACGTCGTGGTCGACGGCGTCCCGCAGGCGAGCTTCACCTGCCTCGCGCTGTCCGTCGGCGTGGAGGCGTGAGCCGTGGACGGCGACATCGACATCGATACCGACACCGAGACCGACGAGGCGGGCGGTGACAGCGCGGGCGGCGCCGGGGGCACCTTCGCCGTGCCGGGGTTCGCGACCGGCGGCCGGGTGGAGCGGACCGGGATCGCGCTGGTCCACGAGGGCGAGTACATCGTCCCGCAGGCGGGCAGCGAGGCCGTCGTCTCGCCGACGAGCGAGGACGCGGTGATCAACTACCACTTCCCCGTCCAGGTGGAGGTGGTCGGGACGCTGCCGGACGCCGAGGTCCAGCGGGTGGCCGGTTACGTCTTCGACCAGCTCGACCGCGAACTCGCGGCCCGGACCTGACGCGCTCGGAAGGGGGATTGCGATGGCCGGCGCGGTGAACCTGCCTGTGCTCGTGGGCCCGGTGCAGTTGCTGTACGTGCAGAGCATGACCGTGAACGAGGGGTACCGAATCGAGCGCATCATGGGCAGCCGGTTCTCCCAGGCCACCCAGCCCACCAACAAGACGATCGCGATCGAGGCCGTACTGCTCGGTCCGCAACGCCTTGAGCAGAAGAAGGCCCTGGAGACGCTGGCGCTCACGGCGCGGCTGCTCGTCGCCGCCGCGCCGGAGGGCGGGTCCGCCATCGGCATCCCGGTCGTGTCCGGACTGACCATCAGCCTGGACATGCAGGTCACCGACCTGCGCTTCACACAGGGAGTGACCAAGCGGGACGCCCTGGACGTGTCGATCACGCTCCAGCAGGTTCCGCGGCCCAGCCTGGCCGCGGTGCTGGGCGAGGTCGCCGACCTGAGCCTCGCCGTCGGCAGTGCGCTCGTGCGGTCCGGTCCGGCTGTCAACCCCATCGCCCGCGTCCCGGGCGCCGCGCTGTGAGCGTTGCCGCGCACGTCGCCACGAACAAGGAGGCAGGACATGGCGGCCCCGAATTTCCTCGCGCTGCCGATCGACCCCGCCGCGGGGTTTCCGCAGGCGTTCCGGCTGTCCCTGGCCGGTCGCTCGTATCAGTTCCGCCTGTACGCCAACGTGCGGGAGGAACTCCTCGACAGTGTGACGGGCGACCTGCTCGACCTGCCGGCCGACGGGGCGTTCCTGGTGTTGTCGGTGGACCGCGAGGAGCCGTCCGGCCTGGTCGCGCTCCTGCGGCGCAAGCTGGTCCCCGGCGTGGAGTACCACGCGGCCGAGCTGGCGTTGACGTTCCCCGCCATGCGGCTGGACCCGCGCAACCTCAACGGTTCCGGCTCGTTCGGCTCCCGGGTCACGGGCGGGGTGGCCCTGCGATGAGCGCACGGACGAGCGCCCGGCGGGGGCGTGCGGCATGAGCTTCTCCATCTGGTACAAGGTCGAGATCTCGGCCGCCGGGGCGCCGCCCGGACTCGGGCTGCCGGTGACCGTGTCCAACGACGTGCTGGCCGGCGCGTTCGTCGTCGACGCCGAGATCACCGTCACGATGACCGAGGGCGCCGCCACCGACACGTTCGAGGTCACCCTGATCAACCTGCCGCTCGACCTCACCGAACTCATTCGCGCGGTCCGGGCCACGACGCCGGTGGACGTCACGATCCATCTCGGGTACTTCGAGGAGCCGACGACCAGGACGGGCGACGGCGGTCTCCTCCTGACCGGGCGGCTGACCAGGGTCTCCGGCTGCGTCGGGGCCGACGGGTACGCCCGTACCGTGCTGTACGGCCAGGAGACGGCCGGCTATCTGCTGCGCAGCACGCCCGCTGCGGCCGCCCGGGCCGGCGTGACGAGCGCGGCGGTGTTCGCGGGCGAGCTGGCCAAGAAGGCGAACGTGCCGGTGGCTCCGGGCTCGACGCTGCCGGGGGATCTGGCCGGCTTCACCGTACGCAGCGGCTCCACGCTGGATGCCCTGCGCGCGCTGGCCGACCGGGGCGACGCGCCGCTGGTCGTCCGCGACGGCACGGTCTATCTCGGCGCGGCCGTCGGCGCGGCGAGCGACGCGGCACCGGTGGCCTTCGCCCCCGACACCAACATCGTGTCGCTCGACACCGTCAACGGCGAGGACACCGCGGGCAGCCCGGCACCGCCGGTGCGCGCCGCGCTCGACCTCACCGTTCTCGGTCACCCGCGCCTGCGGGTCGGGCAGGTCGGGAGGATCACCGGGCTGGCGCGGGTGCCCGCCGGACCGCTGCGGCTGTCCCGAGTGGTGCACAGCTTCACGACAAGCGGCGGGTACACCGCGGAAGTCGGCCTGATCGCGGCGGGAGCGGGCGAGCGTGCCCAGGTCGCCGGGGGCGTGCAGGTGGTGGTGGACCGCTGGCGGGACATGACGCACCGGGCCCTCGACGACCACCCGGCCATCGACGTGGGCGAGGTCACCGGGTACGCCGACGGTGCCGGCGGCAAGCACCTGGCCTCGCTGCACTACGCCCAGGCACCGGACCCGGAAGTGCTCGCGCCCAGCGTCGCCAGCCCCGTCGATCCGACGGTCGACCTGCACGAGAAACCGATCGCATCGGTGTTCGCGTTCGACAGGACCGGCCTGGTCGTGCCCGTGTATCCGGGGATGCGCGCGCTGCTCGCCCACAACCGGGGCGCGGTCAACGACGCCGTGCTCGCCGGGTTCCTCTGGCCGGACAACCCGGTGCTGCGCCGCCCAGCCAACGAGCCGGGTGACTACTGGCTGGCACTGCCCACGGCGCTCGGCGACGACGGCCTGCCCACGGGCCCGGGCGCCAACGACCTCACCGACGCGGGCGGCCGCCGGGTGATCCAGGCGGCCGGTCTGCACCTCCTGGTCGGCGCGGGTGCGCTGCCCGAGGTGGGTACGCGGCCTGTCCCGCCCGACGACGACACGATCACCATCGAGCATCACAGCGGCACGACGATCACCGTGGACGCCGGCGGCGCCGTCACCATCAGCACGGGCGACAAGCCGATCACGCTGACCAACGGCGGGGTCAGCCTGAAGCTCGACGGCTCGAAAGTGGCGGTGTCGTGATGCCCGCCGTCCTCACGGCCGCGTCGAGCCTGGTGTGTCCGCACGGCGCGCCCCTGGTGATCACGCCGAGCCAGCAGTTGCTCGCCGTGGACGGCCAACCCGTGCTCGTCCAGGCCGACCTGCTCACGGCGACCATGCCGGCCTGTCAGAACAAGCCGCCGTGCGGCGCGGTCGCCTCCGTCGACACCGGCCTGTCCACGACGCTCTGGGTCGACGGCCAGCAGGTGGTGCTGGAGACCGCGCAGGGTCCGACGCTGACGGCCTCCCCGTGGCGGGTCGTGTCGGCAGGCCAGACGAAACTGGAGGCAGAGTGACAAAGCCGACACCCACGGACCTGTTCGGGAGCGGCCTGCTCGTGGCCGACGGTGACCTGGTGTTCGACGGCAAGGACCTGGTCGCGGTGGCGGGGATCGCCAACCTCACCCAGGCGCTGACCCTGCGGGTCCTGACGCCGTCGGGCTCCGACCGGTTCAACACCGGCTACGGGCTGGACGTCACGCAGGCGTTCACCCTGCCGAACGGTGCCCGCATGGTCAAGGAAGTACTGAAGCTGAACCTGGTCGGCACGCTGGGCACGGACCCGCGGGTCAGCGAGGTCAGGCAGGTGACCTTCGACGACGACCCCGACCGGCTCGCCGCCGGTCCTGACGCGGTGGCGCGGGCGCGGCTTGCCCGGGCGCGCCGGGTGTGGGCCGTCGAGGCCGACCTGGAGACGGTGGCCGACGTCCCTGTGACGCTGCGCGTGAACGTGGAGGTGTGACGATCGTGACCGATTTCGGGGTGACTCCCGGCGGGTTCGTGCTCAAGCCCGTCGATGCGATTCTCGCCGAGTCCTTCGACCGGGCCAGGCAGGTCTTTCCCGGCGCGGACCTGACCAGTACCAGCGCGCTGCGCAAGATCCTGGAGACGGCCGCCGCCGAGGACGGCGAGGTGTGGAAGCGCCTGGAGGACCTGTACTACCAGAACTTCGTCTCCACTGCCGTCGGGGACGCCCTCGACCTGCTCGGCGAGGACATCGGCCTGGCACGCGCACGGCTCTTCAGCAGCGGCACGGTCAGCGTCACCGTGGTGAATCCGGCGGAGGGGCGGCCGTATGTGCTGCCCGAGGGCGCCATCCTGGTGACCGCGGACCGGCCCGCCAGGGCGTTCGGCACGGTGGCGCCCGTCACGCTCGACAACCAGGTGCCGACCGCCGACGTCGGCGTGGTGGCGTTCGAGCCGGGACCCGCCGGCGACGTCGACACCGGCGCCGTCGCCGGCATCGACCCGACGTACGCCTCGGTCTACCTGGCCGACCTGGGAGCCGCGCGCTTCGAGGTGAAGAACGACGCGCCGCTGTCCGGCGGCACCGGCATGGAGGCGGACGAGTCCTACCGCGGCCGCCTGCTCGGCTTCGCCCGCAACCTCTGGACGGTCGAATCGGTCGCCCAGGCGGCCCTCGGGGTCAGCGGTGTCATCGACGTGGTGCTGTCCGACCCGCTCGGCGGCGTGGACGTGTCGCAGAGCTACTTCGACCTGTTCAACTTCGACCAACGGGCGTTCAGCAGCGAGCGCCGCGCCGGCGAGCCGTACTTCTTCAGCGTCGTGGTGGCACACGACTTCCGCTGGCCGTGGCAGACGACGGGCCCGGTGCCGGGCATCTTCGAACGGGTCGGCGTGGCCGTCGACGCGGTACGGCCGATCGGCATCCACGCGAACATCGTCGAGGCCGACCACATCGAGGTCGGCGTGCGGGCCACGCTCGTGGTCGCGCCCGGCTCGGACGGCGTGGCGCTGCTCTCCTCGGTACGCCAACGGCTCGCCGCCGACATCGCCGGTCTTCGTCTGGGCGGCGACGTCCTGTACTCGCAGGTGGTCCGCGCGTTCGTGGAGCAGCCGGGCGTGCTGGACGTGCAGGGACTGCACCTGCGCCGCTCCCCCGCGGCGTTCGGCCGGATCACCTTCGGCGACGTGCCGTTCCAGGAGGTGCTCGCGGAGGCCGCGGTGGGCGAGAACCTGGCCATGGGCCCGACGGAACTGGCCAGGTTCGCGGCGGGCGGCGACGCCTTCGACGTGACGGTGGTGACCGGATGACCGCCGAGGTGACCGCGCCCGCGAGCGCCGCGACCCGGATGGGCCGCAGGCTGACCGTCCCGTTCGAGCGCGGCGCCGGGACCATGGAGCTGCCCCTCGCCCTGTACGGCAGCAGTCAAGTGACGGTCGTCGCCTACGACTTCGCCGACCAGGTCGCCCGCTTCGGCGCGCCGCCCGAGCCGCGGTACGTGCTCACCGCCGCCCAGGACATCCCCGTGGACACGACGGTGACGGTGAGTTTCGAGGAGCCGGAGACGGGCGGGGAGGAGCAGTTGCTGCGCGTCGGCGTACCGGCGGGCACGGTGGCCGGCACGTCGTTCCTGCTCGAAAAGCCGGTCACGGCGACCGCCCGGGTCTTCATGCTCACGATGGCGCCCACGCCGCCGGGCAACGACCCGCAGAACTGGTGGACGCTCACGGTGCTGCTCGGCAACCTGGCCAAGCTGCTGTGGGTCACCGGCGCCGAGCGCGAACAGCTGCGCAGACACGCCGGGTTCACCCTCGCCCAGCGGCACCTGCCGTCCGCCGTCGGGCTCAGCCTCGACCTCATCGGCGCCGATCTGGGCGTGCCGCGCTTCCCGCCGCTGCCGCACGGGTTCGACGCCCGCACCGTGGCCTTGTACCACCTTGACGACGCGGCGGAGGCCGTATCGGCGGCGGAGGTGACCGCCGCCTACCCGGGCCGGACCGGGCACCCGGGCACACTCGAAGGACCGGTGCAGCTCGGCGTCACAGGCCGGTACGGCCGGGCGATGGGCTTCCGGGCCCCCGAGGCCTTCGTCGACGTCACGACCAGCACCGCGTTCGACATCGGCGAGCACGACGGTGCCACGATCGAGTGTTTCGTCCGCCCCGACCAGGTGCCGCCGCGCACCCCGGACGGGCCGGTGCTGAGCAGGCACCCCGACCCCGAAGGCGGTGAAGGACCCGGCTGGGTGCTCTCGGTCGGCACGTTCGGGCGGGGAGTCGCGGGCAGCCTGTCGTTCACGATCAGCGACGGCGACACCACGGTGCGCCTGTTCGCGGACACCACACTGCCGACCGACGCGTTCACCCATGTCGCCGCGGTGGTCGACAGGATCACCGGCCGGGTCGGGCTCTATCTCGACGGGCAGCTGCGCGACTGGCGGTTCCTCTACCCGCTCGGCGCGGTGGCCAACACGGCCCCGCTGCGCATCGGCGCGGCCGGCGGCTCCTTCCGCGGGGTCGTCGACGAGGTGCGGATCAGCTCCGTGGCCAGGGCCTCCTTCGCGCCGGCCCTCGGCGAGGACGACGACCACTACCGCAAGCGGCTCGAACTGTTCCGCCGCTGGACGCTGCCGACCCCGGCCAACCTCACCACGCTCCTCAACCGGCTGGCAGGACCGATCGGCGGCGACGAGGCCTCCGACGCACTGGTGGTCGACGACAGGAACGCCCCGCTGGTCCGCGGCACCCGTCTCGTGCACGTCCGGCCGCGGGCCCTGCTCCCCGGGGAGAGCATCGACGCGGCGGGACGGCGGCGTTCGCCCGAGGCGAGCGTGGTCGGCACCGCGGGCCAAGAAAGCGCGTTCGACCCGGCCTATCTGCTGCGCTACGACCGCGCCGACGTGGACTTCACCCCGGCACCGGCCGGGAGCGGGCCGGCCGACCCGCACCTGGTGCAGGTCGGGGTGGCCGAGCGGCTCGACGCGCTGGTCACGCTGGCCGGCGCCGAGACCGTGCCGCCGGGCAGACTGCTGGTCGACGCCGGCTACGACCCCGGGGCGGACGACCTGCGGGCGACCGGCCGGGCGGTCCTGCTCGGGCACAGCTCGGTGGCGCCGGGCCGCCTCGCGGCGCTCGCCCACCGGGCGGGTTTCGACTACGTCGGCTACCGCACGGCGGACGGCGCGGGGAAGGTCTACGCGGCCGCGGCACTGGAGGACTACTTCAGGATCGACCTGACCCCGGCCGACCCCGACCCGACCGTCACCGCCCAGGCCGACCCCGACCCGACCGTCACCGCCCAGGCCGACGTCGGCCCGAACGTCACCGCGCGGACCGTCACCGCCCCGGCCGATCTGACCCCGGCCGCCCCCGACCCCGCCGACCTGATCCCGGGCATCCCCGTGACGCTGTCGCTGCGGCCCGCGCCCCCGGCGGACGCCTTCCTGCGCTGGCTCGTCGTGCCCGGTGGTGCCGGACGCGGCACGCTGACGCCCGAGAGCGGCCCCGGATCACGGCACCGGACTGCCTCGCTGCTGCCCACCGCGCCCGGACAGCTGATCGTCAAGGCCGACGTGACCCGGGGCAGGCACGCCGTCCCGGTGTCGGCGACCCACGCGCTGCGGGTGGGCCTGCCCGGCCTCGACGACGGCGCCACGGTCACCGCCGACGGCACGCCCGGCCTGCCCGCGTCCGGCGTCGACCGCCCGGGGACCTACTTCGACGCGGCGTTCCTGGTGTTCCACGACGACCCCCGGGTCGACTACGGCGGCCACGACGCCCACCTCATGCAGCCGGCCGTCGCCGAACTGCTCGACGCCCTGCTCGCCGAGCTGGCCCGCCGGTCCGTCACCGGACGCCTCGCCGTACCCGCCGGGTACGCCGCCACCAGCGACCCTCCCGACCTGGCCGTCAAGGAGGGACGCAGGCTCGTCCTGCGGCACGGTTCCCTGGACGCCGGGGCACTGGCCAAGGTGGCGTTCGCGGTCGGCTTCGCCCATCTCACGCGGCACGGCGACGACTTGGAGGTGCGCCAGACGCCCGGGCAGCTCGTCGAGGTCCGCGGGCCCGCCGGCGTGGACGGGGGCGCGGTCATCGAGCTGGACGAGGGCACCACCATGGACCTCACCGCGACCCCGACCGCCGAAACCCTCGCCGCCGCCGGGCTCACCGGCCAAGTACCCGACGAGGGGCCGCGGTTGAGCTGGGCCTCGGGGACGTACGACACCGCAGCGATCACCGTCGGGTCCAGCACCCGGCAGACCGTCACGCTGCGGGCCGACGCCGCCGGCATGGCCTGGGTGCAGGCGAGCTACCTGATCGGCGCCGAGCCCGTCCCGTACACGTTCCAGGTGCGCCTGCGGCCCGAGCTCGACACCCCGGCGACGGTCATCACCAAGGACCAGCACGACCTGATCATGAACGTCCTCAACGTGCTTCACCCGGTCGGCGTCGAGGTCAACACGGCGGCGGTCCGCGCGCACGTGATCGAGGTCCAGGGCGACCTGGCCCAGGCCAACCCCGACTACACGTACCCGAAGTTCCGCGTACGCAGCACCCTGCCGCGCCAAGTCAGGAGGCCCGCCGATGGCTGACATCAGCTTCGAACCCACCTTCCAGCACAGGGAGTTCGTGGACGGTCCCGACGGTGACCGGGTCAGGGCGGCCGAACCGAACGGCTTCAACGCCCGGTTCGGCGCCATCGAGGGCGACCTGCGCCAGATGTCCGCCGTCGTCGACCAGGTCAAGGCGGCCATCGCCGCACGCGGCACGGGGCCGGTCGAGCGCGTGCTCATCCTGCCGCCGAGGCTGCTGGAGTTCCCGGCGCGCTCCAACTGGACCACCACCGCCAGCGGTGCGGCCCAGGCCAACGACCATGGCGTCGACGGAATGATGGAGGTGGCGCTCCCCGACAACGTCCGGCTGGTGTCGTTCCGCGCCATGGGCCAGAACCCCAGCGGGGCGGCGGCGCCGCCGGTCATCTCCCTGTCCCGTCTCGCCATCCCCGGCGGCACCCCGGAGACGGTGGCCGAGATCTCCGGTGACACGAACCCGTACGACAAGACCACGCTGATCGACGCATCCGTGGCCACCACCGCGACCGCGACGTACCGGTACCTCATCCGGGCCACCGTCACGTTCGCGCCCCAACCGGTGACGATCGCCGGTTTCCAGATCGTCTACACCAGCAGCTGAGGAGTCATCGTGGCCGACATCAGCTACACCCCCACGTTCCGCGACGTCCCCTGGACGGACCGCAGGGACCGGGCGACGGCGAGCGGGCCGATCGGGTTCAACAGCAAGTTCAACGCGATCGCGAGCGACCTGCACCAGTTGTCCACCGTGGTGACCCGTATCGGCACGGCGATCGACGCGTCGAACGCCCCTCCGCCGCCGCAGCAGCAGCGGCTCAGCTTCACGCCGGTCCTGCACACCACCTCGTCCTCGACCGGCGAGTGGACCTACGACGCGAACGGCGTCGTCAGCACCTCCAGCGGTGAGGCGCTCGGGGTGGCCAACCTGACCCTGCCCGACGGGCTCCGGCTGACATCGGTGCGGGTGGTGGGCACCGTCGGGAGGAACTCCTTCGGGGCCGGTGGCGGCGGTGTCTCGTTGCTGCGCACGCCACTTCGGCTGGTCGTGCCGCCACCGGCGCCCGAGACGCTGACCGGCGACGGCGGCATCCCGGGCAAGGGGGCTTTCGACCTGCAGATACCGGTCACCGCGTCGCGCGCCCTGATCGACACCAGCGTCTTCCGCTACGTCTTCACCGCGAACTTCACCACCATCACCTTCGGCGGGCTGTCGATCGAGGCCGTCCATCTCACCTTCGTACCGCCGTCCTGAGCGGGAAGGGACACCCATGAGCGACATCGGCTACACCCCCACGTTCGCGCCCACCGACTGGATCGACAACTTCCACCGCATCCAGGCCGACGGCACGAACGGCTTCAACGTGCGGTTCGACGCCATCCAGGCCGACCTGCAGCAGGCAGCCACCGTGGTCTCCGAGATCAACACCGCGATCGGCAGGCCGGTCGGCGTCCCGACCGGCCAGCAGCTGCTCACGCCCGGCCTCGACCTCGTCTCCACGCCGAACTCCGTCATCGGCGGCTGGACCTTCGACGAGACCGGGGCGGCCCACCCCGACGCCGGCACCGCCGGCGGCAGTGCGGTGATGGGCCTCAGCCTGCCGGCGGACATCCGGCTGGTCTCGTTCCGGGCCATCGGCCTGTTCGCCGGCGGCCCGCTCAGCCTCAACATCCTCCTGCTCAGGATTCCCGTGTCCGACGCGAACGCGGTCCCCGACCGGCTGGCCCAGATCAGGACCGACACGTCCGTCTTCACCAATCCGTACGACATCACGGTGCCCGTCGACACCGCGTTCGCGGCCGTCGACCCCGACGCGTACCGCTACTACATCTCGCTGTCGACGGGCTTCGTCCTGGACTCCAGCGCCACCAGCCTGGCGACCGTCCAACTCGCCTACACCGCGGGCTGAGCCCGACGCCATGCGGATCGACTGTCACGTCCCGATCACCCTGCGGATCGTCGGGGTACCGAGCGACGACCAACTGGAGGCGGCCGGCCGCGCGTTGACCCGCGCGGTCGCGGCACGCCTCGCCGAGGCCGAGCGCATGCTGGCGGACCGCCACCCGGAACGGGCCACCGGCGGCCCGACGGCGCCGGCGGTCGCGCATGTCGACGCTGCCGCGCTGGCACACGAGGAGCAGCGCTCGGCGGCACGAGCGCACGGCGTGCCGGTGGGCGGGAGCGAGAAGCCACCGGACGACCCGTTCGCCGGGGCGCTGCGCGAGGCGGAGCGGGAGAACGCGCTCGCGCACCCGCCGACCCCATCGGGGCCGGAGCCGGTCGTGCCGGACTCCCCCTCACAACAGGAGGAGGTATTCGCGCCCGTCGACCCGGCGACCGACCTGTGGCCGCTGCCCGGTGTCGAGGACCGGATCGTCGCGCTCGCCGAGGAGACCGAGGAACGCGAGCGGGCCTCGGGCCGGAGTGTCACCCACACCAGGGACAACATGATCGAGTACTGGAAGGAGCGCTTCGTCGCGTCGGTGGACTACATCCTCCACCGCCGAGGCGGCGGGCACCGGAAAAGGCTCGCCACGGGACTCGCGGCCGCGGAGAAGAAACTGGCGGGCGAGTACCGCCGGCTGCGGGCGCAGGCCTTCGCGGCGGCCGACAAGAGGGACGCCGAGACGCGGCGGCTCCGTTCCGAGCCGGACCCGGACGTGGTCGACGAGATCCTCGCACTGCACCGCGCCGAGGAGGAGAGCTACGCGGTCAGGCTGGCGAACGTGATCGCCCGGGTGGACGCCCTGCGCCGCGACTACGCGAACAGGTGGCGGCAGGTGGCCGAGCGGGCGGCGCGGGAGTACGTGGTGATCGCCGCCAACCAGGCGGAGTTCCTCCTGCAGAAACCGCAGCCCCAGGTCCGGGTCTACGGCCTGCCCGAATACCTCGAAGGCACGGTCCCGGCGGCCGACCGGCCCGATGTCCTTGCGCAGGGCCAGGACGTGCCCGGCTCGTCCCCGACCGTCGTGAGGTTCATCGAGGCCGTCCAGAAGGAAACCGGCTGGCATGTGAAGGCGGACAACTATCCGAATCATGCGAACAGCAACCCGTTGCTCGGGGACAAGGAGAGCGTCGGCGAGTACTCCTTCGACATGGACCTCAGCGGTTTCCTGAAGATCACGGAGGACGGGTTCTACGAGCGTGACAAGCTCGTCGGCTTTCTGGTCGCGGTCGACCGCGCCGCGCGCCACGAGCGGATCGCGTGGAACGCGTACTACAACGACGCGGTCGTCGCCGGCCGGGTCAACGCCGCGGTCGGCCGCAGCCGGATCACCTTCTCCGGTGGTGGCGGCCCCAAGAACAACCCGGGCAGCTACCACCACGGTCCCGGCCTCTACGTGCTGCACATGCACTTCAACGTCATGCCGGTCGACATCGCCGCGCAGTACCTCGTGGGCAACCCGACCGAGGTCGAGATCGACTAGGGCCCGTCACTCCCCGGAGGTTCACGGTCATGCGACGCCTTTATCACCTGCCCGCCGACGTCGGGGTGCCGGACGGCGTACCGGCGCAGGACAGGCAACGCCTGGTCGC
>NZ_JBHXLU010000053.1:5129-83329 GCF_042720695.1 Streptomyces sp. NPDC058457 | reverse complement strand
GTTGTAGTGGGTGTGGTTGGTGTGTTTGTTCTTGGTTTTGTTTAAGTTGGGGGGGGGGGGGTCGCGGGTGGCCCCGCGGCCCCCCCGCCCCTGTCGTACGACCTCTGCGGTCAGCTCTTCGTCGACTGCGCGGTCGGCGCCCCGCTGGGCGCCGCGCCACCGGCGCCGGGACCGCCCTGGCCGCCGCCGCAGCCGCCCATCCCGCCGCCGGGGCCGCCCTGGCCGCCGGCGCCCGGACCACCGCTGGGCATGCCCGAGGCGTTGCCGGTCGGAGCACCCGTCGGGGCGCCGCTCGGAGCGCCCGAGGCGTTGCCGGTCGGCGCGCCGCTCGGCCGGGCCGAGGCGTTGCCGGTGGGCTGCTGACAGCTCTGCTGGCCGGAGTTGCCGCTGCCGGACGACGACGAGTCGCCCGATCCGCCGCACGCGGTCAGCAGCAGCGGGGACAGCGCGAGCAGAGCCACGGCGGGGACGAGACGTACACGCTTCATGAGAGACAACTCCATTGAGGATGAGGGAGTCCTGAGGAGTGGCACTCAATCAACGGCGCTTAAGGCATTCTTGGGCCCCCACTGTTCGCCGCCTGTCAAAGAGGTAAAGCAATCCCCAAGAGGCTGCGCTGACCTGGCAGTTCGCTCCGAGCAGGCGCCTACTCGCTGGTACACGCCCGTGACAGAACGGGGTTCTGGCCGTCGAAACCGGGACGCGCCGGCCGGGTTCAGCCGAGGCGGACCCGGGCCAGTTGGCGGGACTGGGCGACCAGCCGGTCCGCGCTGTCCCAGACCTCGGCGTCCTCCTCCAGGAAGCCGCCGGCCAGATTGCGGGTGGTGATGGAGACGCGCAGCGGGCCCGGGGCGGGGCGGTGGCGGACGTGGACGGTCAGCTCGACCGTGGGGACCCAGCCCCTGAGACCGATCTCGAACGCGGTGGGCGGCAGCGCGTCCACCGCCAGCAGGAGGGAGAGCGGGTCGGCGTCACGGCCGTCCGCGAGGCCGAACCAGGAGCGCATCTCGCCCTTGCCGGAGGGGGCGCCGAGGGCCCAGCCGAGGGTGGCGGGGTCCAGCTTGAGCATCAGGCGCTCGGTGATGGCGGAGCTGCCGTCGACCGGGGCCGGACCGTCCTCCGGGCCGAAGCACTGGTCCATGGACGGGAAGGCGGGCGGGGTCGCCGTCGTACGGACGTCGTCGGGGAGGGCGGTGAGGTCGCCGTAGGAGGCGAGGACGCGGATGCGTTCGACCTCGTTGCCCTCGTCGTCGTACTGGAAGAGCGAGGCCTGGCCGGTGGAGAGGGTGCGGCCGGTGCGGACGGTGTCCGTGCGGATCACGGCCGGGCCCGGCTGGGAAGCGGTCAGGTAGTGCGCGGAGACGGTGAACGGGTCCGGGTGCGGCAGCGTGTCCGCGAGCGCCCGGCCGAGCACGGCAAGGAGGTAGCCGCCGTTCACGGCGTTGATGATGGTCCAGCCGGCCGAGAGGTCGATGTCGTAGACCCCGGGAGCGCGCCGGGTGACCGCGGTGTCGCGGTCGAACTCGCTGTCACCGATCACGGCCCGCATGGATGCTGCTTCAGGCATGTCTGAACAGTACAAGAGTCGATTACTAAGCGGTAGCTTTTGTGATCCACGCACCAGCGGCCCGGCCGGCGCCCCGTCGGCGTCCCACCGGTAAGGGATCCCTCTGCCGAGTGAGGTTCCGGCAATTTCTAGGTAAGTGTCCGGACACGTCCGTAACCCGGAGCCCGCAATTCCCCTCTATGGGGACATGAGCCTCACCGGGACTCCGTTCCTCTACACGACCATCGTCCTGTCCGTGGTCGCCCTCATACTGCCGCTCGTCCTGTGGTCGAGGATGCGGGGGCCGAAGGCCGTGCGTGCCGCGGCCCGGGTCCTGATGCTGCTGTTCGCACAGGCCACGGCGGTGACGCTGATCTTCGTGCTGGTCAACAACGAGAACAGCCTGTACGACAACTGGGCCGACCTCCTCGGCACCGGCAACCACGTCCAGCAGGCCGCCAACCTCGGCCAGGACGGCACCGGCGGCATAGCGCTGAAACAGTTGCCCAAGGTGAGGCAGACCTTCACGGCGGCCGACGGACCGGGCATGCGCGCGGCAGGCGGGGTCGAGGTCACCCAGCTCAAGGGCCGGGTCTCGGGCGTCAACGCCGAGGTCTACGTCTGGCTGCCGCCCCAGTACCACGAACCGAAGTACAAGAACCACCGCTTCCCGGTCGTGGAGCTGCTGCCCGGCTACCCCGGCTCGGCCAAGGCCTGGTTCGGTTCACTGAAGGTGACCGAGCAGCTGGAGCCGCTGATGAAGAGCGGCAAGGTCGCGCCCTTCATCCTGGTCGCGCCGCGCACCAACCTGCTGGCCGGCGTGGACACCGGCTGCGCCAACATCCCGGGCACGGTGAACGCGGACAGCTGGCTCAGCATCGACGTGCCGAAGATGGTGACCGACAACTTCCGTGCCGCGGCCGCCCCCGCGAACTGGTCCGTGGCCGGCTACTCGGCGGGCGCGCACTGCGCGGTCAAGCTGGCCGTCGCCCACCCGGACCGCTACCGGGCCGCGGTGAGCCTGTCCGGCTACAACGACCCGATCGGCGAACGCAACTCGCTCGCCGCGCAGAGCGTGGCCCTGCGCGAGCAGAACAACCCCTACCTGCTGCTGCGGAAGGCGGCCGCCCCGCCCCGGATCGCCCTCTACATGTCCGGCGAGTCCGGCGACGGCTACCAGGCCGGTGTGGCGCTGGAACAGATCGCCAAGGCACCGACCACCGTGCACGTGGTGTTCCTGCCGCGCAGCGCGGGCGGCCACAACATGGCGCTGTGGCGGCCCCAGGTGCCGGAGGTCTTCGAGTGGCTCACGGTCAACATGGGCCAGAGCCACGTCAGGGCCGGGACTACTCCTCCCGAACCGTCGAGCGCCGGTTCCACGCACGCGGCGCTCGCCAGTGGTACCGCATCGCGAGCAGGCGCAGTACGAAAGCGGTGACGACCGCGAGCCCGCTGGTGAACGGGTTCAGCGCGTCGTAGCGGATGCACAGCACCACCGTCGTCGCCCCGACGATCGCCGGGACCGCGTACAGGTCGCGGTCCCAGCGCAGCAGCGAGGGAACCTCGTTGGCGAGCACGTCCCGGAGCACACCGCCGCCGACCGCGGTGGCCAGGCCCAGGGCGGCGGAGGCGGTGAGGTTGAGGCCGTAGGAGTACGCCTTCGTCGTGCCGCTGACCGCGAACAGGCCGAGGCCGGCCGCGTCGAAGACCAGGACCGCCGACTGGATCCGCTCGACGTGCGGATGCAGGAAGAACACCACCAGGGCGGCGATCAGCGGGGTGATGAAGTACCCCAGGTCCGTGAAGGCGGCCGGGGGCACCGCGCCGATGATCACGTCCCGGAAGATGCCCCCGCCCAGTGCGGTGACCTCGGCGAGCACGCCGATGCCGAAGACGTCGAAGTTCTTGCGGACGGCCAGCAGCGCACCGGAGATGGCGAACACGAAGATGCCGATGACGTCGAGCGTGTGCTGGACGGAGGGTGAGAAGAGTTGCTGGAGCTGCACCCTGACATTGTGTCCTGTCAGGGTGCATGAGCCTTACAAACCCAGGCCTACAGGGCAGGTTTCCCTGTGGTGAACAGCCAGGTCTGGAACAGGTCGTCGAGCTGCTGACCGCTGACCTTCTCGGCGAGGCGGATGAAGTCGGCGGTGTCGGCGTTGCCGTAGCGGTGCAGCTTCGTCCAGGCCGGGAGCAGCTTGAAGAACGCCGTGTCGCCGATGCGTTCGCGCAGCATCTGCAGGGTCATCGCGCCGCGCTGGTAGACGGCCGAGGCGAACATGGTGTCGCGCTGCGGGTCGGCGACGGTGATCTGCCAGAAGGGGTTGTCGGCGGCCCGGGCGTTGTAGCCCGCGAGGAAGGAGTCGTGTGCGGAGCGGGTCCCCTGGTGCTCCGCCCACAGCCACTGGGCGTAGGTGGCGAAGCCCTCGTTGAGCCAGATGTCCTTCCACTGCGCCACGCTCACCGAGTCGCCGAACCACTGGTGGGCCAGCTCGTGCACGATCGTCGACTCGTTGCGCACCGCCGAGTAGGCCGGCTTGCTCTGCACCTCCAGCGAGAACCCGGCCTCCGGCATGTCGTCGACGATGGCCCCGGTCTCCTCGAAGGGGTAGGGCCCGAAGACCTGCGACCAGTAGTCGGTGGCGGCGGCCGTGACGGCGTACACGTCCACGTTGTTGCTGTTGGCGAGAACCGGGTCGATGGCGACGTAGATGGGGATGCCGGAGGGGGTCTTCCCGGTCTGCACGTCGAACTTCCCGATGGTGGCGGTCGCGAGGTAGGTCGCCATCGGCTTGGACTCGCGCCAGTGCGCGTACGTCGAGCCGCCCTTGTCGTACGTCGAGACCAGCCGGCCGTTGGAGACCCCGGTCAGGCCCTCGGGCGCCTTGATCCGGATGTCGTAGGTGGCCTTGTCGGCGGGGTGGTCGCTGGACGGGAACCAGGTGGAGGCGGCGTTGGGCTCGCAGGCGACGAAGACGCCGTCGGCGGTCTTCATCCAGCCGTAGTCGGAGCCGAAGACGATGGGGCCGTTGAGGGGCTCGGGTATCCCGCCGTAGGTGACGGAGACGGTGAAGTCGCGGCCCTTGGCGAGCGGGTCCCGCGGGGTGACGGTGATCTCGTCGCCGGTACGGGTGAACTGGGCGCGTCTGCCGTTCACTTCGACCCGGGTGACCTCCAGCTTCTGGAGGTCGAGGTCGAAGGCGGAGAGGTTCTGGGTGGCCCGGGCGGTGAGGGTGGTACGGCCGTCCAGGCGGCCGGTGTCCGGGGCGTAGGCCACGTCGAGGTCGTAGTGGCGGGCGTCGAAGCCGCCGTTGCCGAGCTGCGGGAAGTAGGGGTCGCCGACGCCGTCGGCACCCGGGGTGGGGGCGGGGGCGGCCGCGATGACAAAGGAGGCGGCCGCCGCGGTTGCGACGGCCGCCAGACGTGCCGAACGGGAGAGGCGCATCAGTCGTCCCTTTCGAGCGTGCCGGTCAGTAGACGGACACGGTCGACTCTGCGCCCTCCCGTTAAGGCATGTACATGACTTTGCAAAGTCGTGTCATGCGCTACTTGTCGGTTGACTCCTGTGACTTCTGTGACTCGCCTGTGGAGTCGGCGGACGCCGGTTCCTCAGCGACCTCGTCGGCCTCCGAGTCCCGGACGTCGTCGGCGACTTCGGTGTCGGCCTCGGAGGAAGCCTCCGCGACCTCCGCCGCCACCGCCGCGGACGTCTCCGCCGACTCTTCCAGGACCGCCTCGCCCACCAGCTGCGAGGCCTCCTTCGCCGCGGTCAGCAGGACCGTGTCCTGCGGGGCCTGGTCGGCGAAGTTCTCCGGGTGGTGGCAGGCGACCTGCTGGCCCGGCCGGAGTTCGAGGAGCGGCGGCTCGGTCGTCTTGCAGATCTCCGTCGCCTTCCAGCAACGCGTGTGGAAGCGGCAGCCCGAGGGCGGCGAGATCGGCGACGGCACATCGCCCTGGAGCAGGATGCGCTCGCTCTTCTGGCCCCGGCGCTTCGGGTCCGGGATCGGCACCGCCGACATCAGCGCCTTGGTGTACGGGTGCATCGGCGCCTTGTACAGCGAGTCCCGGTCGGCGAGTTCGACGATCTTGCCGAGGTACATCACGGCGATGCGGTCCGAGACGTGCCGGACGACGGAGAGGTCGTGGGCGATGATCACGTAGGTCAGGCCCAGCTCCTCCTGGAGGTCGTCCATGAGGTTCACGACCTGCGCCTGGATCGAGACGTCCAGGGCGGACACGGGCTCGTCGGCCACCACCAGCTTCGGCTTCAGCGCCAGGGCCCGCGCGATGCCGATGCGCTGGCGCTGGCCGCCGGAGAACTCGTGCGGGTAGCGGTTGTAGTGCTCGGGGTTGAGGCCGACCACCGACAGCAGCCGCTGCACCTCCTTCTTGATCCCGCCCTCCGGCGTCACGCCCTGGAGCCGGAAGGGGGCCCCGACGATCGTGCCGATGGTGTGGCGCGGGTTAAGCGAGGAGTACGGGTCCTGGAAGATCATCTGCACGTCGCGGCGCAGTGGTCGCATCCCACCGACCCCGAGGTGCGTGACGTCCCGGCCCTGGAACTCGACCGTGCCGCCGGTCGGTTCGAGCAGCCGGGTGATCAGCCGGCCCATCGTCGACTTGCCGCAGCCGGACTCGCCCACGACACCGAGGGTCTCACCGGCCTTGACCTCGAAGTCGAGTCCGTCGACCGCGTGTACGGCGCCGACCTGCCGCTGGAGCAGGCCCTTCTTGATCGGGAAGTGCTTCTGGAGCCCGGTCACCTTGAGCAGGATCTCGCCCTGGGCGGTGCCCGTGGCGGAGGCGGCGCCGTCGCTCTGCGCAGGGATGGTCACTGCGGTGTCCTTGGGGTTCTCGCTCACAGCTTCGGCGCAATCTCTTCGGTCCAGATCCGCTCCCGCTGCTCCTGCGTCATGTGGCAGGCGGCCCAGTGCCGGCTGCCGACCTCGGTCAGCTCCGGACGGACCGTGCGGGTGACGTTGTCCTTGGGAACGTCCGCGTACGGGCAGCGCGGGTTGAAGGCGCAGCCGGACGGGATGTTGATCAGCGAGGGCGGGGAACCCTTCACCGGGATCAGGCGCTCCGTCTGCTCACGGTCGAGGCGCGGCATGGAGCCGAGCAGACCCCAGGTGTAGGGGTGCCGGGGCTCGTAGAACACCTTCTCGGCCGGGCCACGCTCCACACAGCGACCGCCGTACATCACCAGGAGGTCGTCCGCGAGTTCGGCGACGACGCCCAGGTCGTGGGTGATGATGATGACCGCGGAGCCGAACTCCTTCTGCAGGTCCCGGATCAGGTCGAGGATCTGCGCCTGGACGGTCACGTCCAGGGCGGTCGTCGGCTCGTCCGCGATGAGCAGTTCAGGGTTGTTGACGAGCGACATCGCGATCATCGCTCGCTGGCGCATACCGCCGGAGAACTCGTGCGGGTAACTGTCCACCCGCTTGTCCGGCTGGGGAATACCCACCCGGTCGAGCATCTCGACAGCGCGCCGCTTGGCGGCCTTCTTGTCGACGGCGTGGTGGATGCGGTACGCCTCCACGATCTGCTGGCCGATCGTGTAGTACGGGTGCAGCGCGGACAGCGGGTCCTGGAAGATCATCGACATCTGCCGGCCGCGGAGCTTGCGCACCTCATCCGGCGGGCTGCTCAGCAACTCGGTGCCGTCCAGCCAGATCTCGCCGGAGATCTGCGCCTTGCGCTTGCCGTACTGGCCGGCGGTGTGCAGGCCCATGATGCCGAGCGAGGTCACCGACTTGCCGGAACCCGACTCGCCCACGATGCCGAGGGTCTTGCCCTTCTCCAACTGGAAGGAGAGCCCGTCGACGGACTTGACCAGACCGTCGTCGGTCGGGAAGTGCACCTTCAGGTCGCGCACTTCCAGGAAGGCCGTCGGAACGGGCGACGTGCTCGTGGGTTCGCCCACGGCCGCTCCGCTCTTGCTCAGATCCGTCATGAGAGCCTCACTCGGGGGTCGATCACGGCATACAGGATGTCCACCACGAGGTTGGCGATCAGCACCGCGAGAGAAGTGATCAGGGTGACGCCCAGGATGATGGGCAGGTCCTGGTTCTTGATGGCCGTGAGCACCGCCTGGCCGAGGCCGGGAAGGCTGAACGTCGTCTCGGTCAGGATGGCGCCGCCGATGAGAGCACCGAGGTCCATGCCGAGCATGGTCAGGATCGGCGTCATCGTGGAGCGCATGGCGTGCTTGCCGATGACGACCTGTTCCTTGAGGCCCTTCGCGCGTGCCGTGCGGATGTAGTCCTCGCCGAGGATCTCCAGCATGGTGGCGCGGGTGATGCGGGCGTACATGGCGGCGTAGAGGAAGGCAAGGGTGATCCAGGGCAGGATCATGCCGCCGAGCCAGCCGGAGAAGCTCTGGTCCAGTGGCACGTATTGGCCGTTGATCCAGTTCAACCCGTAACTGAAGACCGCCAGCGAGAGCAGACCTGTGAAGTAGATGGGCAGGGACACGCCGCCGAGCGCGACCACCATGGCCGTCCGGTCCCAGATGCTGCCCCGCTTGAGCGCGGAGAGCACACCCGCCGCGACACCGAAGACCAGCCACAGCACGGCGGCACCGAGCGCGAGACCCAGGGTCACCGGGAAGCGGTCGGTCAGCACCGGCCAGACGGCCTGCTCGCTACGGAAGGAGTAGCCGAAGCACGGCGCGGCACAGTGGGTGACGTCACCGCCGGCCGCGTAGGTGCGGCCCACGAAGATGCCCTTGAAGAAGTGCCAGACCTGCACGAAGATCGGATCGCTCAGACCCAGCTTCTCCCGCACCGCCGCGACGGCGTGAGGGTCGGCCTGCTTGCCCACGAAGCTCGTGGCGATGTCCACGCCCGCCCACTTGGGGACGAGGAAGAAGATGCTGAAGACCACCAGGATGATGACCACCAGCATCACTGCGGCGGCGAACAGCCGCCTGATGAGGTAAGCGAGCACAGCTAACGGCCCGCCGCGGGGCCGCAGGCCACCGGAGGTCTTCCGGTGGCCCACGGTCCCGCCGCGCCGGCCTTCACCTGCCTTTCGTGCCGTACGGCGGGTGTGCCGGGATTACTTCGTGGACTTCAGACCGATGTTGACGAAGTCGTAGTAGCCGCTGTACGCGTTCGTCGTGTACACGTTGGCGATACGCGAGGAGCGCCAGTTCAGGAGTCGCTCGAAGGTGAAGGGCAGGTAGTACGCGCCCTCGGTGACCTTGTGGTTGATGTCCGTGGCGATCTGCGTCTTCTTCGACTCGTCCTGCGCGGTGTTGTACTGGTCGAACAGCCCGTCGATCGTCTTGTCCTTGATCAGGGCGAAGTTGTTGTTACCGCTCTGCAGGATGTAGCTGCTGTCCCACAGCGGGGCGCCGTAGCCCTGGACGGTCGGGAAGTCCGCACCCCAGCCCATGATGATGATGCCGAGCTTCTTCTTCGCGACGTTCGAGGGGGAGCCGATGATGCCGGAGCTCTGCGAACCGTCGTACTGGTAGATGTCGGCCTGGATGCCGACCTTCTTCAGCGCCGCCTGCAGGGACGTGGCCGTGGCCACCTCCTGCTGCTTGTTGTTACGGACGGCGATGGTGGTCTTGAAGCCGTTCGGCTGACCGCAGGCCTTCAGCGCCTTCTTGGCCAGGTCGTCGTTGCCGGTCTTGTTGGCACCGGAGATCCCGTACGGGTCGTACTTCTGGCCCTCGCCGCCGGCGATGGCGGGCGGGAGCATGTTGGTGCCGATGTCACCACCGGCGATCGGGCCACCGCGCGCGGTCTGCAGCGACACGTGGTCGGCCGCGTAGATGACGGCCTTGCGGCACTCGATGTTGTCGAACGGCTTGACGCTCTGCGGGAAGACCGCGTAGCGGATGAAGCCGGAGATCGGGTTGTCCAGGTTGGCCTTGTGCTCCTTCAGGGCGATGGTGCGGCCCTGCGGACCCAGACCCGTCTGGCCGGCGTCGATGTCGTAGTCGCCGTTGATCAGACGCTGGTCCATGTCGGACTGGTTCGAGGAGATGGTCAGCGAGATCTTGTCCGGGTACGCCTTGCGCACCGGGTCGGACGACGCCTTCCAGTTGGTGTTGCGCACCAGCACCAGCTTCTTGCCCGGGCTGTACGACTCGAACTTGTACGGGCCGGAGGAGAACGGGTGCAGCGTGTACTTCGCCTTGGTGTCCTTGTCCTGGCGGACCGGGGACGCCGTGACCATGGCGAGGACCTGCTTGAAGTCCGAGTTCGCCTTGGGCAGGTGGAAGACGATCGTCTTGGCGTCGGGCGTGGAGATCGCCTTCAGGCCGAGCTTGTCCTTCGAGGTGTCCTTGTAGGGACCCTTGTAGGTGTTGTTCGGGTCGAGCATCTGCTGGAGGTAGATCGGACCGCCGGACAGCACGTCCTGCGCCCAGACCCGCTCTATGCCGTACTTGATGTCCTGGGAGGTGATGGCCTTGCCGTCCTCCCAGGTGATCCCGTCACGCAGGTGGAACGTGTAGGTCTTGCCGTCGGCCGAGACCTGACCCATGTCGGTGGAGAGGTCGGGCGTGAGCTCGGCGCCCGCGGCACCCGGCTCGGTCTTGAAGGTGAGCAGCTGACGGCTGTAGTACCGCGAGAAGTCCCACATGAAGCCGTAGTAACCGCGCGTGGTGTCCCAGAAGTCGGCGTCCTGGGCGGAGACGAACTTCAGCTCGCCGCCCTTCTTGACCAGCGAGGCCTGGGCGACCTTGTTGTTCGCCGCGTCGAAGCCAGCAGCACCGGTCTTCGAACCGCCGTCGTCGCTGCTGTTGCCGCCGCCGCACGCTGCCAAGGCCAGCATGCCGGCGACCGCGGCAGCAGCGGCAAACGCCTGCCTACGCCGCCCTGAGGTGCGTTGGGTAGTCACGATCTCGGATCCTCCGGATTTGATGAGAGACCCCGTGTAGATGGCACGGGACGCTTGGGGCAATGCGGTTCAGCGGGAAGCCTTCGGGTCCAGCGCGTCCCGCACGCCGTCGCCGAAGAGGTTGAAGGCCAGAACGGTGATGAAGATCGCCACGCCGGGGACGACCATGTACATGGGGTCCGAGTCGTAGTAGTCGATCGCGGTGGAGAGCATCTGCCCCCAGGAGGACGTGGGGGGCTTGACGCCCACGCCCAGGAAGCTGAGTGCCGCCTCGGTGAGGATGTTGGTGGGGATCATCATCGTCGTGTAGACGATGATCGGCGCGACCAGGTTGGGCAGCAGCTCCTTGAACAGGATGTAGAAGCGCCCGGCGCCCAGCGATCGGGCGGCCTCGACGTACTCGCGCTCACGCATCGAGAGGGTCTGTCCGCGCACCACGCGTCCGATGTACGGCCAGCCGAAGAAGCCGATGACCAGGATCATCACGAACACACGCACGCTGGACCCGCTCAGGCCCAGCATGTCGTTCGGCATCACGGAGACCAGCGCGATGATGAAGAGCAGCTGCGGGAAGGCCAGCAGACCGTCCATGACGCGGCTGATCGCCGAGTCGACCCAGCCGCCGAAGAAGCCGGCCAGGATACCGAGGACGGTGCCGAGGATGACGGCGACGATCGCAGACAGGAAACCGACGAGGAGCGAGATCCGGGAGCCGTAGAGGATCCGCGCGAAGATGTCACGGCCGTTGACGGGCTCGACGCCCAGCAGGTGGTCGCCGCTGATACCGCCCAACGACCCCTTGGGGGTGCCGAACAGAGGGTCGATCAGGCTCTCGTGGAAGGTGTCCGGGTCCTGCCCGACCAGGTTGGCGATCATTGGGGCGAGAACGGCGACCAGGACGAGGAGGAGCACCACGACGCCGCCCGAGAGGGCGAGTTTGTCGCGCTTGAGGCGCTCCCAGGCGATCCGGCCCAGGGAACGTCCCTGCACGGCCTTGTCGCCGGCGGTGGCAACCGCCGCTTCTTCGGCCGCGCTCGGGGCCGCTTCCGCGGTCGGCTCGTGCAATGGTGCCGTCATCTGGCAGGGACCCCTCTCAACCGGCGGTAGCCGGCTTGCACTTGCCGCTGGTAGCGGCATGATCACTCTCTCCTGGGCAGGGATGAACACCCCTTGGAGCGCGAGTCTTCAACGCTGCGGCGACCGGTTACCAGAGTTGGC
The DNA here is from genome assembly GCF_042720695.1 of Streptomyces sp. NPDC058457. Classification (NCBI taxonomy): domain Bacteria; kingdom Bacillati; phylum Actinomycetota; class Actinomycetes; order Kitasatosporales; family Streptomycetaceae; genus Streptomyces; species Streptomyces sp. NPDC058457. The sequence goes on along the minus strand of NZ_JBHXLU010000053.1, from coordinate 71,706 downwards.
GGTGAATGGATGCGCAACCGTGATACGAGCAAGGTGTTTCGTTATCCGAACGACGGGTAACGCCTGCCGGACGGGGGGCAAAGGTGACAAGTCGCCACATCAACCCACCAAAGCCCCTCATCTACGCGCAGAGACCCCCTGGGCCGGACCACGCCATTGAACCATCACCGGCGAGCGGGTGACCCGGATCACAGCACGCCGCGCTCTTGCCCCACCCTGCTCGACCGTGAGCGATTCCTGCCCTGCTCACAGGATAGACATCCGAGGCATTCGCCGTCCGGAGCCGACGTTCCGCAAAATAGAATTGAAGGTTCCTTGAGGAACGAAAGTCAACCCCTTGTTTTCTGATTGACCGGCCGCGCCGCGGCCACCGCGGCAATTCTGGTCGGCGCCGCTTTCGCAATGCCGGCGTCCGCCTCCGAAGTGCACCCGACCAACTGCGGCACCGGGCACTTCTACGACATCGACGAGGTGGGCGGCCGGTACTACCAGTCGTCGGGTGGCACCGTGGGTGAGTACAACGACAGCACGAAGGCCGCGACGCCCAAGTACACCTTCAGCGTTACCACGTCGCGGACTTCCGGCTGGACCTACGGCGGCGGTCTCAGCGTAAAGATTGCCTTGGTCGAGATTTCGGGGGACGTCAAGTACAACGTGCTCAAGTCGAACACCAAGGGAATCTCGGTGGAGCACGACCTCAGTGTGCCGGGAAAGCGTTACGGCTACGTGACACCCAAGGTGGAATTCCAGAAGTTCCACATCGAGAAAGCGCACTACGGCGCGAACTGCAAGGTCGTCGTCGACAAGGACTACGGCGTTTCCCACGCCGTCACCGCGAAGCTTTTCCACTCCACATGCATCTCGAAGCACGCGTGCGCGCCGAAACCGTGACCCGGTGACGGTCGCCGCATGACAGAGCACTGTGCCCGCCTCTCGCGCGAGAGGCGGGCACAGTGCTGTCAGAAGGCGCTGGGCGCGGGCGGGTACCCGTACCCCGCCGCAGGCGCCGGCGGCAGCGCCGCGTGCGCCTCGCGGTCGTAGAACGGCCGTGCCGTCGCCCGCATCCACATCACGACCGGGTCGTACTCGTCGGTCATCGCCACCGTCGACACCGGCAGCCCGTCCGGCACCGCCCCGATCGACTGCTGCATCATCGCCCGCACCGAGTCCACGGCCGGCGGCGAGGTGTCGTACACGTCCAGGCCGATCGCGAGATACGGCGCCCCGAGGGCCGGCTGCACCCAGGCGCGGCGCAGCGAGCGGACCGCGGGGGTGCGGTGGGCGTTCTGCGTGAGCAGCGCGTAGAACTGCGGGACCTCGATCGCCGGTTCGGCGAGCCGCAGCGGGCCGGCCGGCTGGCGGTCCAGGCCGGTGGCGATACGGCGCAGGTCCAGCCAGGGGATGCCGACGCCGCCGCCCGGGGCGTGCGGGTTGAGCCAGAGGCCGAAGTGGTCGGGGTAGAGGGTGCGGGCCACGTCGACGCCGTCGACCACCTCGTACGAGCGGTTCCAGCCGCTCGCGGAGAGTTCCTGGGCCGAGGTCACGCAGGGGGCGTAGCCGTGGCCGTCGACCTCCATGTTCCCGTACTGGGCGTCGGGGGACCCGGCCTGGCCGTGCCAGAGCAGCATCCAGATCTGGCCGGAGGAGGGCGTGGCGAGGGCGCGGAGGAGTGCCTCGTAGGCGTCGTAGCGCCCGGGGGTTACCTGGCGCAGCATGTGCTCGACCTGTCCGGTCGCCGCGGTGCCGCTGGCGCTCACGTGTTACCGCCCCTTCATCTGGTGCCCCGCGTATGGAGGGCCGCCCCGCGTTTGGAGACAGCTTATGCGCCCAGGGGGCGGGGGCCGATTGTCCGTGCGCGGGTGCGCGTTCGTGGTGGTCCTTCGCGCCCACGCGGCAGAGCCGCACATCGCCCCGGCCCCGCGCCCCTTTCGGGGCGCTTTCAGTGGCCGTACTGATAGAAGGGGCGCACGTTCTCGCGCATCCAGTGGCCCACCGGGTCGTCCGCCACGTCGAGGAGGACGAGGTTGACCGGCCACTTCACCGGAACCTGGCCCAGCGCCTTGCCCAGCGCCTCCAGGGGCGCGGCCCGCAGGTCGCCCTCCCACTGGGAGAGTTCGACCCCCACGAACATCACCGGGTCCGCCGTCTCGACCGCGGCCAGGCAGCGGCGGGCCGTGGCGACCACGCCGATCGCCGCGAACTCCGCCGACGCCGCGGCCAGGAAGTCCATCGGGTCGTCCTGCCAGTCCGGTTCGAAGAGGCGGACCCGGCCGCCCGAGGCGGGGCCGTCCAGTTCGGTGCGGCCGGTGCGGCAGAGCTGGGCGACCGCCTCCGGCGGCAGCGGGACACCGACCACTCCCCCGGGGTTCACGGCGATGCCGATCTGCGGGGGCAGGCCGCGGGCGAACTCGACGGCCGGGGCGATCGTGTACGACAGGTGGGAGCCGGCCGCCAGGCGGAACTGCTCCTCGGAGCTGAAGACCGGCACGTACGCCTGGCCCTCGATCTGCGTGGTGGGCAGGTCCAGCGGGCCGCTGTGCGGGCCGCCGCCCTCCGGCAGCGGGATCCAGAGGAAACTGCGGCCCAGTACCTCGATGAGCCGGCCCGCCGCCGCGGGCACGCCGAGGGAGGCCGACAGGACCTCCTCCAGTTCGTTGCCGGGCCACCCGCCGTGCGGGTGGGGGTGTGCCTGTGCCGGTATGTCCATTGACTCTTCTTCTCACGCGATGCTTCGATCCCGAGGCCGGAACAAAATCCTATAGCTGCCGCACGCGACCGGGGCGTACCGCTGTGGCCTCGGGAGTTCTTCAGCTCCGCGTCTCCCCCCTTGTGCTGTAGCCATATCCGTCGCCCCTCTGGAGGAGACGGAGATACTTGTGGCGAACGTCCGCGTATCCGCCGGGGACGGCGATGCGATGCGTACCTGAAGCACGTACCGCCACCCGCCCGGTGTACTTCCCCGCGAACTTGCCGCGCGGGACAACGGCACGTACCAGATCGCCGGTGGCGAAGCCGAAGTGCTGTTTACGCCGGGGCAACCGGAGCCGCGGGAAACCGAACTTGTCAGGGCGTGTTCGGGCATAGCAGCCACGTCCGGTCGCTGCGGTGACCAGCACGGTGTGCGGGTATCTGACGATACGTGTGCCGCCGTCGAGTTCCCCGACGGCCAAAGCGTCCAGCGTATGCGACTTCGCCAGGCCCTGGGTGGTGCGGTTGTACTTGGTACGGCCACCCGACCAGGCCGCTGCAGGCAGCCCGATTCGCGCAAGTTCGTCCCATAGCTGCCAGCGGGTCGCGTTCACGGCGGCCGCGTCTCTCAGCGGCGCCTTTGTCTGGTTGACGATACGCGCCAGTCGAGTCGGCTGTTCCGCCGGGAACTCTTCCACGGGCCGAGCCGCCTTGGCCTGATTACATGCAGCGCAGGCAAGCGTCAGGTTCGAGATGCGATCAGAGCCTCCCCTGCCCTTGGGTTGGATGTGGTCGATCTGAAGCGGGAGCCCGCTCGCTCCGCAGTAGGCGCAGGCGCGCCCCCACTTCTCCAGCAGATACTGACGGGCTTCGAAACCGGCGAGGGTGCCCTGTTGGTACTCGACCCCGTTGAGTGATTCCTTGCCCAGGCCGAGAGCATGTGTGTCAAACGAAACCTTCTCGACGTGGAGCTCGGTGACGGGGAACAGGTTGGCAAGCCGCATGACGTGGCTGAAAGTAGTGTCCACCCGATGCCGCAGGGACGGAGGAAGCCAGCCGCGAGGGCGCGTGCGGTTGGCGAACCGTGGCGCGCGGTAACGCCGGTTGGCACTGCGTCGCCTGCGCCGGTAGGCCGCCCGCTGTTCCATACTCCTGCGGATCTGGGCGCCTCTGTGACAGAGCTCAACGGCATAGAGCCCGCGACGGGTGGTGCTGCTTTCTCCTGGATCAACGTCCCCGGCCACAACGTCGTGGTTGACGGCGATACCGGTTCCCCTGCTGCCGGGGTCGATTCGAAGGGCCACTCCGGACACCTCGGACTCACCCACGGTACGGTCCTTCACGTGGATGGCGAACGGCGTGTGCCGCGCCACTACAGCCCGCCCACCGGCCAGGAGCTTACGGGCCCGTGCGGGATGGCAGGGCATAAGGGGACACCCGTGCCTGTCCAGCACGGCGACCAACGGGGCCGCCGCCCTCGGGGTGGAACTCCTGTTTGTGATGCCACCCTCACGGGTGGCGCTTGCTCCCTCCGCAGTCGCCAAGGCGACCGCTTCGGGGTGTCGCCGTACGCCGGAAGGTGACGTGCGCACGGTCTCCCCTCGCTCATGTTCCGTGTCGGCTGCGCAGTGCTGACGCACAGCGCGTCCACGACCCGTTTCGTCCCTGCTCCCAGGGTGTCTGCGGCCGTGGATTCCAGAGCCCGCCGCTGAGGAAGCACGACGGGGTGGGTCTGCTCACCCGCACGGAACGTAGCCACCGAACACCTCCATTCCCGGTGACTCGAACTGGTCAGCCCTGGGCCTGGCCGTCTCAGACGGACACGCCCCGGCTCAGAGGCCGGGGAGCGGCTGACCTGCCTACCGCCTGCACACGAAACCCCAAGGTGAGGTCTCTCGGACTCGGACCGGAAGATCGAATCTTGCCGCGCAAGGTCATGTGAGTAGCGAATTTGATCAGCCGCTTTGATCGGCATGCCCTCTCAGCCGGTGAAGCCGATGCCGCGCAACTCGTCCGCCGCGTCCCGGTCGAGGAGCACCGCCGAGCCGACGCCCTCGGGCAGCTTCCCCCTCTCCACCGCGCGCAGCAGCCGGCCGGCCGCCCGGCGATGGCGCAGGAAGGCGTACCGGGAGACGCCCCGGCCGCGCTCGCGCTGGCCGTCCAGTGCCGTGCCGGCGGTGACGTCCAGGAGGAGCAGGTGCAGGGTGCCGCCGCGGCGGCGGGCCTCCCGGGCCAGCCAGTCGCGCACCCAGGCCTGCGTACCGCAGTCGTGCACGACCACGCCCTCGCCGGAGCCGAGGGCCCGGCGCAGCCCGGCGTAGTGGGCGAGGCGGACCAGCGGGCGGTAGACGGCGTAGGGCAGGAGCCGGGCCAGGCGGGCGTCCCAGCGGTCGCGGGTGTCCTGGGAGTCGATACGGATGCCCTGGACGGTGCGGTGCATCAGGGTGGACTTGCCGCTGCCGGGCAGCCCGGTGACCACCACCAGGTCACGGGGGCCGAAGAGCAGGCCGTGCGGGCTGTGCCCGGCGCGGTCGCGCAGGTCGCGGACGACCGGTGCGGGGAGCTCGTCGCACCGCTCGCGGGCCGGGGCCGTCGGCTGCTGGGGCAGGGCTAGGCCCGTCGTCGTCGCGTATGCCGTGGTCCTTGTCACCGTGACCGTCCTCCCTGGGGGTTCAGGAAAGGTTCTCCCCAGTTAATGTAAAGAGAAGGTAATGCACGGTCTCTCGCGGTTCCGTGCGCGTCCGGCAACAGCCCGGCTACAAAGAGGGAGGACGGAGGGAGCGGCAGGTCCGGTCTGCCGTGCGGCCGGGCGGCGTGCAATGATGTCCGCGCCAACTGCATACCGGCCGTTTGAATCCGCGCGGGAGAGTCCCCAGCCGTCTTCGCTGGGGCGCCGAAGGAGCAAGTCCCTCCCTTGAATCTCTCAGGCCCCGTTACCGCGCGGGCGAGGCACATCTGAAAAGCGGGCCGCTGTGTCAGTGGCCCCACCCAAGGTGCAAGCCGTGATCACGTCCGTGGTCAGGGCGAACCTCTCAGGTTCCGATGACAGATGGGGAGGACAGCCCTCGCCTGTCATGCCCTCGGGACCTCTGGGAGACGACCGACCGATGAGCAGTACCGATTCCGCCGCACCCCGCCGCACCGCGCTCGACGCCCTGCACCGCTCGCTCGGTGCGACCATGACCGACTTCGCCGGCTGGGACATGCCCCTGCGCTACGGCTCCGAGCGCGACGAGCACGTCGCGGTTCGGACCAGGGCCGGGCTCTTCGACCTCTCGCACATGGGCGAGATCACCGTGACCGGCCCGCGCGCGGCCGACCTGCTGAACCACGCCCTGGTGGGGAACATCGCCTCCGTCGGCGTGGGCCGCGCCCGCTACACCATGATCTGCCGGGCCGACGGCGGCATCCTGGACGACCTGATCGTCTACCGCCTCGCCGCGACCGAGTACCTGGTCGTCGCCAACGCCTCCAACGCCCAGGTCGTCCTCGACGCGCTCGTGGAGCGTTCCGCCGGGTTCGACGCCGAGGTCCGCGACGACCGCGACGCGTACGCGCTGATCGCCGTACAGGGCCCCGAGTCGCCCGGGATCCTCAAGTCGCTCACCGACGCGGACCTGGACGGTCTGAAGTACTACGCCGGCCTGCCCGGCACCGTCGCCGGCGTCCCGGCGCTGATCGCGCGCACCGGCTACACCGGCGAGGACGGCTTCGAGCTGTTCGTGAAGCCGGAGCACGCGGTGGAGCTGTGGCAGGCGCTGGCCGAGGCGGGTTCCCCGGTGGGTCTGGTCCCCTGCGGGCTGTCCTGCCGGGACACCCTCCGCCTGGAGGCGGGCATGCCGCTGTACGGGCATGAGCTGACCACGGAGCTCACCCCCTTCGACGCCGGGCTCGGCCGGGTGGTGAAGTTCGAGAAGGAGGGCGACTTCGTCGGCCGCGAGGCGCTCGCCGAGGCCGCCGCCCGCGCTGCCGAGAACCCGCCGCGCGTCCTGGTCGGCCTGGTCGCCGAGGGCCGCCGGGTGCCCCGCGCCGGATACCCGGTCGTCGCCGGCGGCGAGGTGATCGGCGCGGTCACCTCCGGTGCCCCCTCTCCCACCCTGGGCCGCCCGATCGCCATGGCGTACGTCGACGCGGCGCACTCGGCGCCGGGCACGGCGGGCGTCGGCGTGGACATCCGGGGCAGCCACGAGCCGTACGAGGTCGTGGCGCTGCCGTTCTACAAGCGCCAGAAGTAGCCACCGGGCGTGACCCTGCGCACATCCCCGCAGGTCACGTACGTCTCCAGCCTTCCCCCCTTCACCAGCACTTCCTCGCGTACAGGAGAATTCAAGCCATGAGCAACCCCCAGCAGCTGCGTTACAGCAAGGAGCACGAGTGGCTGACGGCCGCCGAGGACGGCGTGGCGACGGTCGGTATCACGGAGCACGCGGCCAACGCGCTCGGTGACGTCGTCTTCGTCCAGCTCCCGGCGGTCGGCGACACGGTGACCGCGGGCGATTCCTGCGGCGAGCTGGAGTCGACCAAGTCGGTGTCCGACCTGTACGCGCCGGTCACCGGTGAGATCACCGCGGTCAACGAGGACGTCGTCGAGGACCCGTCCCTGGTGAACTCGGCCCCCTTCGAGGGCGGCTGGCTGTTCAAGGTGCGCGTCACGGACGAGCCGGGCGACCTGCTCTCCGCCGACGAGTACACCGCCTTCACCACCGGCTGAGAGCCGCCGCAGACCCCGGCCTAGGAGTCGTAGAAACAGATGTCCGTTCTGAACACGCCCCTGCACGAGCTCGACCCCGAGGTAGCCGCCGCGGTCGACGCCGAGCTGGCGCGCCAGCAGTCCACCCTGGAGATGATCGCCTCGGAGAACTTCGCTCCGCTGGCGGTCATGGAGGCGCAGGGCTCGGTCCTCACCAACAAGTACGCCGAGGGCTACCCGGGCCGCCGCTACTACGGCGGCTGCGAGCACGTCGACGTCACCGAGCAGATCGCCATCGACCGGGTGAAGGAGCTGTTCGGCGCCGAGTACGCCAACGTGCAGCCGCACTCCGGTGCCTCCGCCAACCAGGCGGCCCTGTTCGCGCTGGCCCAGCCCGGAGACACCATCCTGGGTCTGGACCTCGCGCACGGCGGCCACCTCACCCACGGCATGCGGCTGAACTTCTCCGGCAAGCAGTTCAATGTCGTGGCCTACCACGTGGACGACTCCGGCCTGGTCGACATGGCCGAGGTGGAGCGGCTCGCCAAGGAGCACCGGCCGAAGGTGATCATCGCGGGCTGGTCGGCGTACCCGCGCCAGCTGGACTTCGCGGAGTTCCGCCGGATCGCCGACGAGGTCGAGGCGTACCTGTGGGTCGACATGGCCCACTTCGCCGGCCTGGTGGCCGCCGGTCTGCACGAGAACCCGGTGCCGTACGCCGACGTGGTCACCTCCACCACCCACAAGACGCTGGGCGGCCCGCGCGGCGGCATCATCCTGGCCCGCAAGGACTTCGCGAAGAAGCTGAACTCGTCCGTCTTCCCGGGCTTCCAGGGCGGCCCCCTGGAGCACGTGATCGCGGCGAAGGCGGTCTCCTTCAAGGTCGCCGCCTCGGAGGACTTCAAGGAGCGCCAGCGTCGTACGGTGGAGGGTGCGCGCATCCTGGCGGAACGCCTCACCGCCGCCGACGCCCGCGAGGCCGGCGTGAACGTCCTCTCCGGTGGTACGGACGTCCACCTGATCCTCGTGGACCTGCGCGCGTCCGAGCTGGACGGGCAGCAGGCCGAGGACCGTCTCCACGAGGTCGGCATCACGGTCAACCGCAACGCCGTCCCCAACGACCCGCGGCCGCCGATGGTCACCTCGGGTCTGCGGATCGGCACCCCGGCGCTGGCCACCCGCGGCTTCACGGCCGAGGACTTCGCCGAGGTCGCGGACGTGATCGCCGAGACGCTGAAGCCGTCCTACGACGCGGCGGCCCTGAAGGCCCGGGTCACGGCCCTGACCGACAAGCACCCGCTGTACCCCGGTCTCGACAAGTAGTTCCCTGGTGGGGGCACCCGATGGCGTGTGCCCCCGCCCTTTCCCGAGGAGTTCCCGTGGCCATCTCGGTCTTCGACCTGTTCTCGATCGGCATCGGCCCGTCGAGCTCCCACACCGTCGGCCCGATGCGTGCGGCCCGTATGTTCGCCCGCCGGCTGCGCAACGAGGGGCTGTTGGAGTCCGTCACGTCGATACGCTGCGAGCTGTACGGCTCCCTCGGCGCGACCGGCCACGGCCACGGCACCCCGAAGGCGGTGCTGCTCGGCCTGGAGGGCGCCTCGCCGCGCACGGTGGACGTGGAGACGGCGGACGACCGCATCGAGGCGATCAAGAGCACGGGACGCCTGTCGCTGCTCGGTGAGCACGAGATCGCGTTCTCCTTCGACGGCGACCTGAAACTCCACCGCCGCAAGACACTCCCGTACCACGCGAACGGCATGACCGTGTGGGCGTACGACGCGTCCGGGGCGGAACTCCTCGCCAAGACGTACTACTCGGTCGGCGGCGGGTTCGTCGTCGACGAGGAGGCGGTCGGCGCGGACCGCATCAAGCTGGACGACACCGTCCTGAAGTACCCCTTCCGCACCGGCGACGAGCTGCTCCGCCTGACGCAGGAGACGGGTCTCTCGATCTCCGCGCTGATGCTGGAGAACGAGCGGGCCTGGCGCACCGAGGACGAGATCCGCGCGGGCCTGCTGGACATCTGGCGGGTGATGCGGGCGTGCGTGTCCCGCGGCATGTCCCGTGAGGGCATCCTGCCGGGCGGGCTCCGGGTGAAGCGGCGGGCCGCCGTGACCGCCCGCCAGCTGCGCGCCGAGGGCGACCCGTTGGCGCACGCGATGGAGTGGATCACGCTCTACGCGATGGCCGTGAACGAGGAGAACGCGGCCGGCGGCCGGGTGGTGACCGCGCCCACGAACGGCGCGGCCGGCATCATCCCCGCCGTCCTGCACTACTACGTCAACTTCGTCCCCGGCGCCGACGAGGACGGGGTGGTCCGCTTCCTCCTCGCCGCCGGCGCGATCGGCATGCTCTTCAAGGAGAACGCGTCCATCTCGGGCGCCGAGGTCGGCTGCCAGGGCGAGGTCGGCTCGGCCTGCTCGATGGCGGCGGGCGCCCTCGCCGAGGTCCTCGGCGGCTCCCCGGAACAGGTCGAGAACGCGGCCGAGATCGGCATGGAGCACAACCTCGGCCTCACCTGCGACCCGGTCGGCGGTCTGGTCCAGATCCCGTGCATCGAGCGCAACGGCATGGCCGCGGTCAAGGCGGTCACCGCGGCCCGCATGGCCATGCGCGGCGACGGCTCCCACAAGGTGTCCCTGGACAAGGTCATCAAGACCATGAAGGACACCGGCGCCGACATGAGCGTCAAGTACAAGGAGACGGCCCGGGGCGGGCTGGCGGTGAACATCATCGAGTGCTGAGGGGCTGGGCCCTGCCCAGGGTGTTCTTGCCTTTCAGCGCTGCCAGGGCCTGCTCTGCCCACACGGCGGAAACTCCCTGGCAGACCGGCGCACCGGCAACGGCCCGGCGCCGGTCACTGGTGAGGCAGGGCCGCAGCCTCGCCGTCGGTGTTCGGCAGGAGTCCGGAGTCTGTTGCCTGCTGACGGGACGTCGGCAGGTCCCGGGACCTGCGGATCGGGGAGAAGAACAGGATCAGGGCGGCGAGTGGGATCCCCGCTGTGGTGATCGCCATGGCGGCGCGGACACCCAGCACGGTTCCGAGCGTGCCGCCGAGCAGCCCTCCGAGGGGAATCGTCCCGTAGCTGAGGAACGCCGTGCTCGCGGTGAGACGGCCGAGGAGCTCCGGAGGGCAATAGCGTTGCTGGAAGCCGGCCTTGATGACGTTGCCGGCCACGGCACCCGCAGCGACGCAGAAGCCGCCGGTCACGAAGAGCAGAATGCCGGCTCCGCCGACGGTCAACGGCATGAGCAGAGCCATCGCGGGAACTCCCAGTTCGAACACCAACGTGGCGCGGGCCGTGCCGATCCGGTCGGCGACCCGGCGGGCGGCAAAGGCCCCGGCCACGCCTCCCGCACTGGTGCCCGCGATGAGTGTCCCGACCAGCCCGGGGGTCAGACCGACGCTGCGGACCAGGAAGACCACCTGAATCGACTGGTATCCCATCAGGGCCAGGTTGGAAGCACCCCCGAAGAGTGTGAAGGCGCGGAACCAGGGATCGCCCGCAACCAGCCGCAGACCCTCGCGGACTTCGCTGACCAGTGCTTCGGGGCGGCGTTCGGCCCTGGTGACGCGCGGTTCACGGTGCCGGATGGCACTCAGGCACAGGAGTGAGACGAGGAAGGTCGCCGCGTTGGCGAACAGCCCGTTCACAGCTCCTGCCGCTTGCGCGATCAAACCGCCGGAGCCGAGCCCGGCAATCTGCGCGGCGGACGCGCTGCCGTGCAGTTTGGCGTTGCCCTCGGGCTGGTCGTCGGGGTCCAGGATGCTGGGCAGATAAGCGCTGTAGGCGGTCTGGAAGAACACGGCCGCCGTGCCCGCCAGCAGTGCGACCGCCAGCAGCAGCCCCATGCTCAGCCAGCCCCGCCATGCGATGACCGGGACACAGGCGAAAAGCACGAGGGAGACAGCAGCAGCGGTCAGCATGATCGGTCTGCGCCGCAGCCGGTCCACCCAGACACCGACTGGCAGACCGATGAGCAGCCAAGGAGCCCAGGTGGCGGAGGTCAGCAGGCCGACCTCGAACGTGCTGGCATTCAGGGTGGAGACGGCGATCAGCGGCATCGCCACCCCGGTGACGGCCGCGCCGTACTTGCCTGTGGTCTCACCGCACCACAGCAGTCGGAAATCGCGGTGGCGACGCAGGAGACCGCCGGGGGCATCCTGGCTCATGCGATCACCTGCTCCTTACGGGGAAAGGACTGGAGTTGCACGACGACAGGGAGCGCGCCCGGGCCGGGCTCGGCGTCCGGGGCAGGAGTGTGGCGAGCGACTACGGCCATCAGTTCCGCGTTGAGCGCCTTCAACTGGTCCGGTGTCAGCCGCAGGTCACACCAGTCCGAGACGGTGCCGGCGTTCCGCCATGTGTCGTCCCAGTCCTCGCCGACGTACGTCATGACACGGCTGAAGTACTGCTGGACCAGTTCATGCAGGTAGACCGCGAACGCGCCTCGGGTGTCAGGATCGTCACGGAAGCCGGCGGTGTTCAGTCCGACAGCGTAGGTTACAGCGCATCCTCTGCAGAGACTTCTCTGCAATATCGCGGCAGCGTGATGCGGTGCCTGCCGGCGGTGAGACCGTGCTCCGCGCGGCGAACCCCCTCCTACCGAAGGGAGCGGAAAACCGGCGGACGTCGTCAGCAAGGGGACCGGGCGCTTCCAGCGAAGCGGGCCGGGCGGGAGCGAGTGCGGTTCCAGGCCGCCGAGATGTTCGCGGTCGGCTCGGGGCCGCCGCAGGTCGCACGGGGGGGCGGGGGTCGACGAAGTCGGCCTGTGTCTGGCACAGCGGTGGACGCTCGCCCGGACGCGTTTCGTCGCCGGTGCGGTTGAAGGCATGAGGAGACGGCCCGGGGCGGTCCGGCGGTGAACACTTCGAGTGCTGAGGGGAGGGGCTCACTGCTTGACGGGGGTGTCGCCGTTCATGCCGAAACGGGCGGAGCACTGCTCGTCGGATCGGTCGCTCGCGTTCCAGACGCAGATCCACATCGTGTGGCCGACGTCCGAGACGAAACTCGTCTTGGCGGCGCCCCAGGAGGCTTGGAACGTGTACGCGATGCCGTCGTTGCGGTAGAGCTCGGCGCCGCAGCTCTGGTTCAGGGAGGTGTTGAGCACGCCCGCGAGCTCGCCGGAGCCGTTGTCGTCCAGCCAGGCGGAGCAGGCGGCGTCGTTGCCGACCCAGGAGGTGTCCGCCTCGGAGCCCTTGACCTGTGCCGGGTCGTCGCTGCCGTTGACACCGCTGATCGACGACGAGGTGAGATGTTCGGCGGGTGCGGAGGACGCGGCGGTCGCGACGGTGCCGGAGGGCGAACTCGTGCCGGACGCGCTCGGTGGGACGGCGGTGTCCGTGCCGGCCGGGACGTCCGGGGTCGGGCGCGCGGACCTGGCGGTGGGCGAGGCCGAACGGCTCGGGCTCGCGGAGGACTTGTGTGCCGTCCCGGCCGCGGACTCGACGGTGGCCGACGCGCTGCCGGACGGCTGCGCAACGCCCTTCCGCGGGGAATCGGACGGGGTGAGTACGAACGCTGCGACGGCGCCGATGATGATCACTGCGGCGGTCGAGAGCAGGAGCAGGCGTTTTCGTGAGTGGGTGGGTGACGCGGCGGACGGGGGCACGGTCCCGGGCTCCGGATCCGCAGCCGGGTCCGGCGGCGGGACGGTGTCCAGCTTGCCGACCGGCGTCGCGGCGAAGGCACGTCGCGAGGCGATGCGGGACATGACCTCGGAAGGCCAGGAGGGAGGCGGAACGGGCGGGTGCGCGCGGGCCGCCTCCGCCACCTCGCCGGCGGTGGGGCGGGCTCCGGGGCCGGTCGCGAGGCAGGACTCGACGACGACGGCGAGGCCGGCGTCCACGGCGCGCAGGGGCTCGACGTCGGGGACGACGCCGGGCGTGCGGCCCGAGGCCGCGAAGAGCAGGAGTGCCCCGAGCGAGTAGACGTCCGCGGGCGCGGCCACGTCCTCGTCCCCGGCCTGCTGTTCCGGTGCCGAGAATCCCTGCGTTCCGTAGCTGCCACCGCTCTTGGTGAGCCTCGCCTGGTCCGCGGCGCGCGCGATGCCGAAGTCGATGAGTTTCACACCGTCACGCACCAGCATGATGTTGCCGGGCTTGACGTCGCGGTGCGCGATCCCGCACGCGTGCACGGCCGACAGCTGGGCGGCTGCCTCGGCCAGCAGCAGCCACAGCGCCTCGGTGGGCAGCGGGCCGCGTAGCCGGACCGCCTCGTCCACGGTGAGTCCGGGTACGTACTCGGTGGCGAACCAGGGGCGTTCCGCCGTACCGTCGCTCGCCAGCACCCGCGGCCCGACCCCGGCCGGCACCCGGTAGAGGATGCCGACCTCGCGTTCGAAGCGCTCGCTGGAGACCAACCGTGACCGGACGCGTTTGACGGCGGCGTAGCCCTTGTCGGACACCCCGAGGTAGACCTCGCCCATGCCGCCGATGCCGAGCAGGCCGATGATGTTGAAGCTGCCGATCTCCTGCGGATCGTCCGGGCCGAGCGGTTCCGCGATCGTGCTATTCACCATCAGCAGTTCCCCGGCCGCTCGCGCTCACGGCGGGCAGGCTATCCAACAAGTCAGGGCCCTGCAATGCGAGTTGACAGCGGCCGTGCCCTATGTGCGGGAGGACCGGTCCTCGGGGTGCGCTCATACACTGACGCGATCCGAGCCGGAGGTATGCGATATGGCGTACGGAAATTTCCCACCCCAGATGCTGCCGCCGGGCAGCCCCTCCGACAGAGTGCCCTCGGCACCGCCGGGGACGATCTTCGTACTGGGCCCGGAGGGCGGGTACGCGGTGCCGCCGCGCCGGTACACGCTGCTGTTCGGGCGCGACCGCGAGGACGTGCATGTGCCGGTCGGTGTCGACGACCCGACCGTCAGCCGTCGGCACGGCGTGTTCACCTGCACGGGCACGGACGGCGACTGGTGGCTGCTCAACACCGGCAACCTGCCGGTCGAGCTGCCCGACGGCGTGCTGATGCTCACCGGCCACAAGCGGCTCATCGAGTCCGGGTACACCCCGCTGGTGATCAACTCGTCGAAGCGGCGTTCCCACCTGGTGGAGGTCCGCGTCGTGGACGAGGACGACCGGCACCCCCGCTCCACCAGCGGTGCGGAGACCGTGGATCCCGAGACGGTCTACGAACTCTCCCCGCAGGAGCGGCTGGTGCTCACCGCGCTCGCCCGGCGCTACCTGGAGGGCCACGACGCCTTCCCGCTCCCGCTGGCCTGGGAGGACACGGCCCGGCTGGTCAACGCTTCCCCCTACGCGACCAAGTCCTGGACCTACAAGTCGGTCGCCAACGCGGTCGAGGACGTGCGCGAACGGCTGCACCGCCGGGGCGTGCGCGGACTGCTGCGCGACGAGGTCGGCGAGCCGGTCGGCTCGACACTCAGCGTCAACCTGATCAGGGAACTGCTGAAGACGGCGACGCTGAGTGCTCAGGACCTGGAGTTGCTGGCCGCCAAGGACTGAGCGGACCGCAGGGTGCGTGCCCCGGCCGGTCGTCGGCCGGGGCACGCGGCGTTTCTCAGCGTTCTGCTTCCGCCTTACGCTCGGCTGCGGCGTTGTACGTGACGTGCATGGTGCCGTCCTGGACCGCGAAGACGGCTGCCTGGTCCTCCGCCGAGCTCTGCTGCCGCGGCTGCCTCTCCGTCTGCGTCTGCGTCTGCGTCTGCGTCTGCTCGGGCTGAAGCGTCGTGTTCGTCACGTGGTTGTCGTCACCGACGATGAAGGTGCCGGAGACGTCCCCGGTGTGGATGTCTCCGTGGGTGGATTCCGTGGGCATGGCCTGCCTTTCTTGGTCGGTCTCGGAGAGGAAGGTCATTCGCCGCAGTCGGTCTGCAGGCTGTCTGACGCCGAGTTCATCGCCAAGGCCTGACTCGACGGATCGACCTCGGAGTTGCTCGGATCGTTCTCGTACGACTGATACAGGCTCTCGAGCTGCTGAGTGGCGGTCAGCATGTCGCCGAGGTCTGATGCCACGTTGCCGTCCTGGGCTTGCGAGATGGCCCCCCGCAACGTGGACTCGACGGAATTCAGGTCGCTGATGACGGTGCCGACCTCGGAGAGCAACGTGCTGTCGTCGGGAACGGTGGACGTCTGACCCGAGTTGTAGGCGCCCATGTCCGTGTTGTACGAGTCGACCGCGTCGGACGCGATGGCGGCGTCGGTGCTGTACTGCTGGAGCTCCGACGACAGGTCGGGGATCACGGTCGCGCACACGGGATCGACGGTGGGCGAGGTGTCGCCGTAGGTGTCGCCGTAGGTGTCGCCGTAGGTGTCGTCGCTCGGGTCGGGCGTGCTGACGGAACTCGACGCGGCGGCCGGAGACGAATCCGGTTGATCGTCCGCGTAGACCATGGCCCCCACGCCCAGTACGGCCGCGAGGCCGATCGTGCAGGCGAGGGCGAGTGCCGATATTCCGCCCTTGCCGGCCGCCGCACCGGCGGCGGTGAGTGCCGTGTGGCCTGTGCTCGTCGCGGTCGCGGGGGCGCTCACGGCGTGCGTCGAGTGGGCAACGGAAGGGTGCGCCTGCGAGAGGTCGACCCGCTGGGGTATCGGTGCGGCCGGGTGTGCGGTGGTCACATGGGCGGTGACCTGCGACTGGGCGGAGGAATGGGACAGGTCGACCACCGGCCTCGTCCCGTGGACGGGCAAGGCCGTGTGCGCGGGCGCCGAGGTGGCGGACGTGGCGGCGGTCGGGTGTGTGAAGGCCTGCGTGTGGACCGCGCCGTGCGTCGGGGTGACCGGGTGGACCGGCGGTGTGGTGATCGGCGGGGCGGTGGCCGACGCCGCGTTGACGGCCTGGTGGGCCGCCGAATGCGCGTGCAGAGCGGTGAGTTCCCGCCAGAGCACCCCCGCCTCGAGCGCCAGGGCCGTCGTCTGCGCGGCCCGCCCGAGCGCTTTGCGGCGGTTGCGGGCCTCGCGCAGGAAGAAGTCCTCACCCTGCTTGTCTCCCGCCCTCTTCGCCGCCGCCCAGCCGACTCCGAGCAGGCTGCCCCACGCGTCGAACTGCCGGGACAGCGCCAGCTTCGGCGAGGCCGCACGGGCCAGCGCCGTGCCGAGCTGGGCGTGTCCGTTATGCTCCGCTCGCAACACCGCGACGTCCAGGGCCTGGAAGTGTGCCGCGACGTCGTCCGGGGTGGTGTCCCTCGCCTCGACCCACGCGGTGAGCGTCCGGCAGAGCCGATCGGCGGGAAACACCGTCCTCCGCGTGTTCAGCACGCACTCGGCGACGTCCGGCGGACAGCGGTAGCCGGTCTCCGAGGCGAGCAGCAGGCCGTGTCGCACCAGACCGCCGGCGAGCGCGTCGGTGTCCGACCGGCCGAGCAGATCATCGAGATGCCGGGCGGCCAACTCGGCACCGGACAGCGAGCCGAGCAGGTGCAGCAGGTCGCGCTCCTGCGGCCGGAGCCTGTTCAGCAGCGCGGGAAGCAGTTCGGGGAGATCGGCGATCCCCGGCAGGCCCTTGCCGGTCGCGGCCGACAGGGCGATGCGCCGCAGCCGGAGCGGGTTGCCGGCCACCGCGTCGCACAGCGCGCCCACGATCGGCGTCTCGTCGGGCCGCAGCGCGCGGGAGAGCAGCGCCTCCACCAGTTCCGCCGCCGCCGGGGCCGTCAGCCCTTCGAGGCGGATCGCGTGCACACCGTCGACCGCGGACCGCTGCTGCGAGGTGAAGACGAACGTGGACTGCTCGGCCATGTCGAAGAGCCGGCGCAGGTCCTTCTCGTCGAGTCCCGCGTCGTCCAGGTAGATCCGCAGTCGCAGGGTCTTCAGGTGCTCCTTCAGCACCTCCAGCGACGGCTTGTAGTTCGGTGCGTCGAAGCTGATGTCGAATATCGCCTGCGCGATGTCGTCGGCCGTACGTCCGCCGGCTTCGATGTAGGCCGCGCCTTCGGGCCCGTGCTCCGTCGTGCCCGCGAGGAGGCGCAGCAACGCACTCTTGCCGACCCCGGGCGCACCCCAGACCTGCACCAACTGACGTGTCTCGATCGCCTGTCGCAGTACGTGCACGTCCCGCGCACGTCCGATCAGCGGCTCGGCGGCGGACCGTGGCAGCTGGGAGATCCGCCGGCGCTTGACCGGATCCGGCAGCGGCCCCGGGTGCACGGTGACGGTCGCACCGTACTCGGCGGTGATCCTCACGTTGCTCACGGTGTTCTGGCTGCCTACGATCATCGTTCCGGACACGTCGCCGGCCCGGATCCCCTCGGCGGCGTCCGGAGCACCGCTGTTCTCTGGCATCTGCTTCCCCGTCCTCTTCCACGCTCGGGTCCCGGCACTGGGCCATGCTGACGCCGACCCGTCGTGCGAACCCGGCGCTATTACGTGTTCGGCGAGATCGCCGGCGATCCGGCGGGCCCGGCCGCGACGGCGATCCGGGCGAGGTGCTCCAAGTCGGTGATCGTGATCCTGCGGTAGCCGGTCACGACCGCGCCCGACTCCCGCAGTGCCCGCAGGGCCTTGTGGACCGACGACTCGGCCGCACCGACCAGGGTGGCCATCTCCGGCTGTGACAGCGGGAGTTGGGCTTCGTTCCGGCCGGGACGCCCGTAGGTCACGGCCAGGTGGTGCAGGATCCTGGCCAGCCGCCCGAGCACGTCGCAACCGGTGAAGTCGACGATCCGGCCGGTCGCCGTGCGCAGCTTGGCCACCACGCTCGCGCTGAGTGCGAGTCCTATGGCGGGGTGCTGTTTCGTGCACTCCAGCAGTTCGGAGCGCAGGATGTAGCGGGCCAGCACCCTGCCGCAGGCGGTCACGGTGCCGATGCGCGGATGCCCGTCGATCCCGGCGAGTTCCCCGACCAGGTCCCCGGCCATCCGCACGGCCAGCAGCGCCTCGCGGCCGTCCTGCGCGTGCGCGGTGACCTTCACCGTGCCGCCGAGCAGGAGCAGCGCGAAGTCCGAGGTGTCGGCCTCGCGGATGGTGATCTGACCGGCCGGGTAGACCACGCGGTGGCCGAGTCCCAGCAGGATCGCGCGGTCGGCCTCGTCGACCTGGCCGAGCAGCCCGGCCGCCGGCCAGTAGGCCACGGCGCCGCGAACCCGTGTGTTGTTCATCCGCCACACCTCTCTCCTCGTCCGGCCGAAACCGCACAAGCCGTATTAGTAGCCGTTCTACCCGAGGACCCCTCCTCTACGGTCTCGTCAATCATCTTGTCGACACCGGATAACCGGGACGTCGGCAAATCGATCTTCGAATTGCCGGACCTCGTCGTGATCGCGGAGGAATTGTGAATCCGAGGTATGAATACCGAGCCCTGCTGGCCTGCGACATCGCGGGCTCCGCGGGCCGCGGCCAGCAGCGGCTGCAGGAGATCCGCAGCGTTCTGCGTTCCGCGCTGTCCGGTGCCCTGGACAGCGCGGAACTGGACGCGCGGGACTTCGTGTACATCGACACCGGCGACGGCTGCCAGCTCGTCGCCCCGGCCTCGTTGCCCAAGGCCAGGCTGCTGTTCCCGCTGCTCCCGGAGCTGGGTTCACGGATCCGCGAGCACAACCGGCACGCCGGCGCGGACATCCGGCTGCGGGTGCGGGCCGCGGTGCACGCGGGGGAGGTCGGGTTCGATCCGGACGGCACGGTCTCCGGCGCCCCCTTCGAGGCGCTGGCCCGGCTGCTCGACTCGGCCCCGCTGCGGAACGCGATCCTGACCGGTACCAGCGGCACCCCGGTGGCCGCGATCCTTTCGCAGCACTTCTACGAGGAGACGGTCGGGCACGGCTACCAGGGGCTCGAAGCCGACGCCTTCACCGCGGCCGACGTCCGGGTCAAGGAGTACGCCGCGCGGGCCTGGCTCTGGTATCCCGGCAGCCCCGTCGGGCCACGCGTCGATTCCGGCCGGGATTCCGGCTCCGGCGAGCTTCCCGCGGAACCCGGGACGCGGCCGGCGGAACCCGGGCCGCGGACCGCGGAGCAACTCGTCCGGACCACGGGAAACAGCACGGCCTTCGCCGTCCACCGGGGCGACCAGTTCATCCGCCACAACGACCGAGGTTGACACCCGCCGATGAACGAGGAACTCACCGAGCTGGCCGCGAGCGGCGCCACCGCTCTGGTCTCCGCAATGGGCACGGATCTCTGGCTGGAGGCGAAGAGGCTGATGAGCGGTGTCCTCGCACAGGCTCGCAGCGGTCGCCGCAACGAGCTGTCCGCCGCACTGAACCGGCAGTCGACCGCCACGAGGGGAGCGGTCGACGCCGGGTCAGTGGACTACTGGACCGAGGCCCTGTCCCAGCTGCTCGACCGGAACCCGGATCTCGCCCAGGACGTCATGGCCCTGGCTTCGCTGCGAATCCCAGAAAGGCCGGACATCGTGATCCAGGTCAATTCCGCCACCGATTCTGGTGAAGTATTCGCGGTACAGCACGGTAATCAGCACTTTGCCTCCCGACCGAATTCCGGCGACTCCGATTCCCATGATTCCGATTCCCGCGATTCCGGGGAACGGCCGTGAGCCGGGGCGACGGCCGGCGGGACGACCTCATGGACGGACGGGTGCGGGCGGTGCTGCTCGTGGCCGTCGTCATCGGGGCCTTCATCGAGGTCGGCACGGAGCATCGGCGGTACGGCCTGCTCGTGGACGTGTTCGCCCTCGCGGCAGTGGGTGTCGTCGGAGCGGCGGCCGTGCTGGGGTCCGAGTCCGCCGCGACGCTCGCCCGGCAGCGGGATCGGCTCGAACAGGAACCCCAGCCGCGTACGACGGTTCCGGTCTGCCGCTACGTCACCGGCCCGGCGGCACCGCAGCACCAGGCCCCGCAGCACCAGGCCCCGAGGCCCCAGCCGTTCCTCCGCGAGCGGCCGACCGATCTGAGCGTTCCGCGCTTCGGCGACGGCGCCCGTGCCCAGGACTACCCCTGGCTGCTGCCGGAGCGCACGGCACAGAACGGGATCGCCGCCGACGAGGCCACGGTCGGTGCCTTCACCGTCCGCGCGGCCTCCGTCATCGGGCCCGGCCACCGCTGCGCCCGGCCCGCCGAGCCGCGGCAGGACTCCTACCGGATCGGGCGGAGCAGGGACAGCCGGTACGCGATCGTGGCCGTGGCCGACGGCCTGTCCAGCGCGGCCTGGTCCGACGCCGGGGCCACCACCGCCTCCAGTCAGGCCGTCACCCTGCTGCGCGAGCAGATCGAGACGGTGGGCTTCGGCG
Source organism: Streptomyces sp. NPDC058457 (assembly GCF_042720695.1). Lineage (NCBI taxonomy): Bacteria > Bacillati > Actinomycetota > Actinomycetes > Kitasatosporales > Streptomycetaceae > Streptomyces > Streptomyces sp. NPDC058457. The sequence goes on along the minus strand of NZ_JBHXLU010000053.1, from coordinate 51,177 downwards.
GGCTCGATGCGAAGGAGCTGTACGGGCGGATCGCCGAATCGGTCGCCGCGCACGCGGCCGGACGCGGCGTCGGCACCGCGCACGTGGCCACCGTACTGATCACCGCGGTGCTCGCCGAGCCGGACGCGAACGGCGTCGCGGAGGCCTGGGTCGGGTGGCTCGGCGACAGTTCGGCCTGGACACTCGATCCGCGCGTCCCGCTCTGGCGGATCTCCGCCGGCGATGCCAAGGACCGCACGGCCGCGGTGGTCTCGAACGAGGTCGCCGGGCGGCTGCCGGACACGCCGCAACTGGCCAGGGACCACTACCTCACGCTGGCTCCCGGCGCGGCCCTCGCCCTGGTCACGGACGGGATCGGCGACGCGTGGGCGGACACGGCGGGCAACGTCAACGAGTACTTCGCGAACGCCTGGCGCTCGCCGGTCCCGGCCACGCGGTTCATCGCCGACGTCGGCTTCGACGCACCGCAGTGCCTCGACGACCGCACCGCCGTGGTGACGTGGAACGGTGGCCGGGCATGACAGAACCCCGCCTCATCGACGGCACCGACGACAAAGCCGACGACGGCGACGGCCCGGCGGCCGATCCGCGGGGCTGGGTGCTGCCACGGGCCGTGAGCGTCAGCGATCTCGGGCCCCTGGCCGAGCCGATCTCCGAACACAACGGCCAGGCCGTCGCCGTGCGGCCGCTGACGAACCATCCGGGCTGGCTGGCCAAGCTCTACCGGCCCGACCAGCACCCGGAGGACGCCCAGCGGCTCGACCTGCTGATCTCGGCTCCGGGCACCCTGCCGGAGGCGGATCGTGCGGTCCTGTACGCCGGAACCTGCTGGCCCGCGGCCCGGATCCACGAGCCCGGCAACCCGGCTGTCGGCTGCGTGATCCCGATGGCACCCGAGCAGTACCGTTCCGAACTGCGGCGCGGCGCGTTCGGCGAGCGCCGCTTCGTGGAGATCGACTGGCTGGCGAAGTCCGACGAGTCGAACCGGGGCGTCGGACTGCCGCCCCCCGGCCCTGCGGGCAGGCTGGCCGCCTGTCGCCGGCTGACGGAGCTGGCCGCGATCCTGGAGAGCCTGGGCCTGGTCTACTCGGACTGGTCGTTCTCCAACGCCTTCTGGAGCCCGGATCAGCGTTCCGTCTACCTCATCGACGTCGACGGCTGTCAGCCGAAGAAGATGCCTGACATCCACCAGCCGAACTGGGCCGACCCGTTGACGCCGCCGGGCACCGACGCGGACGAGTACACCGACCGCTACCGGCTCGGACTGCTCGTCGCGAAATGCATGACGGGTCAACGTGACGCGCGCGCCTTCCACGCCGTCGCCGCGTCCCCCTGGGAGAACCAGCCCGCCGTCTCCGAAGTACTGCTCGACATGCTGCTCACGACCGACCGCGAGCGACGGCCCTCGGCCGCCCAGCTGAACCAGGCGCTGAACGGCGGGCCCTATCTCAGGACCGTGCCGCGTCCGACGCGCACCACGCTGCCCGCGCTGCCCGCGCTGCCGCCCGCCGGCACCGGCACCGGCACCGGCACGGCCGTGAGCAAACCCCAGCCGAAGCCTGCCGAGGCAGTACAGAAGCCCGCGTCGCCCGGCGTGAAGAAGCCCGATTCCACCTCGCACGACGGGTGGGTCGTCGTGCTCGTCATAGCGGTGATCCTGCTCTTCGTCATCGCCGCCAACCACTAGCTCCGAGGTGCAAAATGTCACTCTGCCTACCCACCTACGTGGTGATCGACGCGTCCTCGTCGATGAAGAAACAAGAGGCACTGCTCAACGCGACCCTCTCCCGTCTGCACTACAACCTGGCGACGAATCCCCGCGTCTCGGAGTTCGCCCGGGTCTGCGTGATCGCCTTCTCCACCGACGTGCACGTGGTGATCCCGATGTCGGACATGGAGCAGGTGCCGGCCATGCCCGAGGTGATCTGCGGCGGCGGTACGTCGTACGGCAAGACCTTCGACCGGGTGCGGGAGTGCATCGAACAGGACGTCGACAACCTGAGGATGCAGAACTTCAGCGTGCTGCGGCCGACGGTCTTCTTCCTGACCGACGGCGGTCCGACCGACGCGAACTGGCAGAACCCGTTCCGCGCCCTGGTGGACAGGGACTGGCCGCGCCACCCGCACGTGATCGCCTACGGCTTCGGCGGAGCGAGGCGCGACGTGCTGGAACAGGTGGCGACCAAGGCGCTGTTCATCGCCGACGGTACGGACACCGAGTCGGCGCTGAGCGCGGCGATCACCGGCCTGCTCAACACCCTGATCGCCTCGTCGAAGACCGGTCAGATGCAGATCGCCACGGACGTCAAGGGCTTCGAGTACGTCCAGGTCGCCCAGGAGTACGTGGACTGATGACGGACGTCGACTCGCGTTCCACGGCGTCCCGGGCACTGCGCGCCTCCGTCGGACTGACCGCGCTCGCCGTGGTGCTGCTCGTGTGCGGCGCCGCGGTCGAGGCGACGGGCAATCTCCGCGACTCCTCGGCGGACGGCAACAGCGGCGGCTCGCACCCGGCGACGACCGCGCCCCCGACCCACGCCCGCTCCCGCACCCCCGAGATCCCGCCGCCCCACCGTTCGCCCCCGGCCTCACCCACCTACCTGCCCACACCCACACCCACGCCCACGCCCACGCCCACGCCCACGCCCACAGCAAGTGCTGACGGTCACCGTCCGCAGGTCGAGTTCCGCGTCGTAGTGCATGACGACGTCGGTGAGACGGGGTGAGTGTCCGGCCGTGGCCCGTTCCTGCCGGCGGGGGATGTGGGGCATGCCGCCGGTCAGTCCGCGGCCAGCCACGCGCGCGTGCCGAAGGAGGCGCACGCGCGGGAGGCCACCGCCGCGGCCCGGGCCAGGGCGTCCGCGAAGGCCGGCCCGTCGATGCGGTCGTGTCCGCTCAGGTAACGGGCGAGGGCTCCGTGCAGGACGTCTCCCGCGCCCAGCGTGTCCACCACGCGGGTCTCGGGAACGCCGACGAGGCCACCGCCACCGGGCCCCGCCCACAGGATCGGCGCCCCGCCACCGGTGACCGCCACCCAGGTCACCCCGTGGTCCCGGAGGAACTCCAGGGTCTCGGCGGGCGTGGCGGTACCGGGCGGGCGGAAGTCCGCCGAGCACACGGCGACGTCGGTCGACGCCAGCAGCTTCTCCGTGCCGTCCTTCCAGCTGCCCGCGTCGAGGACGGTGCGGCGGCCGGCCGAGCGGGCGGCGTGCGCGACGTCGACGGCCAGGTCCATGTGATGCCCGTCGAACTCGGCGATGTCGCACGACACCACCAGCTCCTCCAGACCGGCCGGGGCCCGCAGCCGGTGCCCGGCCGCGTTGGTGGAGGCGACCGCACGCTCTCCGGTCGACGCGGTCACCAGGACCGAGGACACCGCGGGCGGGTCCGCGCGCCCGGCGGCAAGGTCGGTGACGCGCACGCCGAGCGCGTCGAGGTCCGCCCGGACGCCCAGTGCCAGCGGATGCGAGCCGAGGCCCGTGAGCAGCCGGGGCAGGCCGCCCAGACGGCCGAAGGCCACGGCCGCACCGGTGGCCGGACCGCCCGCGGCGGCCACCTGGTCACGGGCCGTCAGCTTCTCGTCCGGCCCCGGTACATGGTCCACCAGCTGGATGACGTCCAGGGTGCACAGCCCCACGAACAGGCCCACTGGCCGCCGCCCCGCCACCGGACCCGTCCCCACCAGCGCCTCCTCCGGCCTCGGCATGCGCCCAGCGTACGTGCGGCCTACTGAGTCCCGAGAGTCCTGAGCCGGTTCCGGAGGAGGATGTTCCCCCAGGGGCTACCGATCAGTAACCGATTGCTTCTACGCTGCCGCCAACTCACCATCAACCCAAGGGAGTTGGGTCATGCGCGTACTGAGACGGCTGGCGGCGGTCGTGGGTGCCGGGGCCCTGTTCGTGATGGCGGGCTCCGCCGCGCACGCGGACACCGGCCTGAACGCGGCGAAGTTCTCCGAGACCACCAGCATCGGCACGCACAACGCGTACGACAAGGCCAAGTACACCTACTGGGCGCAGGCCCTGGACTCCGGGGCCTCGCTGCTGGAGCTGGACGTCTACGTCGACAGCATCAGCAAGCGGTGGCGGGTCAGCCACAGCAACCCGTGGGGCGACAACAACAACTGCGAATACGCCAACACCCCCAGCCAGTTGTACAGCCAGGCCACCAGCCAGGATCTCGGGAGCTGCCTGGACAACATGGCGGCCTGGGAGCAACTGCACCCGGACCACGCGCCCATCGTCGTCAAGGTCGAGATGAAGGTCGGGTTCAACCAGACCATCGGCCTCGGGCCCACCGCGTTCGACACGCTGGTGTCGCAGAAGCTGGGCAGCAGCGTCTACAAGCCGGCCGACCTGCTCGGCTCCTCGTACTCGACGCTCGACGCCGCCGCCAAGGCCAACGCCTGGCCCACCCGTGACCAGCTGAAGGGCAAGTTCATCTTCGAACTGATCCCGGGCACGGTGGAGGAGGCCAACCCGTTCGACCACTACTGGACGGACCAGGAGTACGGGGACCACCTGCGGGACCTGTACGCGGCCGGGAACATCTCCCAGGCCGAGGCCTTCCCCGCCGTCCTGGGCGCCGCGAACGGGGATCCCCGGACCAGCAGGTACGACGCCTCGATCCAGCCCTGGTTCGTGTTCTTCGACGGGGACGCGGCGACGTACGTGAACAACGGCTACGACACGTCGTTCTACGCCGCGAACCACTACATCCTGATCATGACGGACGCCTACAACGTCTCACCGGCGATCTCCTCGACCGCTCCGACCGACGCCGAGGTAGCGGCCCGGCTGGCGCTGCTGGCCGCCGACCATGCCAGCATCATCACCTCCGACTGGTCGACGAAGTCGGCGGCCGTGCTCAGCGAGGTGGCTGCCCGAAGCTGACAATTCACGCGCCCACGCGGATCCCTCTCGGCGCGGCGGGGAATACGACATACGCAGTTGCAACTCGTGTCACCCCACTGGCACCCAGGGAGTTCCCCCATGCTGCACGGAATCGACGTGAGCGCGTACCAGTCCTCCGGCTACGACACGGACGGCCTCTCCTTCGTCTTCATCAAGGCGACGGAGGGGCGTTCGTACGTCAACCCCAAACTCGCCGCCCAGGCCAAGACCGGACGCGACGCCGGACTGGTCGTCGGCTTCTACCACTTCCTCTGGCCCGGCAACCTCACCGCCCAGGCCGAGTACTTCGTCGAACACGCCCCCGAGAAGGCGGGCGAGATCCTCGCCGTCGACTGGGAGACCACCGGCGACGGCACCCACGCGAGCAACGCCGAGAAGGACTCCTTCATCCGCAAGGTCAAGGAACTGCGGCCCAGCCACCGGGTCGTGCTCTACACCAACCGGAATTTCTGGCTGAACATCGACACCACCTCGTACGCCGGCGACGGCCTCTGGATCGCCGACTACGTCAGCGCCGGCCACCCCCGCATCCAGGCCGACTGGCTTTTCCACCAGTACACCAGCGACCCGCACGACAAGGACGTCGCCGACTTCGCCGACAAGGCCGCCCTCAAGGACTGGGCAGCGAAGGAGGATTGAGCCTCCTCCCCCGCCCCGGAGGCGCCGGGACGTCCCCCGGCGCCTCCGGCGGATCAGGGCGGCCCGACCGGCGGCTCGATCCACCGGCCCGATCCGGCGGAACCGTCAGCCGCGGAAGCCCTCCGGGCGCTCCGGGGACGCCTCCGCCAGGGCCTTGCGCACGCCCTCGGCGTCCGCCCGCAGGCCGTACACCGGGGTGCCCGGCTGCTGACGCCAGGAGTCGTCGATGCCGCCGTTGTCGACCGTGTCGAAGCCGAGTTCGTCGATCAGGGCGCGGACGACCCGCTTGGCCGCCTCGTCGTCGCCGGAGACCGGGACGGCCTGGCGGTCGGGGTCCCCGGCGGGGTGCCCGCGGTCCAGGATGTCCTGGGCGAAGGTGCCGTTGAAGGCCTTGATCACGGGGTGGCCGATCTGCCGTTCGGTCCAGCGGCTCTCCGTGATGCCCTCGTCCTCGATGCCGGCGATCCGGCCGTCCCGCTCCCGCGGGTAGTAGTTGCCGGTGTCGATCACGGCGGCGTTCTCCGCGGCGCCGTCCAGGAGGCCGGACGGCAGGCCCGGGACCGCCTTCACCGGGACCGTGACCACCACGACCTCGGCGCCCCGCGCCGCCTCCTCGGCGCGTACCGCCGTCGCTCCCGTCTCCTCGGCCAGTGCGGCGAGCGTCTCGGGGCCCCGCGAGTTCGCCACGGACACGTCGTGACCGAGGGCGGTCAGCCGCCGGGTGAGGTTGCCGCCGATGTTGCCCGCGCCGATGATGCCGATCTTCATGACACGCCTTTCGAGAGTCCATGCACTTGCATACACACGCTGCTGTGCGGCGACAACCTCGGGCGCGCGTGGCCTATTCCACGGCTGGGCCGAACGGGTGAGGCCCGGTGCCGGACCTCGGGTCCCGGCTCTCAGATCCGCACGACGATCTTGCCGATGTGCGTGTTGGACTCCATCAGGCGGTGCGCGTCCCGGATGCGGTCCAGGCCGTCCAGGACCTCACCGACGACCGGGCGGAAGCCGCCGTCGGCCAGGCCCGCGTTGAGGAAGGCGGTGGAGCGGCGCCGGCCCTCCGGGGTCGAGGTGAGGGCCTGGTTGGCGTAGGTGTGGATGGTGAAGGGCCAGTTCCAGGGGATCTCGGCGGGGCTGCTGCCCAGCCAGCCGTAGACCACCACCGAGCCGCCCGCGGCCAGGCTCTCCGCCAGCGGGCGGAAGTCCGGGCCGCCGATCGCGTCGAACATCACCTCGGCGCCGCTGCCCCCGGTGAGCCGCCTGACCTCCTTCGCCACGGCCTCCGTGGTCGACTCCCCGGTGACGATCACCTCCGCCGCGCCCAGCTCCAGCAGCCGCTTCCGCTTGGCCTCGGTGCGGGTGGTGGCGAGCGGGACCGCGCCGATGCGGCGGGCGACCTGGATCGCCGCGGTGCCGACACCGCTGGACGCCCCGGTGATCAGGACGCGGTCGCCGGGCCGCAGCCCCGCGGTCTCCAGCAGCCCGCCGTACGCCGTCGTGTACGTCAGCCAGGCCGCGGCGCCGGTGACCGCGTCCACGCCGTCGGGGCGCGGGACGACCGAGGCCGCGGGCAGGACCACGCGCTCCGCGTACACGCCCCGCGCGCTCATCTCAATGCCTGGGCCGGTGATCACCGGGTCGCCGACGGCCGGTTCGGTGACGCCCTCGCCGACTGCCTCGACGATCCCGGCGGCCTCGTAGCCGAGCCGGGATGCGGGCAGGGTCGGCTGGTAGTAGTAGGTGCCCGAGCGGAACAGGACTTCGGCCCGGTTGAGGCCCAGCGCCTCGACGCGTACGACGACCTGGCCGGGGCCGGGGCCGGGAAGCGGCACGTCCTCGATGGTCAGGACGTCGGGTCCGCCGATCTCGTGGAAGAGCACGGTGCGTGCGGTGTTCGACATGTGATCGACGCTAGGCGGCGTCCGCGAGACGATCCATGCCCCGCTGTCTCGCTTTCCTGTCCGAGCGTCTCGCCGGGCTACGGTGTGGACATGGACGTACTGAGCGACGCGGTCGCCGCGATGCGCACCGGGCGGCCGCACTCCTCCCGCCGGGACAAGCACGCGCCCTGGGGGATGCGGTTCGCGGCCTCGTCGGGCGCCGGGTTCCACGTGGTGCTGCGCGGGTCGGCGTGGCTGCTGCCGGCGGCCGGCGAGCCGGTGGCGCTGGGGCCCGGCGATGTGGTGTTCCTGGCCCACGGTCACGGGCACGCACTGGCCAGCGGACCGGACGTACCGCTGCAGGACGTGCGCCCGGGACCGGACGGCCGCTGGCCCGAACCGCCGCGTACCGCACGGGAGGCCGAGCCGGACACGGTGCTGCTCTGCGGCGCCTACCAGTTGGACCGCTCCCGCGCGCACCGGCTGCTCTCCGAGCTGCCCGAGGTGGTCCATCTGCCCGCCCGGGTGGGCGCCCAACGCTCGCTGCGGGCCGCGGTGGAGCTGCTCGGGATCGAACTGGAGGACCGGCAGCCGGGCGCGGACGCCATCGTCACCTCGCTGCTCGACACCCTGCTGCTCTACATCCTGCGCGCCTGGTGGCAGCGGGAGCGGGACGGCGAGCCGGGCCGGGGCTGGTCCGCCGCGCTGGTCGACCCCGCGGTCTCGGCGGCGCTGCGCGCCGTCCACGGCGACCCGGCCCACCCCTGGACGGTGGCCGAGCTCGCCGCCCGGGGAGGCCTGTCCCGGGCGGCCTTCGCACGCCGCTTCACCGCGCTCGTGGGCGAACCGCCCCTGGCCTACCTGACCTGGTGGCGGATGACCAGCGCCGGCCGGCTCCTGCGCGACAACACCCTCACCCTGCGCCAGATCGCCGAACACACCGGCTACACCTCGGAGTTCGCCTTCGCCAAGGCCTTCAAGCGGGAGTGCGGCACGGCACCGGGCCAGTACCGCAGAGCCACCGACCGCCCCGCGGCGGGTACTGCGGACCGAACCGCGAACGGAATCACCCGCCCCGCCGGCTGACCCGCGAACAGAACCACCCGCCCCGCCCGGCCCCGCCGGCGAGCTCGTCCACACCGCGTTCTCCGGCACCCACCAGGATGCGATCAGCAAGGGATTCGAGCAGCACGCGCGCCGGGCGCTGGAGTTGGGGGTGCCCGACGCCCAGGTCCCCTGGTCCGTCCCCTACCTGCCGGTCGACCCGGTGGACCTCGGCCGGCCCTACGAAGCCGTGTTCCGCGTCAACTCCCAGTCGAGGAAGGGCGGTTCGGCATACCTCTGCTCCCTGCGCACGGCCGACCGCACCGGCGACCACGAGGGCACCGGCACCGGCACCGGCCCGCTCACCGCGTTCGCCGACGCGCTGACCGGCTACGGACATGCGACGGAGCGCGGTGCTGCCCGCCGTGAACCGGGCCGCGGCGCGATGAGCGTCGTACCGTGCGCGGACGACGTGCACGTGATGCGGGAGGGCGAACCCTGATCGCCCGCGCCGAGACGGGGGCGTGAGCGCCGCCCCCCGGGCAAGAAAAAGGGGGCCCGCGGTCGGCGGGCCCCCTGCGCTCCCTGCGCCTACTTGTTCAGGTAGGCCCAGAACTCGTCGAACGACAGGACCTTGTCACCGTTGAGGTCCCGGGTCTTGATGATGGCCTCCGCGACCGTGTCGGTCACGTTCCAGTCGCCCCCCTGCGCCAGGGCGGTCTTGAACTCGGCCGCGGTGATGACGCCGTCACCGTCCGTATCGATCCGCTCGAACTGCTTGCGTGCTTCCTCGATGTCCGCCACCGGATCCGCCCCTTCGTACGCTTTACTGCCTGTTGACGGAGGTCAGATTAACCGGCCGCACGAACACGCAGTGCGGCGACCACCCAGGCGAACTCCGCACGGTGTGCGGCCGCGGGCCCCGTACCCTTCACTTCGCACAGCAACTGCCGGTACCGGGCGAGCCGGTCGTTGGACGCCGACTCCATCCGTTCGAGTACGGCGGTCAGGTCCCCGTCCCCCAGCACCTCCCGCACGATCGCCTCCGCCTCCGGCGACTCGGGGGCGATGCCCCGCTCGCGGGCCTCCGCGCCCAGCTGCACCAGCCGCATGGGAAACCACGTGGACCGCCCGAGGGCGGCGGAGCCCCCCTGGTCCGCCGCGTTGAACTCGACCACCCGCCGCATCTGCGCCCGGAACTCCGGGTCCTGGACCATCTCCGCCAGCTCCACCCAGGCGTCCACCTGCTCGGGGGTGGGCTCCTCCGGCAGGTCCACCGCGATGGAGCGCATCCGTTCCTCGATGGCCGGGTCCACGGCGTCGAGCCCGTGGAACAGCTCCGCCACGAACTCCTCCATGATCCGCTTCCGTTCGGCTGCCGACAGCCGCGCCAGCTTGTTCATGAGCGTCATCTCCTCCGCGGTCGAACCACGTCGCGCCACCGTCGACAGCACCGCACGGGTCACCTTCAGCGACCTGATCTGCGCGTCCAGCGCCGCCACGTGCGCGGCCGCCACCTCGGCCACGGTCTGCTCACCGGAGAGCACCGCCCGCACGTGCCCGAGGCCGAGCCCCAGCTCACGCAGGGTGCGGATCAGCTCCAGGCGGGCGAAGGACTCGGCGTCGTACAGCCGGTAGCCGCCCGGCGACCGGGTCACCGGGGTGAGCACGCCCTCGTCGGACCAGTAGCGGATGGTGCGCACGGTCAGCCCGGTGGCCTTCGCCAGCTCGCCGATGGTGAGAAGTCCGGTGCCGTCTTCGATCATGTCTGCGAGTGTGGGCCTTCCAGTGGGTGGAGACTCAAGGAGTCCTCAAGGAGTCGAGGAGTACGGCCGTGGAGACCTTGCGGGACATTCTGGACGCGGCGGCCCGGGGCGTCTTCCCGCCGCCCGACGGCCGTACGACGGTCGTGCCGCAGCCGTCCCCGCGGGACGCGGGCGTCCTCTCCTTCACCGCTCACTCGGTGGTCTTCGTCGACGAGGACCCGGAGTGGGTGTACGACACCCTGCGCGCGACCCCCAGCGACCCGCTGGCCGCGACGATGAACTCGCGCTTCCTCACCGCCCTGATGGACCGCACGGGCCGCGAGCAGGAGACGATCGACGCGCTGCTGGTGGCCGACCCGCTGCCCGGCCGCCCGGATCTCCCCCTGACCGAGCTCACCGGGCCCGACCACTCCCGGGTCGCCTACGCCCGGGCCCGCCGGGACGAGGTGCGCGCCTGGGCGGCGGACGGCGGGGTGCTGGTGCTGGGCCGCGGCGTCGCGGGACGCCTGGAGGTCTCCGTGGAGGTGGACGAGGGGGTACGGCAGCGGGGGCTGGGCCGGGCCCTGCTGGGTGCCGCCCGGCAGCTCGCCGCGGAGCCGCTGTGGGCGCAGATCGCGCCGGGGAACGCCCGCAGCATGCGGGCGTTCCAGGCGGCCGGCTATGTGCCGGTCGGCGCCGAGGCACTGCTGCTCAAGGCCTGAACCTCAGTGCCAGGGCAGGTAGTTCGGGTTGTCCTGGCAGTCGTCCATGATCTCGGTCTTGGTCTTCTTGTCGACCGGGCAGACCCCGATGACGTACTGGCGCAGGATCCCGCCGGGGAAGGCGACCTCGACCTGGTCGGCCCACTTGTGGGTGTCACCGATGGTCTTGTTGACGTCGACGCCGCCTGGCGCGTCGATGTAGTAGTTGTAGCCGGACTTGTACCAGGTCTTGTACAGGTCGTGGTCGTAGGTCGTGGAGACGTACGGCGACGGCTGGTTGACCAGGACGTACTGCTCCACGTCGTACTGCCCGTTCACCACGTCCTTGGGCAGGAAGCCCTCCGCGAAGATGACCGAGGGCGCCCGGCTGTCGCTGCGGTAGAGGGTGCCGCAGGTGGTGCGCCAGACGGGAGTCGGCGTGATGCGGTCGACGTCGACGCGGCGGTCGGCGGCGGCCTTGATCTTGTCCTCGAACTGGGGGCAGGCGGGCGCGGCGGCCTTCGCGGAGGCGGCCGGCGCCGCGGTCGACGGTACGGCGGCCGTGGTCGCGAGGACGGCGGCGAGGGACAGGACGGCGGCAGCGGCACGCCGCCGCAGGCGAATGGTGATCATGGGCAGCACGATGTCGGTTCGGTGACGGCGGGCCGGGGACCGTCACTCGATCGGCGGCGTGTCCGGCCGGCCCGCGGTCAGCGGAAGATGCCCGTGTGCCCCAGCGAGTAGCGGCCCGGCTGCGGGTAGACGGCGAGGCCGTGCGGGCCGCTGCCGACGCGGATGCGGGCCAGTTCGGTACCGGTGCCGGTGTCGATGGCGTACACCTCGGAGTTGTACCGGCCGGACAGCCACAGCACCTTGCCGTCCGCCGACACCCCGCCCATGTCGGGGCTGCCGCCGCCCGGCAGCCGCCACTTCGCCGTCAGCCGGTTCCGGGCGAAGTCGAAGACGGAGATGGTGCCCTCGCCCCGGTTGGAGATGTACATCACCCGCGAGTCCCGGCTGACGTACAGCCCGTGGGCGCCCTTGCCGGTGTACAGGAAGTCCGGCTTGGCGAAGGTGTCGCCGTTCAGGATCCACAGCCCGTCGGCCATCATGTCAGCGATGTAGAACCGCTTGCCGTCCGGCGAGACCTTGACGTCCTGCGGCATGGCGCCGTGGAACGGCAGTTTCTCGTGGCGGAGCACCTCCATCTTCTCCGTGTCCACCTTGAGCAGTTCGCCGCTGAACTCGCAGGAGACGATGAAGTACCGGCCGTCGAGAGAGAAGTCGGCGTGGTTGACGCCGTAGCAGCCGACCGGGACGGCCTTGACGGTCTTCATGGTGTGCGCGTCCCGGAAGACCAGCTGGCGGTCGTTGGACGCCATCACGATGGCGTACCTGCCGTTGGGCGTGAAGTACAGGTTGTACGGGTCGTGCACGGCGACCGGCTTGCCGGCCCGGCCGGTCCTCGGGTCGATGGGGGTGAGGCTGTTGCCCAGGTCGTTGTTGACCCACAGGGTCTTCAGGTCCCAGGACGGCACGACGTGCTGCGGCTGCCGGCCGACCCGGATGGTCCCGATCACCTTGTACGTCTTCGGGTCGATGACGGACACCGTGTCGGAGTTGGTGTTCGGGACGTAGACCAGGGACGGGAAGCCCTTGACCACCGGTGAGAGGTTGCCGGGGCGGTCGGCGGCGTACACGTCCTTCGGATCGAGGACCGGGGGCATGCCCGGCAGCCCGACGGCGACCGGCTCCGCCTTCTTCGCCGGCGGCTGTACGGCCGCGGTGGTGGCGGCCGGTGTCGCGGGGCTCTCGGATCCGCCGCTGCACGCGGGCAGCAGCGCCAGGGCGGCGAGGGCGGCACCGGCGGACAGCAGACGGGCGGCGTTCGTGGTTCGCATCAGCTGAGCAGCTCCGTGGTGGTGACCGCGCGCAGTCCACGGCGGTGGAGTTCTTGGAGGACGGCGGGGAGGGCGGCGACCGTGTCCGGATACCCGAAGTGCATGCTCACCACCGAGCCGCCCGTGACCTCCGCGAGCACCTTGCGGGTGATGGCCGGCGCGCCGGGCCGGGTGTAGTCGAGCGAGTCGACGTCGTACGACAGCACGTGCGGGTAGCCGGCCTCGGCCGCGAGCCGGGCGACGAGCGGCGAGGCGGTCGGCGCCCGGGAGGGGCGGAACCAGCTCCCGATCGATCCGGTGAGCCGCCTGAGGCGGTCCGCGCAGTCGGTGATCTCCTTGCGGGCGTCCGCCTCCGCCATGGCGTTGACGGAGATGTGCCGCTGGGTGTGGTTGCCCAGGTCATGGCCGCCGTCCAGGATGCGGCGGGCCATGGCGGGATACGCGTCGAGCCAGCTGCCGACGGCCAGGACCGTGAGGTGGGCGCCGTGCTGCTCGGCGGTGGCGAGGAGCCGGGTGGCGAGGGCGGGGTCGCCCTGGCCGTGGAAGGTGAGGGCGACGGAGGCGGTGGCGCGGGGGCCGTGGGTGACCTGGAAGGGCAGTCGCTTGGGTGAGGCCGACGGTGACGGTGACGTGGGGGTGGTGGCGGGGGGTGCTGCGGTGGCCGTACCGGTGGTGCCGCAACCGGTGGTGAGCGCGCCACCGGCGGTGAAGGCGGCGCCTGCGCGGAGGAGGTCGCGTCGGTGGGTGGGGGTCACCTGCACCATTTAAGGCGGGGCGAGTAAGAAAGTTGGCTATTGACCCGATAAGGGTTGTGTTTGCAAGCCGCGGGCCGGTGGGGGTTGATCGCGCCCACGCGGCGGCAGCCGCAAATCGATACAGCCCCGCGCCCCAAAGGGGCGCGTTTCACCGACCCCTATCGATCAGCGACCCGCATCTCGAACCACGTCGTCTTGCCCCGGGGCAGTAGATCCACGCCCCACCGGTCCGACAGCTTGTCCACCAGGAACAGCCCGCGGCCGCTGATGTCCGTCTCCTGAACCGGCATCAGACAGGGCAGCCCGCGCGACGGATCGCGCACCTCCACCCGGATCCACCCGGGGCGGCGGCGCATCCGCAGCCCGAACACCCGGGCGCCCGTGTGCCGTACGGCATTGCCCACCAGCTCCGAGACGAGTAAAACCGCGTCCTCCGTCATCTTGGGGCTGAGCCGCCACTGACGGAGAACGACGACCTGGGCGAGCCGGCGGGCGGTGGCCGCGGACTCGGGGCGGGACGGCAGCGGAACCTCCGCGTCCGTGGGATTGCCGAACAGTTCGATCGCCTTGAGTGCCCGCTCGTCCTCGACCGCAGGCGACCAGCGCGCCGCGGCCGCACGGCTGTGTCCCCGCGGCTGTTCGATGCCCTCCAGCCCCGCCATGCCCCCATCATGGCCGCCCAGAGCGCCCTCCGGGGCCGTTCCCGAGGAATACGCCCCCGGGAAGCTTCCGCCCGATCCCGGGCGAACGGCATATGCCGAAGGCAATCCGGAAGCCTCAACAGCCTGTCCGACCTGCGAAGACGTCCCATCTCCGGGCAATCGCCAGACCCCCTCGACAAGGCGGACTTAGGGTTGCCTTAAGGCTCCCATAATCCGCCCCATCGGGGGACCCGGAATCAGACATCGCGTCAATTGCAAGTGGTTCGGGACATTCACAGCAGGGCGAAGATCACAGGAACTTGGCCTTGCCAGGGCCCTCTTCCACGAAACTCCGCATCCCGCGCTCCCGGTCCTCGGTGGCGAACAGCCCGGCGAACCAGTTCCGTTCGACGGCGAGCCCCGTCTCCAGGTCGGTCTCGACGCCGGTGTCGATCGCCTCCTTGGCGGCCCGCAGCGCGATCGCCGGCCCCTGCGCCAGCTTCGCCGCCCAGGCGTGCGCCTCGGTGTAGACGTCGGCGGCGGGCACGACGCGGTCTACGAGGCCGATGGCGAGCGCCTCGTCCGCCTTGACCATACGGCCCGTGAAGATCAGGTCCTTGGCCCTGGACGGACCGACCAGACGGGGCAGCCGCTGGGTGCCGCCGGCCCCCGGGATGAGCCCGAGCAGGATCTCGGGCTGCCCGAGCTTGGCGTTGTCGGCGGCGATGCGGTAGTCGGCACAGAGGGCGAGCTCGCAACCGCCGCCGAGCGCATAGCCGGTGACGGCGGCGACGACCGGCTTGGGGATCCGGGCGACGGCGGTGAAGGAGTCCTGGAGGTCACGGGAGCGCAGAACCATGGCGGCGTGGTCCATGTTCTGCATTTCCTTGATGTCGGCTCCCGCCGCGAAGACCTTCTCGCCGCCGTAGATGACGACGGCACGAACGTCTTCGCGACGGGTGGCCTCTCCCGCCAGCTCCTTGATCCGGTCCTGGGTGGCGACGTCGAGCGCGTTCATCGGCGGACGGTCCAGGCGCAGAGTGCCCACGCCTTCGGAGACTTCGAGGGTCACAGTCATGCCCAGCAGGTTAACGCCGGTTCATCAGCGCCCCGTAAGGGGCGCGGGGCTGTATCGATTTGCGGCTGCCGCCGCGTGGGCGCGAACAACCCCCACCGGCCCGCAGCCGACGAACTACTTGGTCCATTCCTTCCAAGACATGTTCCACCCGTTGAGCCCATTGTCAGGCGAGACCGTCTGGTCATTGGAGTGCTTCACCGTCACCACGTCCCCGACGATCGAGTGATCGAAGAACCAGGCAGCAGGCAACGCACGGTCACCCCCGCCCCGGATGTCCCGAAGGCCGACGCACCCGTGGCTCGCGTTGTAGTTGCCGAACGCGTCGCCGCCCCAGTAGTTGCCGTGGATGAACGTCCCCGACGTGGTCAGCCGCATCGCGTCCGGCACGTCCTTGATGTCGTACTCGCCGCCGTAGCCGACCGTCTCGCCGTTCATGCGCGTCACGCGCAGCTTCTCGCTGATGACCATCTGGCCGTTCCACGTGTCGTAGCCCGGCTTGCCGGTCGTGACCGCGAGGGTCTTCACGACCTTGCCGTCCTGCATGACCTTCATCGTGTGCTTCTTGGCGTCGACGATCGACACCTGGTTGCGGCCGATGGTGAACTTCACGGTCTTGGCCTGCTCGCCGTACACCCCGTCACGGCCCTCGACGCCGTTGAGGTTGAGGGAGACGGAGACCTTCGTGCCGGACTTCCAGTAGTTCTCGGGGCGGAAGTCGAGGCGGTCGTTGCCGAACCAGTGACCCTCGACGTCGACCGCCGGCTCGGTCTTGATCGTGATCGCCTTCTCCACCGCGTCCGGGTCGGTGATGCCCCGGGTGAAGTGGACGGAGAACGGCATGCCGACGCCGACCGTGGAGCCGTCCTCCGGCGTGAAGTAGCCGATGAACGTGTTCTTCGGGGTCAGCGTCGTGAAGCTGGAGTCCTCTGCCGACTCACGGCCGCCGGTGTCCTTCGCGACCGCGTGCACCGTGTACTTCGTGGAGTTGGCGAGGTGCGTCGAGGGCGTCCAGCTGGCGCCGCCCGCCGCGATCGCCCCGGCTATCTCCTTGCCCTTGGCGTCCTTGACCTCGACGTCGGTCAGCTTGCCCTTGGCCGCGGTGACCTTCAGCGCACCGCTGGTGTCCACGCCGGTCGCACCGGACTTGGGGCTGATGCTGACGGTGGCCACGGACTGCTTGCTGGCCTGGGTGGTGGAGTCCTTGGCCTTGGCGTTGCCCTCGTCCGCCCCCTTGCCGGAGGAGGAGCCGCCGCCGCAGGCGGTGACGGCCATGAGCAGGACACCGGCGACGACCGCCATCCCCTGCCTCCGCCGCGTCCCCCGAACCGACGCCCCCGATATCGGCCGCTCGTTCAAAGTGGTTCTCCCCTCCCAGGGCCTGGTCAGGCCCACCCCGGCGCGTCAGGCGCGCGCTCTGGCGCATATTAACCGCAGGGTTTTGAGGTTGGTGTTGGGCGAATGTCACCGTTGCGTCGCAACTTCTCGCCCCCACCGACCTGCCCTCACCTGGCTACTTGACCGCGCCGCCCGCCTTCCACTCCTTCCACCCCATGTTCCACCCTCCGAGGCCGTTGTCAGGAGAGACCGTTTTGTCCTTGCTGTTGACGACTTCGACCACGTCCCCGATGAGGCTGCGGTCGTAGAACCAGCCCGCGGGCGTGTCCGAGCTGCCGCCCTTCACGTCACGCAGACCCACGCAGCCGTGGCTGACGTTGACGTGGCCGGGGGCGTCCGGCGCCCAGTAGTTGCCGTGCAGGAAGGTGCCGGAGTCGGTGAGTTTGAGGGCGTGCGGGACGTCGGGGATGTCGTACTCGCCGCCGAAGCCGACCGTGCGGCTGTTCATGCGGGTCACGTCGTGCATCTCCATCACCACCATCTTCCCGTTGTAAGTGGTGTGCTCGGGTGCCCCCGCGGTGATCGGCACGGTGGCGAGCAGTGCGCCGTCCCGGCGGACCTGCATGGTGTGGGCGGCCGCGTCCACGAGGGAGACCTGGCTGCGGCCGACGGTGAAGGTGAACGTCTTGTACTGGAGGCCGTAGACACCGCGGGCGCCCTCGACGTCGCGGAGTCCGAGGCCGACGGTGACGACCGTGCCGGGTTGCCAGTAGTGCTCGGGGCGGAAGTCGAGGCGGTTCTTGCCGAACCAGTGCGGGCGGATGTCGACCGCGGGCTTGGCGGTGACCTGGACGGCACGTTCGACGGCGGCGCGGTCCTCGATCTCGCGGCTGAAGGCGAGGGAGACGATCATGCCGGTACCGACGGTGGCCCGGTTCTCCGGGGTGACGTACCCGATGAAGCGTTCGTCGGGGACCAGTGTCGTGAAGGTGGTGTGCCGGGCCGAGCGGTGGCCCTCACCGTCCAGGGCCACGGCGTCGACGGTGTACTTGGCGGCGAGCGCGAGTTTCGGGTCGTCGGGCCGCCAGGTCCTGCCGTCCGCGGCGATGTGCCCGGGGACCGGGGAGTCCTGGGCGTCCTGGGACCTGACGACGCTGACGGACTCCAGGTGGCCGTCGGGCACCCGTACCGTCAGTCGGCCACCTGGCCGTACGGCCTTGGTGCCGTCGTCCGGGGTGATGCGGATGACGTCCTCGGGGGCCCGGGGTTTGCCGCCGAGGACTTGGTCGATGCCTAGCCCGTCCGTGGTGTCCGAGGAGCAGCCGGCGGCCCCCGCCAGCAGCCCCGTCCATGTCAGTACCGCGGCCAACGCGGCCCCCGCGCGCCGTGCGCGCCCTTGTGCATGCCTCACGTGCGGCTCAACGAGCGGGCATGCCCCTGGGAAACGTGAGTGCGACGCCGGCACTGGGCAGAACAGAGGGAAGGACGACGAGCTGGGGAGCCGCCGTGCCCGCGGGAGAGCCGTCGCGGGCACGTCCGTAGCGAGCCGCCGACCGTGCCCGGGACCGGGAGTCCGGGCGCCGTCGGCTGCTCGGACGCGGGTGCGTGTGCCCCCGTTGGTCGGCGAGCCGCGGGACACGAATAAGGGGCCGACAGGTGACGAGCGCAGCCGAGCAGCAGGGGGCACGGGCGCGGGCCCCGAGGGCGGACGGCCCCGCGGTGGACGCCCCCGCGGTGAACGGGACGCCGCTTCCCGTCCCGTCGGCGTGGCCGGGGGCGTCGACACCGCTCGGCGCCCGGTTCCGGGTGGGCCCTGACGGGGTGGCGGGCACCAACTTCGCGCTGTGGGCGGCCGGGGCGGAGGCGGTCCGGCTGTGCCTCTTCGACGAGCAGGGGCGGGAGACCCGTATCCCGCTGACCGAACTCACGCACGAGATCTGGCACGGGTTCGTCCCCGGTGTGCTGCCGGGACAACGCTACGGCTACCGGGTCGACGGCCGCTGGGACCCGTGGACCGGCGCCCGCTGGAACCCGGCGAAGCTGCTCCTGGACCCGTACGCGCGGGCGGTGGACGGCGAGTTCGCGCTGCCGCCCGAGGTGTACGGGCATGTCCGGGACTGGCCGGACCAGCAGGTCGCCGACACCGTGCGCGACGACCGCGACTCGGCGCCGTACGTCCCCAAGGGCGTGGTCGTCCACGATGACGACGACTGGTCCGACGACCACCGCCCGAAGACGCCGTGGGCGGACTCCGTCATCTACGAGCTGCACGTGCGCGGCTTCACCAGACTGCACCCCGGGATACCGGAGGAACTCCGCGGCACCTACGCCGGACTGGCCCACCCGGCCGCTCTGGACCACCTGGTCAACCTGGGCGTGACGGCCGTGGAACTCCTCCCCGTCCACCAGTTCGCCCACGAGGACCACCTGCTCAGGCGCGGCCTGAAGAACTACTGGGGCTACAACTCCATCGGCTACTTCGCCCCGCACGCGGCCTACGCCGCCTCCGGGACGACGGGACAGCAGGTCGGCGAGTTCAAGCGGATGGTACGGGCGCTGCACGCGGCCGGGATCGAGGTCATCCTCGACGTCGTCTACAACCACACCGCGGAGGCGGGCGAGCTGGGCCCGACGCTCTCCCTGAAGGGCATCGACAACCGGGGCTACTACCGCCTCCAGGACCACGACGCCCGACGCTTCGCCGACTACACCGGCTGCGGCAACACCCTGCACGTGGTCCGCCCGCACGTCCTGCGCCTCATCACCGACTCACTCCGCTACTGGGTCACGGAAATGGGCGTGGACGGATTCCGCTTCGACCTCGCGGCCGCGCTGGCCCGCTCGATGCACGACGTCGACATGCTCTCCCCCTTCCTGGCCGTCATCGCCCAGGACCCGGTACTGCGCCGGGTGAAGCTGATCGCCGAGCCCTGGGACGTCGGCTCCGGCGGCTACCAGGTCGGCGCCTTCCCACCCCTGTGGACCGAGTGGAACGACCGCTACCGCGACGCCGTCCGCGACTTCTGGCGCGGCGCCCTGCCTGACGTGCGCGACCTCGGCTACCGCCTCTCCGGCTCCAGCGACCTCTATGCCTGGGGTGGCCGCCGCCCCTACGCCTCCGTCAACTTCATCACCGCGCACGACGGTTACACCCTGCGCGACCTGGTGTCGTACGAGCACAAGCACAACGAGGCCAACGGCGAGGACAACCGGGACGGCGCCGGCGACAACCGCTCCTGGAACTGCGGGGCGGAGGGCGAGACGGACGACGAGGGCGTACGGGCCCTGCGCCGACGCCAGTTGCGGAACCTCCTCACCACCCTTCTCCTCTCGACGGGCGTCCCGATGCTGGTCGCAGGCGACGAACTCGGCCGCACCCAGCGCGGCAACAACAACGCCTACTGCCAGGACAACGAGATCAGCTGGCTGGACTGGAGCCTGCTGGACGACCCCGCCTGGCAGCCGCTCCTCGACCTCACCTCCCGTCTCGTCCGGCTCCGCCACCGCCATCCGGTGCTGCGCCGCCGCGCCTTCTTCTCCGGGCGCGCGCACTCGGCGGACGGCCTGCGCGACCTGGCCTGGTTCACGGCGCACGGCGAGGAGATGACCGAGCGCGACTGGTACGCCCCCGCCGCCACCCTCGGCATGTACCTCTCCGGCCGGGACATCCCCGGCCGCGACGAGCGCGGCGCCCCGGTCCTGGACGACAGTTTCCTGACCGTCCTGCACGCCGGCGACCGCCCGGCGGAGTTCCTGCTGCCGGGGCCGCCATGGGCGGAGCGCTACGAGGTACTGGTGGACACCTCGCTGGAGGAGCAGGGCGCGGAGCCGGGGGTGGTGCACGAGGGGGGGACGGTGATCACGGTGCGGGGTCGGGCAGTGCTCTTCCTGAGAGTGGTTGGCTGAGAGCACCCTGGGAGAGAATCGCCGCCGGGGTTCTCCCCTACCCCGGCTAGGCTCTGGGACGAGGTCGAGCCGACCGCCGACCGGCGCGGTCGCCGCCGGACCGAAGAGGGAGCCATGTGGCGAAGGCTGGCGAGTGCGGTGGCCGGTCTGCTCGTGCTGTTCGTCGGCAGTCTTGCCTTCAACGCGGCATCCGGGCAGAACCATTGGCCAGGGCCGCTGGACTTCGTGCGGGTCCACCCGTGGGTGGTGCTGCTCCTCCTGATCCCCCTGGCACTGGTCGGGCTGGGGCAGTCCCCGCGGCCCGGCCGCAGGCGGGATCCTCTCCCGCCCACGGCGTACCGGCTGCCGCCGCGCAACTCCGACTTCACCGGCCGTGACGCCACGCTGCAGGAGGTGCGGCAGCGCCTCACCTCGGCGAACGACGTGGCGCTGCTGGTCGTGCACGGGCTGGGAGGCGTCGGGAAGACCCAGCTCGCGGTGGAGTACGCCTACCGATACCTGTCGAAGTACCGGTTCGTCGCATTCCTGGACGCTGAAGCACCCGACCTTGTCGCGCCGCAGTTCGTGTCACTGGCCGGGGAGTTGGGGCTGGCGGAGGTGAACTCCGAGCAGGCGATCCCACGGGTGTACGGCAATCTGGTGGACCGCAGGCCCTGGTTGATCATCTTCGACAACGCGGAGAAACCGGGCACGCTCGCACACGCGCTGCCGTCGAGTGGTCTGGCGGGCAACGGCCACGTCATCGTCACGACCAGAGTGAGCGGCTGGTCGAGCAGCGCCGGTGTTGTCGACCTGGAGGTGTTCACCAGGCAGGAGTCGATGAAGCTGCTGGCACAACGGGTGCCGGGCATGACGGAGGCCGTGGCGGACCGGATCGCCGAACAACTGGGCGACCTGCCACTGGCGTTGGAGCAGGCGGCCGGATACATGGGCTACCACCAGACGACACCCGAAAGGTACCTGGACCTGCTGGCGTCGCACCTGGAGGACATGATCGGGCTGGGCGTGCCGAGCGACCGCCCCGCGATGGTGGTCGCGACGCTGTGGCGGCTCGGTGTGGAAAGGCTGGAGGCGCAACATCCCCAGGCGGTACGTCTGTTGGAACTCTGTGCCCTGCTGGCGCCGGACCCGGTCCCGCTGTACCTCTTCACCGGCAGCCCGGAAACGCTGGACGGCACACCAGCCGACGCGTTGGCGTGGGACACGACGGTCGGCGCCCTGGCCGGCCTGGGCCTCGCGCGGCGCGGAGATGCATCCCTGGTGGTGCACCGGCTGGTGCAGGCCGCCGTCCGGGCCGCGATGCCGACCGAGGCGCACATCGAAGCCCGGGTCCGGCTGTGTCGTGCGCTGCTCGCGGCCATACCCGACGACCTCCACAGTGCCCCGGACGCCCGGCCACGGTGGCAACGGCTGCTCCCGCACGTCATCGCCGTGGCCAAGGGCGATCCACCGGCCGAGTGCGCCGCCGATACGGCGGTACTGCTGAGGCTGGCATCGGAGTTCCTCGTCCAGATCGGGGACTACTCGGTGGCGCTGTCCCTGTGTGAACGTGCCCTGGCGCTCGACGAGTCGCTCGGGGACCGGGACAACGAGATCGGCCTCGATCTGATCACCCTGGCGCAGATCCACCGGGAGCTCGGCGCGCCGGAGACATCACGCCGACTGGCGGAACGCGCGCTGAACGTACACGAGTCCTGTCTGCCGGCGGACAGTCCCGTCATCGCGACGGACCTGGCCACGCTCGCCCGGACGCTGTGCATCCTCGGTGAACAGGAGGCGGCGCGGCCACTGGCCGAGCGGGCGCTGCGGATCGACGAGGCGGCGTACGGGCCAGACGACCCGTACGTGAGCTTCGACCTGATCGCGCTGGCGAACGTCCACGTCGACCTCGACGATCACGCCGGTGCCGCGCCGCTCATCTCGCGCGCGCTGCGGATCCGCGAGGCGAAGTACGCGCCGGACCACCTGTACATCGGGTACGTCCTGCTGTTCCAGGCCCGGGTCCTGCACGCGTTGAACGACTCGACCGCCGTGGACCTGGCGCGCCGGGGTGCACAGATCCTGCACACCCGACTGGGCAGGACCCACCCCAAGACCGAGGACGCGTTCGCTTTGGTCAGCAGCCTGCAAGGCGGGAGGCGCTAGCCCAGAATCCCCACGGACAGATTGCACTCCAGCCTCGTCCGGTACGGCTGCAGCGGCGCACAGCACGCGGCCCCCGGCTGTGCGACTTGCCACACAGCCGGGGGCCTTCCCCCGTCCCGTCGGAGAGGCGGGGCAGGAGTCTGGCAGTGCCGCCCATACGCCTCTTACAGCGCACCGGAGCGGCGGCCATCGGGAGGGGTGCAGTTAGCGCGCGTTGGGCGTAGCCCGGGCGGTTGCCTGCCCGGCATACGGGTTGCCGTTGCCAGGTGTGACTCGCCAGAAGGTCTCCGTCATGGCCTTGAACTGACGATGCGCCGGATTCTGGCCCGTATGCTTCAGCGCCCAGATCTCAACCGGCAAACGCTCGTCGTCGGTTGGCTGCGCCTGCGCCCCGCAGGTGAGGCACTCAGCCGAGTAGATGCCCGACGGAGCACCCTCTGCGGTCTCGGCCCCGAGGGTCCATTCGGCGGCGGTGATGATCGCGCGCATCACAGTTCCCCCCTGCTGCGCCGATTGGCTTCAGTCACGAGCGCATGCATCCTGTTGCGACTGCCGGGTGCGGTGCAGCGCGGGCACGTGCAGGGCGGGTAACCGCTGGAGAGATCCGGCACGTCCGACGGTTTCACGGTGCGCTTGCCGCGCACCTGCGTACGAGCGCCTGTCACCGGGTTGACCCTGTAGACCTCGATCGTCATCACTGGGCGCGCTCCCAAGGGCCTACCTCTGCGCCTGCGGGGCTGTTCCTGGGCGCCTCACACAGCGCGTCGACATAGGGCCGGACAAGGGGTCCCGCACACTCCCACGCCGCCTCCGCCTCCCAGTCGCGCGGCACGAACCACTCGGCGCGTCCGTACCGCTGAGACGGATCCGGCGTCCATGCGTGCCGTTCCGCCTGCTGCCTGCGAGCGATGGTCAGCCGTGTCCTCCAGACCCAGACGTCCGGTGCGGAACGCCTGCGGGGCGCCTGGTTCGCTGCGGGGGCCATGTAGGCGGCAGTGTGCTTGCCGGGCGTACGGCGCCCGAACAAGACGGCTCTCATCCGTTCGAGTGCCTGTGATAGGTAGGACACTGTCAGCGCTCCTCTGAAGCGTTGGCCACGCCCCGGGACCGTTCGCGCGGTCGCCGGGGTCTCTTGTGTGCTCAATCGTCCTGACCTCGGGTGGCCGTATCGCCGGACATGGAAGGACAGTTGGGCCAGTTGGGCGGTAGCGTGGAAAACGCCCAAACGTCCAGAGGAGGGGACTTGAATCAATCCCTACGGTCAGCTATGCACGACGCCGGACTGTCCCCGCGACAGCTTGCGGTCCGTGTGGGAGTCGCAAGCAAGACCATTGAGCGTTGGGTCGCGGATGAGAACCTGATTCCGCATGCTCGAAACAGAGCAGACGCCGCCGAAGCGCTGAAAGTAGATGAAGAAATGCTCTGGCCCCAGGCAGTGAAGAACCGCCTAAAAACAGGCGGAGACCTGGAAATCGTGCGAACTTACCCCTACCGCTCCGCCTGCCCATCAACGGTCTGGCGCGAGCTTGTAGCCAGCACGAAAGAAGACCTGTTCTTCGCCGGACACACGAACTACTTCCTATTCATCGACCAGCCCAACTTTGTTGCCACACTGCGCAAAAAGCTCGAAAGCGGATGTCGGGTCCGCTTCCTTCTGGGCGACCCCGAAGGTGAAACCACGCGCCAGCGTGAAGCTATCGAAGATGTTGCCCTGTCTGTCTCCACGCGCATCCGCATCACGCTGGAGAACCTACGCAAGTTGGGCGGAGCGGAAAATCTGGAAACACGTTTCAGCATCGCGGAAGATGCAGCGAATCACGTGAGCCTGTCCGTGTTCCGGTTCGATTCGCAGGCTCTCGTAACACCTCACCTCGCTAGGCTTGTGGGCCACGACTCCCCTCTGCTGCATCTGCGTCGACGCGACCATGACGGGCTATTCGAGCGGTTTACTGAGCACGCCGAAGAGCTCTGGTCGCGCGCAACACCCGTAGGTTTTTGACGGCGTACCTCATTGCAGGAACGGCCCCGGCATCTGGCCCGCAAAGCACGAGGGGACACAAGCGATTTCTCTGCGAAAAGAACGGAGACGGAATTGGCGCTAGCCCAGAATCCCCCGCTGATACCCCGACTCGGCCGCCACTTCCGCGCCCACTCCCGCCCCCGACTCCGAACCGGACCGTCCGCTCGCTCAACCCGCCCCCGACTACGGCGGGTTCTGGATCGGCTCCCGCGACATCAGCCCGACCTACGTTCCGGCCGCGTCCTTCGACGGGAACGCGCCGTCACCGGCCGTCGGCGAACTGGCGTATGACAGCGGAAGCGATCGCTACGGCGTCGTGATGGAACGTACGGCCGGGCAGGTGCACCTCCGCCCCAAGGGTGGCGGCCTGGAGTGGTCGGCGCGGCCGGAGGATGTCGAACCGGCCCGCGCGGGCGGGGCGTTGGGCCCGCGCGGGCGAGGCGTTGGGCCCGCGCGTGGCCAGGGCCAATGCCCGTAGCCGTGGGGAGATCCTGTGAGCCCGCGAAGTCCGTCGAACCCGTCACCGAAAGCGAACGCGACCAGGAACCCGAACCCGAATGCGGCCGCGAACCCGCCCGTGGGCGCGGACGCGTTCGCCACCGCCACCGGCCTGCCCGGCATCCCCGTGGGCTCCCTGGTCCGGGACACGGCGACCGGTCGCCAGGGCACCCTGAGGGACGTGTTCCCGTACGAGTCTCTTGACGCACGGCCGGTCCCGGGTGTCCCCGCCCGGCCGCCCCGGCTGCTCGCCTTCATCCGCCCGGTGGGCGGCGGCCGTGAGTGGACCGCCGACCCGGGAGACGTCGTGGCGCTGCGGTGAGGGCCGAAGGGGGCCCAGGCCCGCCGGGATCACCCGAGCCGGTCTCACGGCTTGCCGATGTCCACCGCCCATACGCCCGTGCCGTCGTACGCCTCCGGGGTCGCGGTCAGTACCTGGCCTTCGCCCTGGCCGGCCGCCGAAGCGTAGACCGCGTGCGCGTGGCGCCAGTCGACGCCCGCGACGGTCGCCTGTTCCACGGCGGCTGCACCCGCGAAGTCGAGGGGCAGGAACTCCAGTCCGGGAAGCGCCCCCGTGTGCGCCGCCGCACCAGGAAGCTCCATGCTCGCCGCGAACAGACACAACGCGGGGACGTGTGCGCGCTGAAGCGGGTCGTCGACCTCGACCACGGCCAGTCCGGACAGCAGACGATGCCCCCTGCACAGAGCGATGACAGCAGTGTGATCCAGGATGATCACCGGCGCTGCCCCAGGCGACCCGCGGCGATCTCCGCTCGCCAGGCCTGAGCCTCGCGCACGTCCTCATCGGTCAGATCCGGCCGCAGGTTCGCGCGGACGTACGCGATCGCTCGCGCCGTCCGCTCGGCGCGTTCGCCTTCGGTGGGAGTTGCCGCGACAACGCGTTCCACGTATGCGCGGGTACTCATTCCGCGCTCTTCGGCCAGCGTGCGAAGGCGATCCCTTATGCCTTCGTCGATCTTGATCGTGGTGTCAGCCATAGCGGAAGAATACCAATGAATACCGCGGGTTTGTCGGCCCGGCGGACGTCGTACCGCCGCCGACTGGCCGACACTCACCCTGTCCGGCGGAGAGCGCCCGAATTCGCCGTTGGCCTGGGACTAGAGTGACTCGCGCACATGGTGGTGCGGTGCCCATCACACGCGCAGTCGCCGAGAAGGTTGGCATGCTCCGAGGGTCCCGTCCGCCCCGGTTCCGCCGCATCGGCCGCCCCGCTCGAACCGCCGTCAACCGATCGGCTGATGCCGCGAATCCACCTGTACGGCCCCTCGAACGCCCAGGTCGTAGGACCAGCGGCCGATTCCGGTCCGGCCAAAACTCGGTGGGCGTTGTCAGTGGCGATCCGTAGGCTCGCCACTGATGCCTCCGACACGTGCAACCACCAAGGACCGGTCCGCCGTCCGCACCCTGCTGCGCCTGTGGCCGTACGTACGGCCGGTGCGGTTGCGGCTGTCCGTCGCCGCGTTCGTCGCGGTCGTCGCCTCCTGTACGGGGCTCGTGATCCCGCTCGTCCTCAAGTGGATGGTGGACGGCCCGGTGGCCGACCGCGACCCGGCCGGGGTGTGGCTCGGCGCGCTGTACCTGCTGCTGCTCGGCATCGCGGAAGCACTGCTCTTCGGTCTGCGCCGCTGGCTGGTCGCCCGGCCCCTGTCCCGGGTGGAGGCGGGGATGCGGGCGGACCTGTACGGCCATCTCCAGCGCCTGCCGGTCGCCTTCCACGACCGCTGGGCCTCCGGGCAGCTGCTCTCCCGGGCCACCACCGACCTGATGCTGCTCCGCATGTTCCTCGCCTTCCCGTTGACCTTCCTGCTGGTGAACGGGGTGACGATCCTCGTCGGCGTGCTGATCATGCTGGGGCAGGACTGGACGCTGGGCCTGGTCATCCTCGGGCCCACGATCCCGGTGATCTGGACGTGCGTGATCTTCGAGAACCGGTACGCGGTGGTGGCGCGGCTCGCCCAGGACCAGGTCGGCGACCTGACGACGGTGGTCGAGGAGAGCGTGCTCGGCATCCGCATCATCAAGGGTTTCGGCCGCCACCGCAGCCAGGCGCACGCGTTCCGCGAACTGGTGCGGACCCTGCGGGGCACGGAGCTGCGCAAGGCGCGGATGCTGGCGATGATCTGGGGCGTCATCGTCACGCTGCCGGAGGTGGCGATCGGGGCGGCGCTGCTGTGGGGTTCGATCCAGGTCGCGGAGGGCGAGCTGAGCGCGGGGACGCTGGTGGCGTTCCTGTCCACGGCGCTGGCGCTGAGGTGGCCGGTGGAGTCGATCGGCTTTCTGCTGGCCATGAGCCAGGAGGCGGCGACGGCGACGGAGCGCTTCTTCGAGGTGCGGGACGCGTTGCGGGAGGACGCCGGTTCGTTGTCGGGTGCGGGTGCGGGTGCGTGGGGGCCGAGCGCGCAGTTCCCCGCGCCCCTACGGGGCGCTGTTCGCCCTGTAAGGGGCGCGGGGAACGGCGCGACCAGCCACGACGGCGCCGCACCCGACAGCGGACCGGCCCCCGAACCCGACGGCATCCGCTTCGAGAACGTTCAGTTCCGTTACCCCGACGCCGCCCCCGACTCCACCCCGACACTCGAACTCGTCGACCTCCACATCCGCCCCGGCGAGTCCATGGCCCTCGTCGGCGCCACCGGCAGCGGCAAGACCACGCTCACCGCTCTCATCCCTCGCCTGCACGAGGCCACTTCCGGGCGGATCACCCTCGACGGCCGGGACATCACCGCCATGCCCCGCGAGGAGCTCCGCTCGCTCGTCGCCGTCGCCTTCGAGGAACCCACCCTGTTCTCCGCCTCCGTCGGCGAGAACGTGCTCATGGGAGCCGAGGAAGGCGCCGGCGAGCCCGAGCTGGCGCGTGCCCTCGCCGTCGCACAGGCCGATTTCGCGCACGCCCTCCCCCAGGGCACCGGCACCCAGGTCGGCGAGCAGGGCCTCAGCCTCTCCGGTGGCCAGCGGCAGCGCCTCGCGCTCGCGCGGGCGGTCGTCGGCCGGCCCCGCTTCCTCGTGCTCGACGATCCGCTCTCCGCGCTGGACGTGCACACGGAGGCCGCCGTGGAGGCCGCCCTGCGCGACGTGCTCGCCGACACCACCGCGCTGATCGTCGCCCACCGCCCCTCCACCGTGCTGCTCGCCGACCGGGTCGCCCTGCTCTCCGGCGGCCGGGTCACCGCCGTCGGCACCCACCACGAACTGCTGCGCACGAACGCCGAGTACGCCCACCTGATGTCCGGGGAGGATCACCGCCGATGACCGCAGCCACCTCCCTCCCCGCCCCCGACGAGGACGACGAACTCCCCAGGCCCGAGCCCACCGGCGACGCGGGCGGCGATCCGTTCGACCGGGACGTCCTGCCCACCCCGCCCGGCGCCACGGCCACCCTGCTGCGCTCGCTCCTCGCCCCCATGAAGGCGCGGGTCGCCGTCACCACGCTCCTCCTGCTGCTCCAGCAGGCGGCGGTCCAGGCGGGCCCGCTGCTGGTGGCGTACGCCATCGACACGGCCGTCCCGGCGTTCCGCCGCCACGACCACGGCCCGCTGTTCGCGGTCGCGGCCGGCTACGGCCTGAGCGCCGTGCTCTCCGGCGGCCTCCAGTACGCGTTCGTCGAGGCCTCCGCCCGCGTGAACCAGGACGTCCTCCTCGATCTGCGCGGCCGCATCTTCCGCCACGCGCAGGCGCTGAGCGTCGACTTCCACGAGCGCTACACGTCGGGCCGGCTCATCTCCCGCTCCACCACGGACGTCGAGTCGCTGCGCGAGCTGCTGGCCGAGGGCCTCCAGGAGCTGGTCACGGTCATCCTCTCCTTCCTCTACATCTCGGCGATGCTGCTCTGGCTGGACCTGGGCCTCGGCGCGGTCGCAGTGGTGAGCTTCGTCCCGCTGTACCTGCTCGTGCGGCTGTACCAGCGGCGCGCGGTGCGGGTGTACAAGGCGCGGTCCACGGCGATCGCGTCGGTGATCGTGAAGTTCGTGGAGACGATGAACGGCATCCGCCCGGTGCGCGCGTTCCGCCGGGAGGCCGCCAACGACGCCGAGTTCGCCGTGCTGAACCACCGCCACGAGCGGACCAACGGCGACGCGCTCCTCGAAATGGCGCGGTACGTGGTCGGCTCCCGGCTGGTCGCGAACACCTCGGTCGCGGTGATCGTGCTGTGGGGCGCCTACCGGGTGGCGTCCGGCGCGCTGGAGCTGGGCGTCCTGGCCGCGGCCGTCCTCTACCTGCGGCGGCTGTACGACCCGATCGACCGCCTCGGCATGTTCCTCAACTCCTACCAGTCGGCCGCGGCCTCCCTGGAGAAGATCGCGGGCCTGCTGGCCCAGACCCCGTCCGTCCCGGAGCCCTCGGTCCCGAAGGAGCTGCCCCCGTCGGCGGCCGAACTGCCGGGCCGCGAGGTCGTCTTCGACGGTGTCCGCTTCGCCTACCGCACCGGCGGCGAGGTGCTGCCCGTCTTCGACCTCACCCTGCCGGCCGGGCAGACGGTCGCGGTCGTCGGCTCCACCGGCGCCGGCAAGTCGACGCTCGCCAAGCTGCTGGCTCGCTTCTACGACCCGTCCGACGGCCGGGTCCTCCTGGACGGCGTGGACCTGCGCGAGCTGACCGTGCGCGAACTCCGCCGCGGGGTGGTGATGGTCACCCAGGAGTCGTTCCTGTTCTCCGGCACGGTCGCCGAGAACATCGCCATCGGCCGCCCGGACGCCACCCGCGAGGAGATCGAGCAGGCCGCCAAGGCGATCGGCGCCCACGAGTTCATCGCCGCGCTGCCCGACGGGTACGACACGGACGTCCGCAAGCGCGGCGGGCGCATCTCGGCCGGGCAGCGCCAGCTGGTCGCGTTCGCCCGCGCCCTGCTCGCCGACCCGGCGGTGCTGATCCTCGACGAGGCGACCAGTTCGCTGGACATCCCCGGGGAACGGGCCGTGCAGCGCGCGATGTCGACGGTCCTGAAGGGCCGTACGGCGGTGGTGATCGCGCACCGGCTGTCCACCGTGGAGATCGCCGACCGGGTGCTGGTGATGGAGCACGGCCGCATCGTCGAGGACGGCCGGCCGGCCGAACTCATCGCGGGTACCGGCCGGTTCGCGGATCTGCACCGCGCCTGGCGGGACAGTCTGGCCTAGCCGAGAGGCTGAGAGAACGGGGGTCGCAGGGTGATCGACGCGTACGAGGATCCGGGCACGCCCGACACCCGCGGCGGGTGGTCCTACCTGTGGTGGCTGGTGGCCTGCCAGCCGGGCCGCTCGCTCGCCGGGGCGCTGCTGGCCAGTGTCTGGCTGACGCTGATGGCCGGGACGCCGTACATGATGGCCCGGGCCGTGGACGACGGCCTGGTGCCGGGCCGGATGGCGGTGCTGGCCGGCTGGACGGCGGCGATCTTCGTCCTCGGGGCGGTCAACGCCTGGATCAGCATCATGCGGCACCGCACGATGACCCGGGTGCGGATGGACGCCTACTTCCGCACGATCAAGGTGCTCGTCGGTCAGACGGTACGGCTCGGCGCCGAGCTGCCGCGCCGGGCCGACGCCGGCGAGGTCGTCACGATCGGCGTCGGCGACGTGCACACCATCGCCCAGGCGCTGACCGTCGTAGGCCCCGGGGTGGGCGCGGTCGTCGTGTACGCGGTGGTGGCCGGTCTGCTGCTGACGATCTCGCCCCTGCTGACCGGCGTGGTGCTGCTCGGGGTGCCGGTGGTGGCGCTGCTCGCGGGGCCGCTGGCCCGGCGGCTGCAGGGCAGGGAGACCGAGTACCGGGAACGTCAGAGCGTGCTCACGGCCCGCATCGGCGACCTCGCGGGCGGCCTCCGCGTCCTCAACGGCCTCGGCGGCAAGGGCCTGTTCGCGGACGCCTTCCGCCGCGACTCCCAGCACCTGCGCGCCCAGGGCTACCGGGTGGGCGCGGTGGCCAGCTGGGTCCAGGCGCTGGGCATGGGCCTTCCGACGGTGTTCCTCGCGGTGGTCACCTGGATCGCGGCCCGGATGGCCGCCCACGGCGACATCACCGTGGGCCAGCTGGTGTCGGTGTACGGCTATGTCGCCGTCCTGATCGGCCCGGTGGCCTTCTTCCTCGACATGGGCTACCAGCTGAGCCGGGGCGTGGTGGCCGCCCGCAGGGTCGTCCGCCTCCTGCGCCACGAGCCGCGCCCGGACGAGGGCACGCAGCAGCCCCCCGCCGACCCGGCCGTCCTGCACGACCCGGAGTCGGGAGTACGGGTCCGGCCCGGCCGCCTGACGGCCCTGGTGAGCGCCGCCCCGACGGAGGCGGGAGCGGTCGTGGACCGCCTGGGCCGGTACACCCGCTCGGACGTGACGTGGGGAGGGGTACGACTGGACGCAGTACCCCTCCCGGAGGTACGCACCCGCATCCTGGTGGCCGACAACGATGCCGATCTGTTCGCAGGCACCCTGCGCAATGCAACAGGCGCAGGCGAAACGCGCCCCTTCAGGGGCGCGGGGCTGCATCAGATCTGCGGCTGCCGCCGCGCGGGCGCGACCAGCCCCCACACACCCGCCGAATCTTCTCAGGACGCCGGCCACGACGCGCCCCAAAGGGGCGCGGGGAACTGCGCGACCAGCCACGACGGCGCTGCACCCGCCACCCCACATCGCGAGGCACCCTCTGACGCGCACATCACCCAAGCCCTCCACGCCGCCGCGGCCAGCGACATCGTCCAGGCCCTCCCCGACGGCCTCGACTCCCCGATCGACGCCCAGGCCCGCAACCTCTCCGGCGGCCAACGCCAACGCATCCGCCTGGCCCGCGCCCTCCTCGCCGCCCCCGAGGTCCTCCTCGCCGTGGAACCCACCTCCGCCCTCGACGCCCACACCGAGGCCCTCGTAGCGGAGCGCCTCCGCTCCGCACGCGACGGCCGCACCACCCTCCTCACCACCACCTCCCCGCTGATGCTGGCCCACGTCGACGAGGTGATCTTCCTGGTCGACGGCAAGGTCGCCGCGACCGGCACCCACGAGGGACTGCTGGAGTACGCACCCGGCTACCGCGCCCTCGTGGCCCGGGACACGGAAGAGGAGGAGGTCGTCAGGTGACGGCGAGTCAACTCCCGGTCGCCGGCCGCGCCGACGTACGCCGGGCCACCCTCCGCCTGGTGAAGGCGGACCGCGGCCCCTTCGCCGCCGCCCTGCTGCTGAACGCGGCGGCAGCCGGCGCCGGCCTCGCCGGCCCCTGGCTGGTCGGCCGGATCGTGGACGAGGTACGGGCCGGCCGCGGGGTCGGCGCCGTGGACCACCTCGCCCGGTGGATCCTGCTCTGCTCCCTCGCCCAGCTGCTGCTCGCCCGCTCCGCCCGCTACCTCGGCCACCGCTTCGGCGAGCGGACGCTGGCCCGGGTCCGCGAGGAGTTCGTGGACCGGGCGCTGGCGCTGCCCGCGTCGGTCGTGGAGCGGGCCGGCACCGGCGACCTGACCGCGCGCGGCACGGGCGACGTGAGCACCGTCGGCACCACCCTGCGGGACGCCGGGCCCGAACTGCTGGTCAGCACGGTCCAGGCGCTGTTCGTGATGGGCGCGGTGTTCGTCCTCGACCCGGCGCTGGCCGCGTTCGGGGTGCTCGGGATGACCCCGATCTGGTTCGCGCTGCGCTGGTATCTGCGCCGGGCCCGGGACGCTTATCTCGCCGAGGGCGCCGCCACCTCGGGGGTCGCGGAGATCGTCACGGCGACGGTGACGGGCGCCCGCACGGTGGAGGCGTTCCGGCTCCAGGAGCAGCGGATCGCGGCGAGCCGGGACGCGCTGGAGACCAATCGGAAGGCCCGGTTCTACACGCTGTGGCTGCGGACCGTGTTCTTCCCGGCGGTCGAGGTGTCGTACACGGTGCCGGTGGCGGGGGTGCTGCTGGTCGGCGGGCTGCTGCATGCGGGCGTCGGGGTGGTGGTGTCGGCGGCGCTGTACCTGCGGCAGTTCACGGAGCCGCTGGACCAGATCCTGATGCGGGTGGAGCAGCTCCAGTCCAGCGGTGCCTCGTTCGCCCGGGTGGAGGGGCTGGCACAGGCTCCGCGGGCGGCGGCGGACGGCGGGGCACCCGCTCCGGCGGACGACCGGATCGACGTGCGTGAGGTGCGGTACGCCTACGAGCGCGGCGGTGAGGTGCTGCGCGGGGTGGACCTCACGGTGCGGCCCGGGGAGCGGCTCGCGGTGGTCGGGCCGTCCGGTGCCGGGAAGACGACGCTGAGCCGGCTGCTGGCGGGCGTCGACGCGCCCGGGTCGGGCACGGTGACCGTGGGCGGGGTGCCGATCGCGGGGCTGGAACCGGAGCGGCTGCGCCGCCAGGTCGTCCTGGTCACGCAGGAGCACCATGTCTTCCTCGGCACGGTCCGGGACAATCTGCTGATCGCCGAACCGGCCGCGGCCGACGCCGACCTGTGGGCGGCGCTCACCGCCGTCGGCGCCGACGACTGGGTGCGCGGCCTGCCCGACGGCCTCGACACCCGGCTCGGCACGGGCGGCACGGGCGGCACGGCCACCGACGGCTCCCGGGCCCAGCAACTCGCGCTGGCCCGGGTGGTGCTGGCCGACCCGCACACGCTGATCCTGGACGAGGCGACCGCGCTGCTGGACCCGGCGACCGCCCGGCACACCGAGCGCGCCCTGGCGGCCGTACTCGAAGGCCGTACGGTCATCGCCATCGCCCACCGGCTGCACACCGCCCATGACGCCGACCGGGTGGCGGTGATGGAGGACGGCCTCCTCACCGAACTCGGCACACACGAGGAGCTGGTGGCGGCGGACGGCGCCTACGCGGCCCTGTGGGCGACCTGGCACGGGGAACGGGGGGCGC
Organism: Streptomyces sp. NPDC058457; assembly: GCF_042720695.1. Classification (NCBI taxonomy): domain Bacteria; kingdom Bacillati; phylum Actinomycetota; class Actinomycetes; order Kitasatosporales; family Streptomycetaceae; genus Streptomyces; species Streptomyces sp. NPDC058457. The sequence goes on along the minus strand of NZ_JBHXLU010000053.1, from coordinate 17,172 downwards.
CCCCTTCCTGAGTCCGGGGCCCCCGTGCCGCTCCCCGCCGCGCCGGGCGTCCCCTCCTCACAGGGCGTCCGGTCCCCGCTCCCGCGTCCTGATGCGGACCACCTCCTCCACCGGCGTCACCCACACCGTCCCGCCTCCCGTGCCGCGGCCGCCCGCGGCACGGATGACGCGGACCAGGTCGGCGGCGTCGAAGTCGAGGGTGAGGATGTCGAGGCGGAGCTGCGGGCTCAGGTCCACGCGGTACTCGGTGCCCCGGTAGATCTCCACCCGGACCCGGCGGGGCGTGTAGGCCTGGACCTCCGTCACGGTCACGCCCCGCACCCCGAAGGACTGGAGCGCCTTCATCACGTCGGGGACGCGGTGCGGGGGGAGGACCGCGGTGATGAGTTTCACCGAGACCCCTTCGCCTGGCGGCTGCTACGGCTTCCGGTCCTCAACTCCCGCTGCCTCAGCCGGTGTCCGGCTCGCGCTCCTTCTCCGGTGCTGGTGCCGGTACGGCTGCGCCCGCCGCGGCCGCCACCCCGACCGGTTCCGCCGCGGCCGCCGTCGCGGTCTCCGCCGGGTAGGCCTCCTCGTCGTGGACGGCGAGGTCGCCGCTCTCCAGGACGGAGTCCGGTGCCCGGAGTTTCACGAACAGGCCGATGGCCCTGAGGATCAGGAAGGTCATCACGGCGTCGTAGAGGATGACCGTGCCGGCCGCGCCCGCCTGCTTCCACAGCTGGTCGAGGTTGCCGTAGAGCCAGCCGCTGGTGGACCAGGCGGTGGAGCCGTCCTTGTTGAGGTACACGGCCATCGCCGGGTCGGCGAAGATGCCGACGAGCATGCCGCCGGCCAGGCCCGCGATGCCGTGGGTGTAGACGACGCCGAGCGCGTCGTCGACCTTCGAGAACGGTTTGATCTTCGGGAGATAGGTCCAGGCGAGCCAGACGATCGACGACGAGATGATGCCGATGTAGATCGCGCCGATGCCGGTGACGAACCCGGCCGCCGGGGTGATGGCCACCAGACCGACGATCATGCCGTTGACCGCGCCGAGGAAGGTCGGTTTGCGCTGCGGTCCGACGAGCATGTCCCACAGGACCCAGACCAGCAGGGCGACGGCCGTGCAGAGGTTGGTGTTGAGGACGGCGGCGGCCGCGTTGTGGCCGCCGAAGTACATGTCGCCGCCGTTGAAGCCGTTCCAGCCGAGCCAGAGGATGCCGGCGCCGACGGCGACCATGGGCAGGTTGTTGGGGACGCCGTGGGCCCGGTCCTTGGCGAGGCGGGGGCCGATCACGGCGGCGGCCACGAAGCCGGAGGTGCCGGCGGCGAGGTGGATGACGTAGCCGCCGGAGTAGTCGAGGGCGCCCTTGGCCGCCCACCAGCCGCCGCCCCACAGCAGGAAGGCGTTGACGGTGTAGACGAGGGTTGACCAGAGCGGGACGAAGAGCAGCCAGGCGCGGATGTTCATGCGGCCGATGACGCTGCCCATGAAGAGCAGGGGGGTGATCGCCGCGAAAGCGAAGTGGAAGTAGGCGAGCGTGGACTGCGGGAAGTGGAAGCTCGGCATCAGGTCGTTGCCGTTGACGAGCGGGATGTAGGCCTGCTGCTGTTCGCTCGCCGAGCCGACGATGGTGCCGGGGCGGCCGACGAACGCACCGAGGATCCCGGGCCAGTGCGCGTTCAGGGGTTCCCCGAAGCCCATCTTGAACTCCCACAGCACCCAGCCGACCAGCACCAGCGAGAAGCCGGTGAAGGCCATGAACATGGTGTTCACGACCCACTTGCGCTGGACCAGGCCGCCGTAAAGAATCGCGATGCCGGGAATGCTCATGAGCCCGACCAGGGTCGCGGCGACGAGCTGCCAGGCGTTGTCCCCGGCGTCCAGCCAACTCGGATACGGAATCACTGCACCGTCAACTCCCCTCCTGGGAGCGGCGGTCCGGCAGACCGCCGAATTGCACGGCAGGATCCGCCCGCTGGTGTTGCTCCGTGGTTCCGGGGGCATGTCGCGCCCGCAAACTTCCCCTCACATACCGTGCTTTTCCCTCGAACTTACGAGGGCTTTACGTCACCCCTCACTCGGACCGCACCGGCCAACGGTCCGCATACCGGACCTGAACATCCGGTCAACGAACGATTTCCGGCCAAGTTCCTGACGCGGTCCTGACAGGTGGCGTTTTCTGCTGCCACTCTTCCCACGGCCGACTCACAGCAACCCCACAGCTCCACCCCGCCGCTGCTGTCGGGTCGGGCACTGCACACGCACATGGTTCCGAGCTTCGCCCAGTTCTGCCCGGCCGGCCCACCCGCCGTCCGGATCTCCCCTGGCCGTGTGACCCGCGGCCACGCAGAAGGAGTCAGTGTTGAGAAGCAGTTCCTCTCGCAGACGCACCCCCCACAGCACGTACCGCCGTACCGCAGCAGTGGCCCTCGCGGGCGTCACCGCCCTGATCGCCGCGGCCGTCCAGTCGGGCGCCGCCAGCGCCGCCCCGGCCGCCCCGCAGCTCGGCAGGGTCAACCCGGCCCACGCGGCCGTCAAGCTCTCCCCCTCGCAGCGCGCGGAACTGCTCCGCGACGCGAGCGGCGAACGGGCCGCCACCGCAAAGGCGATAGGCCTCGGCACCAAGGAGAAGCTGGTCGTCAAGGACGTCGTGAAGGACGCCGACGGCACCCTGCACACCCGCTACGAGCGCACCTACGCCGGTCTGCCGGTCCTCGGCGGCGACCTGGTCGTCGACACCGCCAGGTCGGGCGCCACCGAGCGGGTCATCAAGGCGAACAACGCCGCGCTCAAGGTCGCCGACCTCACCCCGGCCAGGAGCGCGGCGAGCGCCGAGAAGACGGCCCTCGCCGCCGCCAGGACGCTGGGCTCCACCAAGTCCGCGGCGGACGGCGCCCGCAAGGTGGTCTGGGCCGGCTCGGGCACCCCCGTCCTCGCCTACGAGACGATCGTCGGCGGCTTCCAGGACGACGGCACCCCCAACCAGCTGCACGTCATCACCGACGCTGCCACCGGCAAGAAGCTCTTCGAGTACCAGGGCATCGAGAACGTCACCGGCACCGGTAACACCCAGTACAGCGGGACGGTGTCGCTGTCGACGACCCAGTCGGGTTCGACGTACAACCTGACCGACGGCGACCGTGGCGGCCACAAGACGTACAACCTGAACCACGGCACCTCGGGCACCGGCACGCTGTTCTCGCAGTCGAGCAACACCTGGGGCAACAGCACCACGTCGAACGCCGCCACCGCGGGCGCCGACGCGCACTACGGGGCCGCCGAGACCTGGGACTTCTACAAGAACACCTTCGGCCGCAGCGGCATCAAGAACAACGGCGTCGGCGCCTACTCCCGCGTCCACTACGGCAACTCGTACGTCAACGCGTTCTGGGACGACGGCTGCTTCTGCATGACCTACGGCGACGGCTCCGGCAACGCGGACCCGCTGACCGCCCTCGACGTGGCCGGCCACGAGATGAGCCACGGCGTCACCGCCAACACCGCCGGCCTCAACTACAGCGGCGAGTCCGGCGGCCTCAACGAGGCCACCTCCGACATCTTCGGCACCGGCGTGGAGTTCTACGCGGCCAACTCGACCGACGTCGGTGACTACCTCATCGGCGAGAAGATCAACATCAACGGCGACGGCACCCCGCTGCGCTACATGGACAAGCCGAGCAAGGACGGCGGTTCCGCGGACAGTTGGTACTCCGGCGTCGGCAACCTCGACGTGCACTACTCGTCCGGCGTGGCGAACCACTTCTTCTACCTGCTGAGCGAGGGCAGCGGCGCCAAGGTCATCAACGGCGTCAGCTACAACTCGCCCACCTCGGACGGCCTTCCGGTCACCGGCATCGGCCGCGACAAGGCCCTCCAGATCTGGTACCGGGCGCTCACCACCAAGTTCACCTCGACCACCAACTACGCGGCCGCCCGCACCGGCACCCTCGCGGCGGCGGGTGAGCTGTACGGCACCACCAGCACCGAGTACAAGGCGGTGCAGGACGCCTGGGCGGCCGTGGCGGTCGGCGCGCGCTCCGGCGGCGGTGGCGGTACGGGCACCTCGTACGAGAGCACCACGGCCGTGTCGATTCCGGACAACGGGCCGGCGGTCACCTCGTCGATCACGGTCTCCGGCCGGACCGGCAACGCGCCGAGCAACTTGCAGGTAACGCCGAATATCAGCCACACGTGGCGCGGCGACCTGGTGATCGACCTCGTCGGTCCGTCCGGGACTTCGTACCGCCTGAAGAACTTCAGCTCGTCCGACTCGGCGGACAACGTGACGGACACCTACACGGTGAACGCCTCGTCGGAATCGGCCAATGGCACCTGGAAGTTGAAGGTCCAGGACCAGGCCGCGCAGGACGTCGGCACGATCAACGGGTGGAAGCTGACCTTCCCGTAACCGCAGGTAACTCAGACGGGCACCGGGCGCCGTCCGGGGGGATCCTCCCCTCGGGCGGCGCCCGTTTTACATGCCCGCAACGTTCACCCAACACATGCTTTTCGGCCAACATCACTTCAAGGTCATGACATGTACGCGACCTTGATGTCACTCTTCCTTCACCCGTCGCACAGCACAGCAACTTCACACCCCACAGCCGGGCCGGTAACCCCACTCCGCCCGGACTCCCCACATCATGAAGGAGCTTGAGTGAGCCCCCTCTACGCGCGTCACAAGCGCACCACGCTCGCCATCGCCACCGCTGTCGCCGCCGGCGCCCTCCTCACCACCGGTATGACCGCGAACGCCTCGGCCGTCGACAAGAAGCCGCTGGCCGCCGCCCCCACGCTGCTCTCCAACTCCGCCCGCACCGCCCTGATCCAGAAGGCGGACGCGAACGTCGCCGAGACGGCCAAGCAGATAGGCCTCGGCACCAAGGAGAAGCTGGTCGTCAAGGACGTCGTGAAGGACGTCGACGGCACGGTCCACACGCGCTACGAGCGCACCTACGCGGGCCTGCCCGTCCTCGGCGGCGACATCGTCGTGCACACCTCGAAGGCCGGCAAGACCGAGGGCGTCACCAAGGCGACCAAGGCGACCATCAAGGTGGCTTCCCTCAAGCCGCAGATCACCGCCGCCAAGGCCGAGAAGACCGCGCTCACCGCGGCCAAGACCCTCGGCTCCACCAAGCAGGCCGCCGACGGCGCCCGCAAGGTGGTCTGGGCCGGCTCGGGCACCCCCGTCCTCGCCTACGAGACGGTCGTCGGCGGCTTCCAGGACGACGGCACCCCGAACAAGCTGCACGTCATCACCGACGCGGCCACCGGCAAGAAGCTCTTCGAGTACCAGGGCGTCGAGAACGCCACCGGTACCGGCAAGACGCTGTACTCCGGCACGGTCAGCCTCACCACCTCGCTGTCGGGCACGACGTACTCGCTGACCGACGCCTCCCGCGGCAGCCACAAGACGTACAACCTGAAGCACACCACCAGCTCCGGCACCGGCACCCTGTTCACCAACACCACCAACACCTGGGGCACCGGCACCGCCTCCAGCTCCACCACCGACGTGACCGCGGCCGCCGACGCCGCCTACGGCGCGCAGGAGACCTGGGACTTCTACAAGAGCACCTTCGGCCGCAGCGGCATCAAGAACGACGGTGTCGGCGCCTACTCCCGCGTCCACTACGGCAGCTCGTACGTCAACGCCTTCTGGGACGACGACTGCTTCTGCATGACCTACGGCGACGGCTCCAGCAACACCCACCCGCTGACCTCGCTGGACGTGGCCGGCCACGAGATGAGCCACGGCGTCACCGCCAACACCGCGGGCCTCAACTACAGCGGCGAGTCCGGCGGCCTCAACGAGGCCACCTCGGACATCTTCGGCACGGGTGTCGAGTTCTACGCCAACAACGCCTCCGACCCCGGTGACTACCTCATCGGCGAGAAGATCAACATCAACGGCGACGGCACCCCGCTGCGCTACATGGACCAGCCCAGCAAGGACGGCGGCTCCGCCAACTACTGGTCCTCCTCGGTCGGCAACCTCGACGTGCACTACTCGTCGGGCGTCGCGAACCACTTCTTCTACCTCCTCTCGGAGGGCAGCGGTTCGAAGACCATCAACGGCGTCAGCTACAACTCGCCGACGTACACCGGCTCCACGGTCACCGGCATCGGCCGGGACAAGGCGCTGCAGATCTGGTACAAGGCGCTGACGACGTACTTCACGTCGACCACGAACTACAAGTCGGCCCGCACCGGCACGCTGTCCGCGGCGGCCGCGCTGTACGGCTCCGGCTCCACCGAGTACAACGCGGTGGCGGCGGCCTGGACGGCGGTCAACGTCAGCTGACCCCACCCCCAGCAGCACAGGCGGGCCCCCGGGGAGAAGGCGTCCCGGGGGCCCGCCCTACGCTCTCTCCCATGTCCTTCACGTACGAGGCGGTCGGCGCCACTCGCGAGAGCCTCGCCGCCTGCCCGCCGGGCTTCCACCCCCTGCATGTGCGCACGCGCATAGGCGAGGGCCAGGAAGTCTTCCACCGGGCCGCCGAGGCGGTCCTCACCTGGGAACTCCACCGCGCCCTCGGCGTGGGCATCGACGCCACCGCCGACCGCGCGGCCCCCGGCGTCGACGTCACCGTCACCCTGGCCGGCCTCATCAAGGCCCCCTGCCGGATCGTCTGGACGGCCGAGGAGTCCCGCCGCGCCGGCTGGGCCTACGGCACCCTCACCGGCCACCCCGAATGCGGCGAGGAGGCCTTCGTCGTCGACCGCACCGGCGACGGCACGGTCTGGCTCACGGTCGCGGCCTTCAGCAGACCCGCCAAGTGGTACGCCCGCGCGGGCGGGGCGGCGACCCGAGGGCTGCAGCACGCGTACGCCCGCCGTTGCGGGGCGGTGCTGCGGAGACTGTGCGCGGATGCGGAGCCCGAGTTCTGACGGTCAGACAGCCATGGCCCGGGCATGCTGGTCCCGCAGTACCGCCCATGCCCGCTCCTGATCCGGACCGGGCATCGCGGGGGCCGGGTGCCCGGCGCGATCGATGAGAACCAACGCGGTCGCGATGAAGCCGAGGGACAGGGAGCGCAGGATTCCCTCACGGGTGCCGCTGAACCGGCCGACGGCCGCGGCGCAGAGTGCGCCGAAGGCCCGGAAGTCGACGAGGCAGACTCCGTCGACGGGGTCGGCGACACCTGAGGTGACGCCGAAGACCTGGGCGAAGACCTCGGCGGTTCCCACGAATGCCTGGGCGACCTCGGTATTCGGGCACCAGATGTCGCGGCCCGGCATATCGGTCGCCTGAAACCGGAATCGCCTGTACTGACTCACTCCGAGTCCATGCTGTGGGTTTCCCGCCGGTAGGGCTGCGTCATCAGGGCCAGCCGCTGCGGTGGCCAGATGTCGTCCCGTTCGTTGAGGCTGAGCTCGCCGTTCCGGCGAAGCAGCCAGATCACCTCGTACTGGAAGTGGAGGACGGCGTCGCCCTCGACGCGCTCCAACAGAGGTGACACCAGGCGGATCATGTCGTCCTCCTGGTCCGAGACCTCGACGCCTTTGGCCACGCGGAACCCGACACCGACAGTGGGCGTGAAGCCGAGCCCCTCGACGATGGGGTGCCACGGGTGTGGTGTCGCCTGCGGGAGGACACTGATGCTGGTTCCCAACCGGCTGAGTGCGAACGTCCCCCGTTCCGCCAGCCGCTCGGCAGTGGCCGACACATCGAACACGCCGTTCCCTCTGCCGATCTCCGAGAGCCGAGCAGCGACATCGACCGCGGATGCCGACGTCGCGATGTCGAGGTCGTAATCGATTGCCATGGAGAAGTTCCCCTGTTTTCTACGGATAAAGGTGCACGATATTTCCTTCGCGGTCGATCACCAACACCTCTTTGAGTCCGGCCTTGGGCCAGTCGTTGAACTGCTTCCGCAGTGCGCCCAGGTCGGCGTTGCTGTCTCCGAGGTTCAGAACGACGCGCTCCGTCTGTTCCTTGTCCACCTTTTTCTCGACCGCTGTCCAGATGGAGCGGGGACTGCTCGTGGTAGGGGCATAGTTGTCGAAAATCTGGCCTTCGACCCGGAAATCAGGCTTCGTCCCGTTCGCCATCCTTCCCGGAGACTGTTCGACGTCGTATCCCTGCTTGGCGAGCGTCTCGGCCGAGTGCACCTCTCGCCCCTTGGCCCGGATCGTCTCCGGGTTGTCGTTCTTGCTCAGGGATTCCGGCTTCCCCCGAGGCTGCGCATTGGGGTCCGGCTGCCCCGACGGCCTGGTCCGGTCCGCCTCCGCCGCCGGGTCCCAGTCACCGCCTCCGCCGCCCGAACCGTCGGACGTCATGTCGACCCGGTCGGGCCCCGTCGCGTCGTTGACGATGTTGGCCAGTCCGGCACCCGCCAGGGACACCCCCACGGCAATCTGGGCGGCGGCCGCGACATTGACCGGGATACCGAGGGCGGCACCGATGCCGGTGGCGTCCAGCAGCACGCCTCCGGCCTCCTCCCCGAGACCGCCCGCCACCAGAGCGAGTCCGCCGAGAACGGAGAGTGTGGAGCCGGCGTCGTGCAGCATCGCGTTGCCGAGGGAGGCGAGGTCGGAGACCAGGACCTCACCCGCGTCCTTGAGGAAGTCCCCCACGTCGGACGCGATGGAGTCGACCGCGTTGCCGAACTTGTCCCACCCCGAGTCGTGCATGCCGTCGTGGGTAATGGCACGGTGAATGACCTTGGCGGCCTGGTTCGCCGCGTCGTCGCGGACGTCCTTGGCACGCCGGAGGGCCGACTTGGCGTTCGACAGGTCGCCGGCCGCCCGGTCCCGCGCCTTGTTCAGCCGGACGCGCTGGGGATCGTCGTCAGCCGTGTCCTTCGGCAGGCCCTGGATGCTCCGGAGCGCCGACTCGTGATCGGCGTGAGCGGCCTGTGCGGCCTTCAGCGCCTTGTCGGCCAGTTGCTGTGCGTGTTCGAGGGTGCTGGCCCAGTCGGCGGTACTGCCGTCGACGATCCGCGGTCCTTGCGGTGGATCTTCCAGTTGTCGGCGAACTCGTCGAAGGCGCCGACTGTGCGCCGGTCCCCGAGCTCCGCCGCGGAGAAGTCCTCAGCCGGATTGGTGCGGCTGGTGAAGTTGTCGTAGATGCGCTGCAGCGCACGCGAGCACTCGCGTATGCGCTTGGTGTCCGCTTTCAGATCGCCCATCGAAGCTCCGCCCCCGTACGTCACTTCGTGTACATGCCCATCGACAACCGTAGTGACGGTACGCATGGGGCAGGTATGACAGCTGCCGTCGAAGAGCAATCCGATCGCCAAGGGCAGGCAAGGTCCGCCCTTGGCGCGTCGGGTCCCGCGTGGTCAGCGCATCAGCACCCCGGCCCCCGTGACCGCCCCCTCCGAAGGCGCCACCACCAGTCCCAGCTCCGCGCCGGATGCCAGCAGCCGGTGGGTGGGGAGGATACGGACCGTGTAGCCGTAGGGGCCCGTGCGGTCCAGGGAGAGGGGGCCCTCGTAGGTCCAGTGGCCTTCCAGGTCCGGGCCGGCGATCGGCTTCAGCGGGACGGTCGTACCGTCCGTGATGCGGTCCTCCGGGTCGACCCGGCCGGAGACGGCCTGGACCTCCACGTCGTCGGGGGCGAGGTCGCCGAGGCGGACGCGGACGCGCAGGGCGAGGGTGGTGCCCAGTTCGGCGGTGGCGGTGGCGGTGGTCGTCTCGACGTGGTCCACCGAGACTCCGTGCCAGGCCGCCCGCACCCTGCCCTTCCAGGTGGACAGTTCACGGGCCGTGTCCGAGGTCATGGACCGGTGGGCGTGGGCCGCCGGGGTGTAGAGGCGCTCCACGTACTCCCGGACCATGCGGCCCGCCAGCACCTTGGGCCCCAGCAGGGTCAGGGTCTGCCGGACCATCTCGATCCAGCGGTCCGGGAGACCGCTGCGGCCACGCTCGTAGAAGCGCGGGGTCACCCGCTGCTCCAGCAGGTCGTACAGCGCGGCGGCCTCGATGTCGTCCCGGCGGTCGGGATCGGTGCCGACGCCGTCCGCCGTCGGGATCGCCCAGCCGAAGTCCGGCTGGAACCACTCGTCCCACCAGCCGTCCAGCACCGAGAGGTTGAGGCCGCCGTTGAGCGCCGCCTTCATCCCGCTCGTCCCGCACGCCTCCAGCGGGCGCAGCGGGTTGTTCAGCCAGATGTCACAGCCGGGCAGGAGCTTCTGCGCCATCGCCATGCCGTAGTCGGGCAGGAAGACGACGCGGTGCCGGACGCGCGGGTCGTCGGTGAAGCGGACCAGTTCCTGGACCAGCCGCTTGCCGCCGTCGTCGGCCGGGTGCGCCTTCCCGGCCACCACGATCTGGATCGGCCGCTCGGGGTGGAGCAGCAGGTCCATCAGCCGGTCGCGGTCGCGCAGCATGAGCGTGAGGCGCTTGTACGAGGGGACACGCCTGGCGAATCCGATGGTCAGGACGTCGGGGTCGAGGGCGCCGTCGATCCAGCCCAGCTCGGCGGTACCGGCGCCGCGTTGCCGCCAGGACGCCCGCAGCCGCTCCCGCACCTCCAGCACCAGCTGCTCGCGCAGGCTGCGGCGCAGCTCCCAGATCTCCTGGTCGGCGACCTCCGCGACCGCGTCCCAGCGCTCCGGGCCGCCGACGGTCAGTGCCTCCTCGGTACGGCGGTCGCCGAGCCGCCGGGCGCCCAGCCGGACGACCTCCGGTGCCACCCAGGTCGGGGCGTGCACCCCGTTCGTCACGGAGGTGATCGGCACCTCGTCGGGGTCGAATCCCGGCCACAGGCCGGAGAACATCTCCCGGCTGACGTTCCCGTGCAGCAGCGAGACCCCGTTGGCGCGCTGGGCCAGCCGCAGCCCCATCACGGCCATGTTGAAGAGGTTGGGCTCGCCGCCGGGGTAGGTCTCCATGCCGAGCCGCAGGATGTGCTCCACGCCGATCCCGGGGAGCTCGGCGTCGGGACCGAAGTGGTGGGCGACCAGCTCGCGGTCGAAGCGGTCGATGCCGGCCGGGACGGGCGTGTGGGTGGTGAAGACCGTGCCGGCCCGGACCGCCTCCAGCGCGGAGTCGAAGTCCAGCCCGGCGGCCACCAGCTCGGCGATCCGCTCCAGGCCCAGGAAGCCGGCGTGGCCCTCGTTGGTGTGGAACACCTCCGGCACGGGGTGGCCGGTCAGCCGGCAGTACGTCCGTACGGCCCGCACACCCCCTATCCCGAGGAGCATCTCCTGGAGCAGCCGGTGCTCGCTGCCGCCGCCGTAGAGCCGGTCGGTGACCCCGCGTTCGCCGAAGTCGTTCTCCTCGACGTCCGAGTCCAGCATCAGCAACGGCACCCTGCCGACCTGGGCCAGCCAGATACGGGCGCGCAGCAGTCTGCCGCCGGGCAGCGCGAGGGAGACGTGCGCGGGGGTGCCGTCGGCCTCCTTCAGCAGGGCCACGGGGAGTTCGTTGGGGTCGAGGACGGGATAGTGCTCCTGCTGCCAGCCGTCCCGGGACAGGGACTGCCGGAAGTAGCCGTGCCGGTAGAGCAGGCCGACGCCGATCAGCGGCACGCCGAGGTCGCTGGCCGACTTGAGGTGGTCGCCGGCCAGGATGCCGAGGCCGCCGGAGTACTGGGGCAGGGCGGCCGTGATGCCGAACTCGGGTGAGAAGTAGGCGACGGCGGCCGGGAGTTCGGCCGACTGGGGGCGGGTCTGGTACCAGCGGTCACCGGTCACGTAGTCATTGAGATCATCGGCGACCGCGGTCAGCCGGCGCAGGAACCGGCGGTCCCCGGCCAGTTCGGCGAGCCGAGCCGGCGGCACACTGCCGAGCAGTCGCACCGGGTCGCCCTCCGAGGCGGCCCAGCGCTCGGGGTCGACGGCCTGGAAGAGGTCACGGGTCTCGGCGTGCCAGGACCAGCGCAGGTTACGGGCCAGGTCGCTGAGGGGGCGGAGGGGTTCGGGGAGAACGGGACGGACGGTGAACCGACGGATCGCCTTCACATTCCACCTCGTGCAGTTCGCAAGGGGAGCCGTACAACCCTGTGCGGCTCGGCGTCTGTCCGACAGTACCGGTGCGAGGGTGCCAGGGGGGGGGGGGGGGGCCCCCCCCCCCCCGCGGGGCGCAGCGGGGGCGGGGGGGGCGGCCGGC